>NZ_JBFAOC010000009.1:0-195733 GCF_040675055.1 Micromonospora sp. NPDC049662
GCCGGGCGCGGGCGCCCGCGCCGGCGGCACGCGGGTGGCCGCCGGCCCCGGGGCCGGCGACGGCTCGGCGCCGAGCGCGGGCGCGATGAGCGAACTCATGCAGACCGCCCCCGACATGTACGCGGACGACCCGCTGCCGGACTTCGCCGCCAGCCTGCTCAACCGGGTCGCCGAGATGGTCGGCGCGGCCGGTGGGGCCGTCCGCCTCGACCGGGGCGACGGGCAGGGCCGACAGTTGTTGGCACGTTTCGGCCGGCAGCCCCGCCCCGACAGCGAACTGCTCCGGGTGCCGCTGACCGTGCACCGCCCGTACGCCGGGGAGTTGGAGCTGGACGCAGCGCCATCGGCGTACGCCCGCCCGTTGGCGGTGCTCACCGCGGAGCGGCTGTCGCTGCACCTGGAGAACGACCGGCTGCGCCGGGCGGACGTCCGCCGGCAGGCCTGGCTGACGTTCCTCGCCGAGGCCAGCGAGCTGCTGGCCCAGTCGCTGGACGTCGAGCTGACCATGGCGTTGATTCCGCAGTTGGTGGTGCCCCGCCTGGGCCAGTGGTGCGCCGTGCACACGACCGACGAGTGGGGGCGGCTGCGGTTGGCCGCGACCAGCCACGCCGACGAGTCGGTGCTGCCACAACTGCACCGGGTGCTGGCGGAGACCGGCCCGGATTCCATCCAGGCCCGGCTGCGGGAGGCGTCCCGGAGTGCGGCGCAGATCCCGCTCGGCGGCCCGATGGAGGGCTTCGCGGTTCCGCTGATCGCCCGCGGCCAGCGTCTCGGCACTCTCGCGGTGGGCCGGCACCAACGGCACCGGCACGACCCGGACGAGGTGGCCGTCCTGGAGGACGTGGCGCGGCGGGCCGCGCTGGCGATCGAGAACGCCCGGATCCACGCCGAGCGGCGACGGGTGGCGCAGACGCTCCAGAAGTCCCTGCTGCCGCCCGTGCTGCCGGTCGTGGAGGGCATCGGCTTCGCCGCCGAGTACGTACCCACCGGCGATGACGCCGAGGTGGGTGGCGACTTCTACGACGTGGTGCCGCTGCCCGACGGACGCTGGCTCGTGGTGATCGGCGACGTGTCGGGCAAGGGCGTCCAGGCGGCGGCGGTCACCGGGCTCGTCCGGGACGTGATCCGGGTGCTGGTGGGTGACGGCAAGCCGTTGCCGGAGGCGCTGGCCCGGCTCAACGAGACGCTCGTCGAGCGGGGCGGCGGCCGGTACTGCACGTTGGCACTGGCCGCGGTGGGGCCGGGCGACGGCGACCACCTCGACGTGTCGCTGCACCTGGCCGGGCACGACCGGCCGGTGCTGCTGGCCGGCGCGGGTGGCGCCCGGTTCGTCGGTGCCGGGGGCACGGCGCTGGGTCTGCTCGACACCATCACCTCACCGACGACGGAGATCACGCTCACCCCCGGCGACTCGCTGATCTTCTATACCGACGGGGTCACCGAGCGGCGGCACGGTCGGGAGCTGTTCGGCACCGACCGGCTGCGCGACGCGGCGGCGCCGCTGGCCGGCTACTCCGCCGACGTGGTCGCCGCGCGCCTGCGCGCCGCCGCCATCAACTTCTCGGTCGAGCCACCCCGGGACGACATCGCCGTCCTGGTGCTCCGCAACGACGCGGTCTGACCGGCGCAGGCTCACCCCGCCGGCGTTGCGTCACGTCCGCACCGGCCGGGACAGCCTCACAGGCCGCCGGGGAGGCGGCCGGGGGCGAGGCGTCGCTCCGGGTCGAGGTGCTCCTTCGCGGCGCGGAGCTGGACCAGGCCGGCCAACTCTCCCCACAGGTCGACGGCCTGTCGGACGGCGGCCGGGGCGGAGACGACCACGCAGCGACCCTGCCGGGCCAGCAGCACCCCCCGGACGGCGGCCAGGATGGACGCCACCCGGTCGGGTGGCACCGCGCCGGGCAGGGCCGCGTGCACCACGCCCAGACCGGCCGAGCCCCGCACCGGCACGGGAGCGCCGGCCGCGTCGCGCAGCGCGTACACGGCGGCGTGCAGATCGCTGATCGGCACCTCCAGCCGTAGTGCTGTGTCGCCGGGCGCGAAGGGGTAACGACGCCACCACGGCGGTGCCGAGTGGGTCACGGTCGCCTCGCCGTGCAGCAGGCCGACCAGCCGTTCGGCGCGTTCGTTCACCTCGGCCGGGCCGCCTTCGAGCAGCACGACGAGGCTGCCCGCCCGGGACGGGGCCCCGGACCGGCCGGACATCGACGGGTGGCGCTCGCGGGCGGTGGCGGACGGATGGCCCGGCGGGTACACGCTGCGTGGCCGGGGCAGGCCGCCGGGCAGGTCCAGCTCGATGGCCGCCGGGTCGAGGCGGGCGGCGAGGATCGACCGGATCAGCTCGTGGACCTCCAGCGGGGTCCACACCGGCCGGGACACCCACAGCCGGCTGGCGGGCACCGGCTGCACCCGCAGGCTCGCCGAGACCAGCACGCCGAGCGCGCCCTGCGAACCACAGAGCAGCCGGGCCAGGTCGAGCCCCGGCGCGCCGCCGCCGGCGCTGACCAGCTCACCGTCGGCGGCCAGATAGCGGACGCCGACGAGCTGGTCGCACGGGCTGCCGTGGCGGTGCCGCAGTGGACCGGCCTCCCCGGCGGCGAGCACCCCGCCGAGGGTCGCGCCGGGCGAGGGAGCGTCCATCGCGAGCCGCTGCCCGGTGCGTTCCAGAGTGGCCTGTACCGCCCGCAGTGGAGTGCCCGCGCCCACCTCGACCACGGGGGCGCCCACCGGCTCGTGGCCGATGCCAGCCAGCCGACCCGTGTCGAGCAGGATGTCGACCTGCGTCGGGGTGGCACCCCAGTCGATCTTCGTGCCGGCGCCCCGGGGCACCACCGTCAGATCGTGGACGGCGGCCAGCCGCAGCACCTCGGCCGCGGCGTGCGGCCCGCCGGGCACCGCCACCCAGCGCGCGGGCCGCCCGGCCACCTCGTCGGCCGAGCCGGCGAGTCGGGCGAACGGCGGACCGCAGATCGCGGTCAATCGCCGGGTGATCTCGAGGGCTCCGGACCGGCCGAGGGAACTCGCTGCTGCCGCCATGCCGGCAATCGTACATGTGTACGAAAGACGGGGTGGGGATGTTCGGGATGCCGCTGGTCCGGCACGGAGGGTGAGTCGGCCGGTAACGTGGCCGCCGTGACCACCGAGACTGCCCCGCCCGCGGCGAAGCGGGTGCCCACCGAGCGCACCCACCACGGCGACACCGTCGTCGACGAGTACGCCTGGCTCGCCGCCAAGGACGACCCGGAGACGATCGCCTACCTGACCGCCGAGAACGCGTACACCGAGGAGCGCACCGCGCACCTGGCCGCCCTGCGGGCGGAGCTGTTCGAGGAGACCCGCCAGCGCACCCGCGAGACGGACCTGTCGGTGCCCACCCGCAAGGGCGGGTACTGGTACTACACCCGCACGATCGAGGGCCAGCAGTACGGGGTGCACTGCCGGCGCGCGGTCCGCGACGGCGAGTCCGAGCCACCGGTCAGCGCGGACGGCGCCCCGCTCGACGGCGAGGAGGTGCTGCTCGACGGCAACCTGCTGGCCGAGGGGCACGACTTCTTCTCGCTGGGCGCGTTCGACGTCAGCCCGGACGGGCGCTGGCTGGCGTACTCGACGGACTTCTCCGGCGACGAGCGCTTCACCCTGCGCGTGAAGGACCTGAACACCGGCGAGCTGCTGCCCGACGAGGTGCCCGACACCTTCTACGGCACCGCCTGGTCGGCCGACGCGTCGGCGCTGTTCTACGTGACGGTCGACGACGCCTGGCGGCCGAACCGGGTCTGGCGGCACACCATCGGCTCCGCCGCCTCCGACGACGTGGTGGTGCACCAGGAGGACGACGAGCGGTTCTGGGTGGGCGTCGAGCTGACCCGGTCGGAGAAGTTCATCCTCATCGACATCCACAGCAAGATCACCAGCGAGGTGCTGGTGATTCCGGCCGGCAACCCCACCGGCGCGCCGGCCGTGATCGCGCCCCGCCGGCAGGGCGTCGAGTACGCGGTGGAGCACCACGGCCACCGTTTCCTGATCCTGCACAACGACGGCGCGGAGGACTTCGCGCTGGCGTTCACCTCGGCGGACACCCCGGGCGACTGGGTTCCGCTGATCGAGCACACCCCGGGCACCCGGCTGGAGGCGGTCGACGCGTTCGCGAACCACCTGGTGGTGTCGCTGCGCACCGACGGCCTCACCGGCCTGCGGGTGCTGCCGGTCGGCAGCGACGACGGGTACGACATCGACTTTCCCGAGCCGCTGTACAGCGTCGGGCTGGACGCCAACCCGGAGTACCGCACCGGGCAGGTCCGGTTGCGTTACTCCTCGCTGGTCACCCCCGACTCGGTCTACGACTACGACCTGGTCACCCGGCAGATGGTGCTGCGCAAGCAGAAGCCGGTGCTGCCCGGTCCGGACGGCCGACCGTACGACCCGGCGGAGTACGAGCAGCACCGTGACTGGGCGCTCGCCGACGACGGCACCCGGGTACCGATCTCGCTGGTCTGCCGGGTCGGCACGCCCCGGGACGGCTCGGCGCCCTGCGAGCTGTACGGCTACGGCTCGTACGAGGCCAGCATGGACCCGTGGTTCTCGGTGGCCCGACTGTCCCTGCTGGACCGGGGCGTGGTCTTCGCCGTGGCGCACACCCGGGGCGGCGGCGAGCTGGGCCGGCGCTGGTACGACCAGGGCAAGATGCTGGCCAAGAAGAACACCTTCACCGACTTCGTGGCCTGCGCCCGGCACCTGGTCAAGGCCGGTTGGACGGCCAGTGACCGGCTGGTGGCCCGGGGCGCGTCGGCCGGCGGCCTGCTGATGGGCGCGGTCGCCAACCTCGCTCCGGACGCCTTCACCGGGATCGTGGCGCAGGTGCCGTTCGTGGACGCGCTCACCTCGATCCTCGACCCGTCGCTGCCGCTGACGGTCACGGAGTGGGAGGAGTGGGGCAACCCCCTCGACGATCCCGAGGTGTACGCGTACATGAAGTCGTACACGCCGTACGAGAACGTCACGGCGGTGGACTACCCGGCGATCCTCGCGGTGACCAGCCTCAACGACACACGGGTGCTCTACTCCGAGCCGGCGAAGTGGATCGCGCGGCTGCGGGCGACCGCACCGCAGGGCGACTACCTGCTCAAGACCGAGATGGGCGCCGGGCACGGCGGCCCGAGCGGCCGGTACGACGCCTGGCGCGAGGAGGCGTTCATCAACGCCTGGATCCTGGACCGCCTGGGCCGCGCCTGACGCTCGATCCCGGATGTGGTGGCCTCACGCCGCCACCACATCCGGGGAGCAGCGGCCTACCGCTGGCCGGCGCCGACCAGCGCGGCGACCTCACCGGTGCGCACCATGCGCTGCCAGCGCAGCCGATTGCCGATCAGCGCCGTCACCACCGACTGCACCACCACCAGATACATCAGCTGTCGATAGATCACCTGCTGGAACGGCAGCGCCCACAGTGGTCCGTACCGCTCCCGGTCCAGGCGCAGCGCGTACCCGGCGGTGGCCGCCTGGAGCACGAGCAGACCGGCCCAGGCCAGAGCCAGGGTCGACCACGGCAGGAAGAGCAGGCCGTACACGGCGAACACGTCGACGGCCGGCGCGGTCAGCGGCAACACGACCTGGAAGACCGTGAGGTACGGCAGGCCGCGTCGGCCGAGCTTGCCGCCGCCGCCCGACTCGCGCAGGGCATGCCGGTGCTTCCACATCGCCTGCATGGTGCCGTAGCACCAGCGGTAGCGCTGCCGCCAGAGCTGGCGGAGCGACGAGGGCGCCTCGGTCCAGGCGATCGCGGACTCCTCGTACACCACCCGCCAGCCGGCCCGGAGGACCTTCATCGTCAGGTCGGTGTCCTCGGCCAGGGTGTCCGACGGCACGCCGCCCACCCGCAGCAGCACCTCACGCCGGAAAGCGCCGATCGCGCCGGGGATGGTCGGCATGCACTCCAGGACGTCGTACATCCGCCGGTCGAGGTTGAAGCCGATGACGTACTCCAGGTGCTGCCAGCGACCGAGCAGGCGACGGCGGTTGGCGACCTTCGTGTTGCCGCTGATCGCGCCGACCGATGGATCGGCGAACCCCTGCACCAACCGGTACACGGTGTCCGGCTGGAAGACGGTGTCCCCGTCCACCAGCACCAGCAGGTTCGCCCGCGCGGCCCGGATGCCGGTGTTCAGCGCCGCCGGCTTGCCGGCGTTGGCCTGCCGGATCACGCGTACCCCGCGGAGCCGCATCCGCTCGACGATCTCGGCGGTGCCGTCGTCCGACCCGTCGTCGACCACGATCACCTCCAGAGCCGGGTACGCGCTGGCCATCAGCGAGCGCACCGTGGCGGCGATGTTCGCGGCCTCGTTGTACGCCGGCACGATCACCGACACCGGGGCGCGAACCTCGGGGCGGGTGTGCCGCTGGCGGCGTACCCGGCGCACGTGCCGCCGCGCGCAGACCACCTGCACCACCAGGCGGGCCACGCCGAGCACCAGGGCGACGGCCAGCAGCAGGTTCATCACCTGCGCCGACCAGTGTGCGGCGCGCTGGGTCCACCGCAGCGCCGTACCGCTGAGGCGGCTGCCGGCGGAGGCCGCGACCATCGATGGCGCGGCGTCGATGCCGGCCGAGACGGTGGTGAACCGGTAGCCCTGATCGGTCAGCGCCGGCAGCAGTCGGTCCAGCGCGGCCACCGTCTGCGCCCGGTCCCCGCCGCCGTCGTGCATCAGCACCACCGCGCCCCGCCCCCGTTTCGGGGTGGCGGCCCGCGCGATCTGGTCGACGCCGGGGCGCTGCCAGTCCCTGGTGTCCTGATCGGCGAGGACCGCGACGTGCCCGACACCGGCGGCGGCGCGCAACGCGTCGTACTCCGGCCCGGTCAGCGCCGTCGGCACCGACGAGAACGGCGGCCGCAGGAGGGTTACCTCCCGACCGGCGGCTCCGGCGATCGCCTTGCGGGTCAGCGAGAGTTCGAGGTCACGACGCCACGGCGGTACCGCGGCGAGGTTCGCGTGGGTGAAGGTGTGCGACCCGATCTCGTGGCCCTCGGCGAGCATCCGTCGGACCAACTCCGGATGTTCGTTGACCCGGGCCCCGACCACGAAAAACGTGGCGTGCGCGCCGTGGCGGCGCAGCACGTCGAGCACCTGGGGGGTCCAGTGCGGGTCCGGCCCGTCGTCGAACGTCAGCGCGATGGTCCGAGCCGGCAGGGCCCGGCTGACCGGCTCGTCCCCATCCAGCCGCAGCACCGGCCCACCCGTGCCGACGCCGGGAGGCACGCCCGCGCCGGAGCCCTCGGCGGATGCCCCGCCGGATGCTCCGCCGGATCCACCGGCGATTCCGGTCACCAGGCCGTTCACGGTGAGCACCGCGAGCAGCAGGAGCAGCCCGAGCAGGAGCAGGAACCAGTGGGCCCGAGGGTCACGTCGGGCCACGTGTCGCGCCCTCGTCACTGCGGCTTACCCGGTGGCCGGCTCGGCTTGGCGGTGTTGCGGTGCTCGTCGCCCCGGCCCGGCTGGGCGCTTGCGGACGGTGTCACGGTGACGGCGGGGGGCGGCGAGGATCGTCGCGCGGCGACGGACGCCGTGGGGCCGGGGACCGGCGGCGACGTACGGGTCACCGGAGAGGGCCCGGTGGGACCGGTGGACGCCCGAGGCTGGTCGGCCCCGTCCACGCCGGCCTCCACCGGCCTGGGCGCCCGGCTGTCGTCGGACCAACCCGGCAGCGGCACGGACGTGTCCATGAAGAGCCCTGCCGCGATCAGCCCAAGGCTCGTGAGCAGGCCGAGACCGATCGCGGTACCGGCGACGACGGTCAACCGACGGCGGCGGCCGGTCCCGTCGACGAACACCGGCGGGGCAGCTCCGGGTTGGTCGTACATCTGGCGTAACTCCCACCGTCGCCCGCGTCACGGACCGTCCGGCCCGTCACCGGGAACCCGATGGCCGGGCTCCCGATGCGGACAGCGGCACCGCAGGCGACGGCGTTACATCGCTCAGGCCGTCCGCAACTCGTCCACCGCCGTGCTCACCCGCAGGAAGAGCAGGCCGACACCGACCGTCACCAGCACCGCCGCCAGAGCGCCGGCGCCGAGCCAGGCCAGGTGCTCCAGCGGTACGGCGACAGTCCGCTCCTGCGCAGCGGTCGGCACGAGGTGGGTGTACTGGTCACGGGTGGCCGGGTCGTCGCAGAGCGCCGCCGTGGCGTCGCACACCGTCGTCGACGATGTGCTCGTGGTGACGCTGGGAAAGAGTCCCCTACCGAGTAGCACGCCGACGGTGAGCGCCAGCAGGATCGCCGGCACCGCAGGGGCCAATGCCTGCCAGGCCACCGATCCGCTGAGCGTGCTGCGGGGCACGCCGGTGGCGACCAGCGCCGCGTACGCGCGACGGCGGGCCACGATTCCCTCGACCAGCGCGACGAGCAGACCGCCCGCCGCGATCAGCACCGCGACGGCGACTGCGGCGTCGACCAGGTCCATTGTCGACAGGTAGAACGGGTTGGCGCCGCCGTCGTCCACCCCGGCGAGACGGTTCTGCTCCCGTTCCAGCGCGGCCTGGGCGACGAAGTAGGCACGCTGGACCGCCGCGCCGGCACCGAAGATCATGGCGGCCAGCAAGGCGGCGAACGTCCGGCTGCCCGCCCACGGGTCGGCCATCAGCCGGCCCGCCGCGAGTAACGCCGCCGCGCCGCGGGCATGTCGGCGCAGCAGACGCCCGCAGGTGTACGAGATCCAGCCGACGCCGACGACCACCCCGATCATCGCGGCGAGCCCGCCCGCCAGGAAGAGCAGGGGCACCAGCCAGCCCCGCACCACGTCGTTCCCGTCGACCCATCGGAGCATCGGGCGCGTGGCCGCGAAGCAGGCCAGACCGAGGCCGATCAGCACTCCGGCCCAGGGGCGTGGACCCCGCTCGCGGGCGGCCTTGCGACTGACCCCGAGCGGGCTCGTCGTGACGGTACGCAACATGAGGGCGGTGGCCAGCGCCGCGATCACCGGCAGACCCAGCACCACCGCGGCCAGCACGGCGACCGAGGGCAGCACGTCGGTGGGCAGCGCCAACCGGCCCTGGTCGTCCGGCCGGTGCAGCAGCTCGCGGCCGACCAGGTAGACGCCCAGCCCGACACCGGTGCCGAGCAGGCTGGCCAGGCCGGTCTCCAGCACCGCCAGTCGGGTGACCTGACCGGGGGTCGCGCCGGCCAACCGGAGCGCGGCGAGTCGCCGGTCCCGGGCCGGAGCGCCGAGCCGGGCACACTGGCCGGCCAGCGCCAGCACCGGTACGGCCAGCATCAGCAGCGCGAAGGCGGTCCCGCCGCGCAGTCCCGGTTCACGCAGCAGCGCGTTGCGGTACTGCTCGGACTGCGCCCAGGCGTCGCCGGCCGGTTTCTGGATCGCGAGCACGGTGAGCGCCGCCAGCCCGGCCAGCGCCGCCAGCAGCGCACTGAGCGCGGTCAGCACCACGCGTGCCGTGTCGGTGCGGTTGCCGGCCAACGCGAGTCGCACCAGCATCGCCGGCCTCACCGTGCGCCGCCCGCCAACGGCACGTCCAGCCCCAGGCCGGTGTGGTCCACCAGGCCGTCGCGCAGCACGATCTCCCGATCGGCGTACGCGGCGATCCGCGGCTCGTGGGTGACCAGCACGACGGAGGTGCGTTGCTCCCGTGCGAGCCGGACCAGTTGGGTGAGCACCTGCTCGCCGGTGAGCGTGTCGAGCGCGCCGGTCGGCTCGTCGGCGAAGAGCACCCGCGGCTCGGTGACCAGTGCCCGCGCCGTCGCACACCGCTGCTGCTGGCCGCCGGACATCTCGCCGGGTCGCAGGTCGGCCAGGTCGGCCACCCCGAACCGCTCCAGCCAGGTGAGCGCGGCCGTCCGCGCCTCTCGCCGCCCCGTGCCGGCGAGGAGCAGGGGCAGCGCCACGTTCTCGGCCGCCGTCAGCTCGGCCACCAACTGCCCGAACTGGAACAGCACCCCGAACTCGGTACGCCGTAGCCGGGACCGGGCCGCCTCCGACCAGGTGTCGAGCCGGTGGCCGCGCCAGGTGACCTCGCCCGCGTCGGGCCGGAGGATCCCGGCCAGGCAGTGCAGCAGGGTCGACTTGCCGCAGCCACTCGGCCCGGTGACCGCGACGATCTCGCCCTCGGCCACGTCGAGCGTCACACCGCGCAGGGCGGGCGTCGGGCCGTACGCCCGAACCACGCCGCGAGCCTGGAGTTGCGTCACGCGTGCACCTCCCGGTGCCAGTCGGCGACCCGGCCCAGCGTGGTGTGCAGCCACCGCAGGTCGGCGTCGAGATGGGCGATCGCGAAGTCGGCCGCGACCATGTCGTTGAGGGTGGCGGCCGGGTCGGTCTTGACCGCCGTCAGCTCCCGCAGCCGCGCGGTGTGCGCGGCACGCTGGGCGACCAGGTACGACCGCGCCCGGTCGACGTCGGCGACCAGCAGCGCCACGACGACCTTGGCGAAGAGCGTGCTGGCCACGTACGGCATCGGCGACTCCACCGTGGACAGCCACCGATCCAGAGTGGAGCGACCCTCGTCGGTCAGCGCGTACGCCGTGCGGTCCGGCCCGGAGGCGCGGTCCTGACCGGCGGCGGACACCAGACCGTCCCGTTCGAGGCGACCGAGGGTCGCGTAGACCTGCCCGAAGGCCAACGGTCGAGCCCGGGGCAGCCGCTGGTCATGCGCACGCTTGAGCTCATACCCGTGCCGACTCCCCCCAGCCAGCAACCCAAGCAGAACATGCGGCGTAGACACCGCCCCACTATTCACCCAGCGAATACCCCCGTCAACACCCCCCCACCCCCACCCCCCACCCACCCCCACCCCTTCACCCGCGTGATCAAGAGGTTCGCGTCATCGACAGGGCGAAATTTGACGCAAACCTCTTGATCACCGGAGCAGAGAGGGGGCCGGAGGGCCTGGGGGGCGGAGGGCCGGGGGGGTGGGGTGGGGGTTTAGTGGCGGCGGAGGACTACTACGGCTACGTCGTCCTGGATCTTGTCGGGGGCGAGTTCGACCAGGAGGCGGGCGCAGAAGTCGTCCAGGTTGTCGTCCACCGTGGTCGACACCGCCGCTAGCGCGGCCAGCCCCTCGTCGATGGTGGCGTCCCGGCGCTCGATCAGCCCGTCGGTGTAGAACACCAGCGTGGCGCCGGTCGGCAGGACGAACTCCAGGTCGGCCGGTCGGGGCGCGCGGACGCCGAGCAGGGGTGCCGAGTGCTGCACGAACTCCACCTTGCCGTCCCGGTGCAGCAGCGGCGGCAGATGACCGGCGCTGGCCAGCCGGACGTGACCGCTCGGCGGGTGCAGCAGCAGGACGCAGAGCGTGGCCAGTTCGTTCGGCAGCAGGGTACGCATCAGCTCGTTGACCCGGTGCAGGATCTCGCCGGGCTGGTGCCCCTCGACGGCGTACGCCCGTACCGCGTGCCGCAGCTCGGCCATCACGGTGGCCGCGTGCAGCGAGTGGCCGGCCACGTCCCCGATCGCCAGCAGGAGGTGCCCGTCGAGCATCACCAGCTCGTAGAAGTCGCCGCCCACCTCGGTCTGCGCGCTAGCCGGCTCGTAGCGCACCGCGAAGTCCAGTCCGGCGACCGTGGGCAGGCTGCGCGGGAGCAGACTGCGTTGGAGGGTGACGGCGATCCGGTGCTCCTCGTCGAAGGAGCGCTGGGCCTCGACGGCCGCCGCGACGGCCTGGGCGAGCTGCACGAGCACCGGCGTCCGGGCGGTCTGGGTGGCGGTGGGTACGACCACGTAGAGCGGCGCGCGGTCCTCCCGCAGCCGGGCCGCGGCCACGGTCACCGTGTCGTCCGCGGGCCAGGTGAGCAGACCCCAGTTCTCCGGAGGCTCCACCCGCACGGTGGCGCCGGTGGGCACTCCGGTGTCGTCGACGACCCACGGCACAACGGCGGCTTCGGCGCCGGGGCCGGCGCAGACACCGGCGATGCAGTCACCGTCGAACGTCTCGGCGATCACTGCGGCAGGGCTCTTGAAGATCTGCGCGGCCCCCTCCGCGGCGACCTCGAGGAGCCGCCCGAACGTCGCCGCGGCGTGCACCGCGACGGTGGTGTCGGCGAGGCCGAGCAGTCGCTCGGCGAGCAGTTCGGCACGCTGCCGGGCCTGGTAGTAGCGCAGCACCGCCCGGGTGGTGGCGATCAGCTCCTCCGGCTCGATCGGCTCGGCCAGGTACGCGTCCGCCCCCCGGGTGAGCCCCTGGGCGCGGTCGGCCACGTCCACGGCGTGCGCGGAGACGTGAATCACCGGCAGCGCCGGGTGGGCCGCCTTGATCCGCTCGCACACCTCGTAGCCGCTCAGGTCGGGCAGCCGGACGTCCAGCACCACGAGGTCGATCCGCGCCGTCTCGACCCGGGCCAGCGCCTCGGTGCCGCTCTCCGACTCGAGCACCGTGTACCCGGCCCGGCTGAGCCAACTGACCAGCAGGTAACGCTTGGTACGGCTGTCATCGACCACCAGGACGGTCGTCGGTACGGCGTCCACCGTCACGCTCCGCCGATGGGCAGTGAGACGGTGAAGGTGCTGCCCCGGCCGGGCTCGCTGGCCAGCTCCAGCGTGCCACCGAGCAGGGTCACCAGTCGCCGGGCGTACGGCAGGCCGAGGCCGGTGCCGCCGACCCGGGTCGCGCCGGGCACCTGGTAGAACTCCTCGAAGATCCGATCGTGCAGCTCGGGGGGGATACCCGGGCCGGTGTCACTGACCTCGAAGCGCCACCGGTCGTCGCGGCGTCGGGCGCGCAGCCGCACCTCGCCGCGCTCGGTGAACTTCAGCCCGTTGTGCAGCAGGTTGCGCAGCACCTGGCCGAGCAGCACCTCGTCGGTGCGCAGCACGGCCGGCACGGTCGGCTCCTCCACCGTCAGCTCCACCCTGGGCCGGGTGGCCAGTGCCCGCATGGTGCCGCGCAGTTGACCGAAGACCGGGCGCAGGTCCACGTCCGCCCAGTCGGGCTCGATCCGGCCCGATTCGGCCTTGGCGAGGTCCAGCAGTTCGTTGACCAGACCGAGCAGATCCTCCGCCGAGGAGCGGATGAGGCCGACCTGACGGACCTGCTCGGTGGTGAGAGGGTCGGAGGAGGAGTCCGCGAGCAGGCGTCCCAGCCCGATGATCGCGGTCACCGGGGCGCGCAGCTCGTGGCTCACGTTCGCCAGGAACCGGCTCTTCGACTCGCTCGCGGCACGCAGTTGGGCCGACTTCTCGTCCAGCTCGGCGTAGAGGGCGACGACTCCCCGGTTGGTCGCCTCCAGCTCCTCGGTGAGCTGGTTGTAGAGCGCCACCACGCCACGGTTGGTCTCGGCCAGCTCCTCGTTGAGCACGGCCAGCTCGTCGCGTTGGCTGCGCACCTCGTCGAGCGCCGCGATGAGCTGGCCGTTCTGCACGGTCAACTCGTCCAACGCGCTGCCCGGCGCGGTGCGGCCGAGTTCGGAACGGAACTCGGCCAGCCGCTCCGGGGTCGGGATCGGCGCGTTCGCCGGGACTCTGCGGGACATCCTTACGACCGTAACCCCCTCGGCGGTCGTCACGCTCAGGGAGTCGACCAGGCGGGACACCGCACCGGACTGCGGCTCGTACCGGCCGTCGGGTAGCGGCCCCACCGGCGCCAGGTCGGCGCGGAGGTGGAAGCGGCCGTCGGGCCGCCCCTCGAGGTGGAAGATGACGTCCGCGCCGCCGGTCAGCCGCAGCAGGTCCCGGGCGACCTCACTGAGAGCGGTGGCGATCCGCACCTGGTCCTGGTGTTCGAGGCCCACCACGCCGGCCACCTCGCGGCCACGCTGGCGGATGACGAAGATGTCCTGTTCGACGCGGAGCGCCATCTGCAGCAGCGGCACCGAGGCCGGATCAACGCTCATGCCCGGACCTCGCCACCAGGACACAGGCGTCGTCGCGCCGCGTTCCGGCGTCGCGCAGCAGGGTTGCCGCCAGCACCAGCGGGGACCGTTCGACGAGGCCCGGGTAGTCGGCCAACCGCCAGCGGTCGACGACGCCGTCGCTGTGCATGACGAGCCGGGAACCCGGCCCGAACGGGTAGTCGTAGCCGCGTACCGTCGGCCGTTGGTGCCCGGCGATGCCGGGCAGCGACACGAGCCCGCGGCGTTGGCCATCGTCGTCGACGATCACGCCGGAGATGTTGCCGAGCCCGGCGTAGTGCAGCACGCCAGGTGCCAGTTCGGCGACCGCGAGCGCCGCGCCACGGGTGTGCGACATGCTCCGGTGCAGGTGGCTCACCACCGCCGCCGGGGCGCCGGCCGGCGCGTTGCGGAAGGCGGCGAGCGCGGCCTCGGTGGCGGCGGCGGCCAGCGGGCCGTGCCCCAGACCGTCGCTGACGAGCACCTGGTGCCGGCCGTCGACGAGCCGGACGGCGTACCCGTCACCGCTGACCGTCTCGCCGGGGATCGGCCGGGTGAGACCACCGGCCCAGGACGGTGTCGCCGGTTCGGCCGGCCAGACCTGGACGGCGAAGACGGTCCCCTTACCGGGCAGGGAGTAGCCGTCGAACCAGCTCGCCTGCCGGACGATGGCGCCGAGGCCGATGCCGAGCGTGCCGGTGGTGGAGTGCCCGTCCCGGGAGGAGACGGTGAGGTCGGCCATGCCGGGCCCGGAGTCGATGGCGACCATCTCCACGCCGGCCTGCCCGGCACGGCGGACCGGCCGCAGCAGCAGGACGCCGTTGTCGGCGTGCTTGACGAGGTTGCTGGTCAGTTCGGCGGCCACGATGGCCAGGTCCGCGATGCGGGCCGCACCCATCTCGATCTGCTCGCCGAGGCGTTCCGCAGCGCGTCGTACGGCGCTGGCGGTACTGCCCGCCTCCACCCGGAACCAGATGCCGCTGTCGGTGACCGGGTCCCCGTTCACCGGGCCCACTTGGTGACCGTGATCCGGGTGCCGGCCTCCGCCGACGTCTCGATCTCGAACTCGTCGACCAGCCGGCGGGACCCGCTGAGGCCGAGGCCGAGGCCGCCGCCGGTGGTGTACCCGTCGGTCAGGGCCAGGTCGAGGTCGGCGATGCCGGGGCCGGAGTCGGCGAAGACGATCCGCAGGCCCTTACGTCGGCCGTTGTCCACGGTCGCCACCTCGACGGTGCCGCCGCCGCCGTACACCAGGGTGTTGCGGGCCAGCTCGCTCGCGGCCGTGACCACCTTGGTCTGGTCGACCAGCGACAGCTTGACGGCGACCGCCACCGACCGGACCAGTTGCCGGACGCGTACCACGTCCTCGTCGCTGCGGACCGACTGCGCCTGCGGGTGGCCCAGGTCGATGCCCGTGGTCACGGCGTGGCCGTCTCGGCGTCCGGATCGTCGTCGAGCTGGTGATCGAGCTCGTCGGCGTTGGCCGCCGCGATCAGCTCCATGCCGCGCTCGACGTTCAGCGCGGTACGGATGCCGTTCAGCGACAGCCCCAGTTCGACAAGTGTGATGGCGACGGCGGGGCGCATGCCGACCACCACCGTCTCGGCGTCGAGGACCTTCGAGATCGACGCGATGGTGGAGAGCATCCGGCCGACGAACGAGTCGACGATGTCCAGCGCGGTGATGTCGATGATGACGCCGTGGCAGCCGGTCGCCACGATCCGCTCGGCGAGATCGTCCTGGAGCTGAACCGCCGTCTGGTCGGACATGTCGAGCTGGATGGAGACCAGCAGGATGTCACCGATCTTGAGGATCGGTACGCGTTCCATCAGGCGTCCCTGCGGGACTGGCGACGGGCGGACTCGATCCCGGTGAGCCGCAGCACGTGGCGCAGCGCGTCGGCGAGGCTGGCCTTGGTGGCGATGTCGCCGAACTCGATGCCGAGCGCCACGATGGTCTGCGCGATCTGCGGCCGGATGCCGGAGATGATGCAGTCGGCGCCCATCAGTCGGGCGGCCACCACGGTCTTCAGGATGTGCTGGGCGACCTGGGTGTCCACGGCGGGGACGCCGGTGATGTCGATGATCGCGTACGGGGAACCGGTGTCGACCAGGGTCTGCAGCAGCCGCTCCATGACCACCTGGGCCCGGGCGGAGTCCAGGGTGCCGACCAGCGGGACGGCCACCACGCCCTCCCACAGCTTCACCACCGGGGTGGAGAGTTCGAGCAACTGCTCGGCCTGGTCGGCGATGAGGCTCTCGCGGGTACGCACGAAGCTCTCAAAGGTGAACAGGCCCAGCTCGTCGACGAGCTTGGAGTAGGCGACGAAGTCGTGCAGCGCGTCGGCCCCGCCGGACTCCTGGAGCAGCTCGGCCAGTACGTCCTTGAGCGCGAAGACGCTGATCGTCGTCTCGGTGGCGGAGAAGCCCTGCCGGGCCCTGCCCCGGGACAACTCGGAGAGCGTGGCGCGCAGTTCACCCGTGCTCTCGGCGGACAGGTCGAAGCTGCCCTGCTGGGCGACGCCGATGATGGCCTGATGCAGATCCTCGACCTGTCGGCGCAGCTCGGCGTGGCTCAGCCGGCCCCGCAGCGAGCCGGCCACGATGTCGGTCCACCGCTGCGTGATCTGCTCGGCGTGGCCGCCCAGCAGCGCGGCCAGTCGACCACTTTCCTCGGCGTTCAACGCCATCGCGAAAACCCCCCTCGACCTGGACCGGCCGGACTCTATCACCGGGGCCTGCACAACTACTTGCTCCGTAGCAATGGAATGACGGGGACCACCGGATGCCGGCTCCCGTTCTGCGTGCGACCCCGGTCGTGGGATACCGTTCCCCCGATAACAGGAGGTCTGGCGAATGTCCCTGACGGTGCACACGGAACAACGCGGCGACGTGGTCGTCGTGTCGGTCGCGGGCGAGCTGGACATGGCAACCGCACCGCAGTTGCAGGACCAGATCACCGACCTGCTCGACAAGGGCCGCAACCGGCTGGTGTTCGACCTGGCGGACGTCTCGTTCTGCGACTCGACCGGTCTGTCGGTGTTCGTTCGCGCCAAGAACAGCTGTGACGAGGCCGGCGGTGTGGTGCGGCTGGCCGCTCCGCAGCGTGGCGTGCTGCGCATCCTCGAGGTGAGCGGGCTCGTCGAGGTGCTGCACACCTACCCGACGGTGGACGAGGCCGTCGCCGGCGAACCGACGCCGGCGTCCTCCTGACCGCTGTTTCGACCTACTCGTCCTCGACGTAGCGGGGACGGGCGATCGCCATGCCCGCCGCCGTCTGCACGGCGAGCGCGGCCAGCAGGAATCCGATCGGCGCCGTCCAGCCGCCGGTGATCTCGTAGAGGATGCCGACCGACAGCGGGCCGAGGGCGGCGATCACGTACCCGGTGCTCTGCGCGAAGGCGGAGAGCGCGACGGTCCCGTCGGCGGTCCGCGCGCGCAGACCGATCGTCGTGAGGATCAGCGGGAACGCGCCCTGGCCGAGCGCCAGCAGGGTCACCCAGAGCAGCGCGGCGCCGTGCGGTGCCAGCGCCAGCCCCAGGTAGGCCAGCGCCGACGCGCCGGTCAGGCCGAACACCAGCGGGCGCAGGGTGGCGAGCCGGCCGGCGAGGGTGGGCATCAGCAGCGCGATCGGCACGCCGAGCGCGGTCACCCCGGCGAGCAGCAGCCCGGCCGACTCGGGCCGGTAGCCGGCGTCGCGGAACAGTTGGGCCAGCCAACCCATGATGGCGTAGCCGCTGAGTGACTGCGCCCCGAAGTAGATCGCCATGGCCCAACCCAGCCGGGTCCGCGCCGGCCGGACCCGCGCGGCGACGGCCGCCGTCGGGGTCGCGCGCCGCGCGCCCCGGCGGGTCCGCAGCGCCAGCGGCACCCACGGGAGTACGGCCACCGCGGCCAGCCCGGCCCAGACGCCCAGCCCGGCCCGCCAGGACCCGAAGGCGTGCGCGATCGGCACGGCGGAGGCCGCGGCCACCGTCGTGCCCAGGGTCAACGCCATGGTGTACGCCCCGGTGACGAGGCCGGTCCGGTGGCCGAAGTGCTGCTTGACGAGCATGGGCAGCAGGATGTTGGCGACCGCGATGCCGGCCAGTGCCAACGCGCTGGTGAGCACGAAGATCCAGGCCGAGTCGGTGGCGGCCCGGAGCACCTGGCCGACGGCCAGGACGATCATGGCGACCACCAGTACCCGGGCCGGGGCGACCCGGCGGACCAGCCACGGGGTGAGCGCGCCGAGGCCGGCGAACGCGATGGTCGGCAGGGTGGTGACCAGTCCGGCCATGACGCCGGAGAGCCCCAACCCGGCGCGGATCTCGTCGAGCAGGGCGCCGAGGCTGGTGACCGCCATGCGCAGGTTCAGCGCGACCAGCAGCATCCCGACCAGCACCAGCGCGCCACCGGTCACCGGGTGCGTCCGCCGGGCCGTGGTGCCGTCCGCCGGGCGGGTGTCGACGGCGAGGACGGGTGCGGGCGGGGCCGGAGCGGCGGCGGCTGGCGGGGTCATGACCTCTAACCTACAATCATGGGATGAATTTCAGGCCGGTGATGTAACCAGTGCCACCGTCGGTCGATTCCCCCGCCGCGCAGCCAGCCGCGCCTCCCCGGGGGCACCGCGTCCGCCAGACCATCGAGCAACTCCGGGCCCGGATCCTCGGCGGCGAGTGGCCGGTGGGCGGCCGCATCCCCACCGAGCCACAGTTGGTCGCCGCGCTGGGCGTCGGGCGCAACACGATCCGCGAGGCCGTCCGCGCCCTCGTGCACGCCGGGGTGCTGGAGTGCCGGCAGGGCTCCGGCACCTACGTGGTGTCCACCGACGAGCTGGCCCCGGTGGTGGCCCGTCGACTGGGCGACGACCGGATGACCGAGGTCATCGAGGTACGCCGTGCCTTCGAGGTGGAGGCGGCCCGACTCGCCGCGCTGAGGCGTACCCCGCAGGACCTGGCGGCGCTCGACGGCGCGCTCGCCGACCGCGAGGCGGCCTGGCGCGGCGGCCGGGTCGACGCGTTCGTGGAGGCCGACGCGGCGCTGCACGTCGCGGTGGTCGCCGCCGCGCACAACGCGATGCTCGCCGAGCTGTACGCCTCCTTCGGCGCCGCCCTGCGCAGCACCGTCGCCCAGGCGATGGGGGGCGCGCTCGCGCCCGAGCGCTACGTCGACCACACCCGGCTGGTCGAGGCGATCCGCGCCGGCGACGCGGGCCGGGCGGCGATCGAGGCCGGTGCTTTTCTGGAGCCGGCCGACGGGGCATAGGTTGTCCGCGACGGAAAACCGGACACCTCGGGAGTACGGATGCTCAAGGGCTTCAAAGATTTCATCATGCGCGGCAACGTCGTCGACCTGGCGGTCGGCATCGTGATCGGCGCCGCGTTCACCGGCGTGGTCACCCAGCTCACCAAGTCGTTCCTCGAACCGCTGATCAAGGCGATCGGCGGAGGCACCGCCCTCAGCGCCGGGAAATGGAAGCTCACTGAGGGCAACTACGTGGACTGGGCGGCATTCATCAACGCCGTGATCACGTTCCTGCTCACCGCGGCGGTGCTCTACTTCTTCGTGGTGTTCCCGATGAACAAGCTGGCCGAGCGGCGGCAGCGGGGCGAGGAGCCGCCGCCCGCGGCCCCCAGCGAGGAGGTCAAGCTGCTCACCGAGATCCGGGACGCCCTGGTCTCCGCCGGTCACACGACCCCGGGCCAGCAGCGCGGGGCGCTTGACGACGTGCTGGGCCGCCGGACCGAACCGCCGACGCAGCGCTGACCCACACGGATGCACATCGGCCCCTGCGGGATTCCCGCAGGGGCCGCATCTTCTCGTACGTGTGTTCGATAGAGTCCGGCCATGGAGCAGCGCAAGCACTGGTGGAACGGGAAGTGGGGGCGGCTGGCCCGGCGGGACGTCTTCCTCCGGGTGGACGCCGACCGGTGGCACGTCGAGCAGCGGGCCGGCGGCGCCGAGGGCATTTCCCGGTTCTACGAGTACGGCAGCGCCGACGAGGCCGAGGAGACGGTCCGGGCGCTGCTCGACGGCACGGACACCTGGCGGGAGCTGTCTCCCCGCCCACCGGGCGGCTGGACCCTCCCGAACGGCTGAGCGCGCGGCTCCGGAGGCGGCGTTTAGCGGCGGGCCGCCTCGGGAACCGCTGAGAGATGGACCAGCAGGACGCGCAGCAAGCGACCATCTCGCGGATCACCACCGGGATGCCGGTGATCGACGTGGCCGGCACCGAGGTCGGCACCGTGGACCTCGTCCAGCGGGGCGACCCGAACGCGGTGACCGTGCAGACACCGACCGCCGACCCGGGCAGCAGCCTGGACGAGCTGATCGAGGCGACCGCGGTCGAGGAGCCGGACGTGCCGGCCGACCTGGCGGCACGTCTGCTGCACACCGGCTACCTGAAGGTCTCCACCGAGTCGGCCGACGGAGCCGTGTACGTCCCGGCCGACCGGATCGGCTCGGTGGCCGACGGCCGGGTCCTCCTCGCCGTGGGCATGGCCGACCTCCCCCGCGAGGAGTAACCCGGTCGCCCTGATCGACTCGGCTTCCCGCAAACAGCGGCATCACCGCACCCCGGACACCCCGCCTTCCAGAAGCCCGAGTGGATCAGGCCGGGAGCCGTCGTGCTGGCTCGGTCGAACTCTCCGACGAGGGCGGGACGGGCGCGGGCGGGACGGGCGCGGCCGGGCGACGGAAGAGCAGCAGCATCAGGCAGCCGGCGATCAGCCCCCAGAACGCGCCTCCCACGCCGACCAGCGTCACCCCGGACGCGGTCACCACGAAGGTGACCACAGCGGCTTCCCGGCCCTCGGGGTCGGTCACCGCCGCCGCGAGCGCGGTGGCGAGCGCGCCCAGCAGGGCCAGCCCCGCGACGGCCTCGATGAGGATCGGCGGCGCGACCGCCACCAGGGCCGTGGCGACGCCCGCGCCCAGCCCGAGCAGGGCGAGCCCGACGCCGGCGGTGACCGAGGCGACCCACCGACGCTCCCGGTCGGGATGCGCGTCGGGGCCGGCGGCCAGCGCGGCGGTGATCGCCGCGAGGTTCACGGCGTGTCCGCCGGCGGGGGCGGCCAGCAGGCTGGCGAGCCCGGTGGCGCGCAGGGCCGCGCCGAACGGCGGACGGTAGCCGTAGCCGACCAGCACCGCCATGCCCGGTACGTTCTGCGCCGCCATCGTGACCAGGAACAGCGGAAGGGCCAAGCCGACCAGCGCGGACACGTTCCAGGCCGGCACGGTCACGGTGACCGACGGGATCAGCGCGGTGCCGCTCAGCCCGGCCGGGGGCGCGGTCAGCGCGAGCGCCACCACCGCCACCAGCAGCGCCCCGGGCACCGCCCAGCGGCGGGCGAACCGGTGCAGCAGCAGCCAGCCGACCACCACCGGACCGGCCACCCGGGGCAGCTCGACGAGCGCCCGGACCGGTGCGGTGCACAGGGGCAGCAGCACTCCGGCGAGCATCGCGCCGGCCACCGGCTTGGGGATGGCGGCCACCGCCCGGCTCAGCGGCGGGAAGAGACCGGCCGCGACGATCAGCAGCCCGGAGACGAGGAACGCGCCCACCGCGACCGGCCAACCTCCGGGCGGCGGCCCGGTCGCCACCAGCAGCGCCGCGCCCGGCGTCGACCAGGCGACGCTCATCGGGATGCGGTGCCGCCAACCCAGCCACACGGCGGCGAGCCCGCACGCCACGCAGAGGGCGAGCAGGCCGGAGGCGGCCTGCGCGTCCGACGCGCCGACCGCCCGGAGCCCGGCCAGCACGACGGTGAAGGAGCTGGCGAAGCCGACCAGCGCGGTCACCACGCCGGCCAGCACCGGTTGCGCGCGTCCACCCATGTCACCACCCCCGGAGCGTTCCGTTTACGGAACGGCAGTGTGTAGCACCATAGTCGGATGCCGCAGCCACCACCAGCGGGCCGTCCCGGCCTCGACGTGGACCCCGTCGTCGTCGGTCGGCGCGTCCGCGCCCTGCGCGAGGAGCGGGGCATCTCGCTGTCCACACTGGCCCGGCTCGCCGGCATCGGGAAGGCGACCCTCTCCGGACTGGAACACGGCACCCGCAACCCGACCCTGGAGACGCTCTGGGCGGTCACCGCGCAGCTCGGCGTACCGTTCACCGCCCTGCTGGCCGACCCGACCCCCGGGCCCGTCGTGCACGGCGCCGCCGTCACCGCCACCCTGCTGGAAGTGTTCACCGACACCGACGCGACCTACGAGCTGTACCGGATGCGCGTCGCACCGGGCGTCGTGCAGACGTCCCCCGCCCACCAGCCGGGCGTCACCGAACACATCACCGTCTTCGGCGGAGTGCTGCGGGCCGGCCCGGCCGACGCGCCACTGACCGCCCCGGCCGGCGGTCACCTCCGCTGGGTCTCCGACGTGCCGCACACGTACGCGGCGGTGGGCGACGAGGAGGTCGCCGCGAGCCTGCTGCTCCGCTACCCCCGCAACTGAACCCGGCTCAGTCCACCGGGGCGGGGACCGGCAGCCGTCGGCGTACCGCCCAGAGCGCTACCTCGGTCCGCGACGCCGACCCGGTCTTGCGCAGCAGGTTCGACACGTGCACGGTGACCGTCCGCACCGAGATGCCGAGCGCCTTCGCGACCTGCTTGTTCGACATACCGCTGACCAGGCAGCCCAGTACCTCGACCTCCCGGGCGGTCAACTCCACGTCGACCGCCTCGACCGGGCCGAGCGGCGTACGCGGCCCGGGTAACCGTCGCAGCAACGCGTCCGGCCCCTCCCCGGCGTACGCGGCCAGCAGCTCGGTCAACGCGTACGGATTGCCGCCGGTGTGTCGCCAGACCGAGGTGACCAGCCGGTCGGACGGCGGCGCACCCTCGTACACCTGGGTCAACACCTCGGCGACCTCGGCCGGGCGCAGCGGACCCAGATGCTGGCGGACGACGCCGCGTACCCCGCAGAGGCGGGCCAACGCGCGGCGGGTGAGGTCCGGGGCCACCGCGTCGGCGGCCGGCCGGCTGGCGACGATCAGCAGCGCCGGCAGCTCGGCCACGGTGGCCAGCTCACCGACCAGGTTGACGCTGGCCGGGTCGAGCGCGTGCAGATCGTCCACGACCAGCACCGCCGGGCCGGGGCCGACCAGCAACTGGACGGTACGGACGGCGAGGCGCAGCAGGGTGCCCGGCGCGTACCGTTCGCGCGGTGCGGTGGGCTGCTGGGCGAGCCACGCCAGCGCGTCCGGCGGCAGGGCGAGCGAGCCGGTGTCGCGGCCGGTGAGCACCGACGCCAACCAGTCGTACGGGGCCGGACCGTACACCCGGGCGGCCCCCGAGAGCACCACGGACGGACGCGGCGTGAGGGCATCCACGGCGGCGGCGACCAGCAGACTCTTGCCCACGCCGGCCGCGCCGGTGAGCACCGCGACGGTCGGCGCGCGACGCTCGGCGGCGGCCACGGACGACCACGCCCGGTCGAGCTCGGCGAGCTCGCCGGCGCGTCCGACCATGGACACCGGCATCATTTCTCAACCCTACGCAGTAGTGCGTAGAGACGAAGGCGGGGTGTTCTTGGCAAGCTGGCACCATGACGCTGATCCTCCGCTCGGCCATCCTCAACGACATCGGCCTGGTCCGCACCAACAACGAGGACTCGGCCCTCGCCGGTGACCGCCTGATCGCCGTCGCCGACGGCATGGGTGGCCTGCCCGCGGGCGAGGTGGCGAGCGAGATCGTGATCCGGATCCTGGACGAGTTGACCCCACCCACCGAACCGGACGCGGCCGCGGACGCCCTGCGTGCCGTGGTCAGCACCGCCAACCAGCGCATCCACGCCGCGATCACCGTGGACCCGGCGCGCGAGGGGATGGGCACCACGCTGACCACCGCGCTGCTGGCCGGCGAGACGCTGGTGCTGGCCCAGGTCGGTGACTCCCGCTGCTATCTGCTGCGCGACGGGGAGCTGACCCAGCTCACCCGGGACGACACGTTCGTGCAGGCGCTCGTCGACCAGGGCACCCTCTCCCCCGACCAGGCCCGGCACCACCCGCAGCGCTCCCTGGTGACCCGGGCCGTGCAGGGCGCGGACACGCCGCCGGCCGTCGGTGTGCTCACCGTGGCGCAGGGTGACCGGCTGCTGCTGTGCAGCGACGGGCTCTCCGACTACGTCGAGGACGACGCCATCGCGGCGGCGCTGGGCATGTACTCCGACCGCCAGCAGTGCGGGGAGCAGTTGGTGAAGCTGGCCCACCACGCCGGTGCTCCCGACAATGTCACGGTCGTCGTCTCGGACGTCACCACCCGCTGACCGATCCGGCCCGCTCGACGGTCCCATGGGGGCCGCCCGATCGGGCCCGGTCACCTCAACTAGGTGGTTGTGCCATCTAGGTTGCGGCACTAGTGTCCCGGCTGTGGATTCCGACCGGCGCGGGCAGTGGCTGCGGGGGGTGCTCGACATCTGCGTCCTGGCCCTGTTGGCCGAACGCGAGTCCTACGGCTACCAACTCGCCCAGGCGCTCGACGCGGCGGGCGTCGGGCCGATCCAGGGCGGCACGCTCTACCCCGTCCTGCTGCGCCTACAGAAGACCGGTCTGGTAACCGCCCAGTGGCGGGAGGGCACCGCCGGGCCGGCCCGCAAGTACTACCGGCTCACCGACGACGGGCAGGCGGCGCTGCGCGAGGGCGGCAGCGCCTGGCTCACCTTCGTGCGGCCGGTGAACGACATCGTCACGAAGGGGGTTGCCGGGTGAACGCCAACGACTGGCTCCGGACATTCGCCGCCGAGCTGCACCAGCGCCGGGTCGCGCCGGACGCCGCCCGGCACGTGGTCGCCGAGGCCGCCACACACCTGCGCGACTCCGGCGGTGATCCCTGGGTCGTCTTCGGTCCACCCCAGCAGTACGCGGGCGCGATCGTGGAGAGCATCGGCACCGCGCCCGGGCCACGCCCCGGACCGGTCCGGCTGCACGCGGCGGGCATCACCAAACGGTACGGCCGGCAGACGGTGCTGCGGGACGTCTCACTGACCGTCCGGGCCGGACAGATCGCGGCGGTGGTCGGCGCGAACGGCTGCGGCAAGAGCACCTTCCTACGGATCTGCGCCGGGCTGATGTCGCCCGACGCCGGCGAGGTGACCGTCAACGGCCGGCTCGGCTTCTGCCCGCAGTCCGGCGGCACCTCCGACTTCCTGCTCGCCGACGAGCACTTCGTGCTGGTCGGCGCCGGCCAGGGCATCGCCCGTGGACCGGCCCGCCGCGCCGGCCGGGCGGCGGCCCGACAGCTCGGCTGGGAGGCGGGCGGCACCGTGCAGGCCCGGCACCTCTCCGGCGGCACACGGCAGAAGCTCAACCTGACCATCTCCACCCTCAGCGAGCCGGACGTCCTGTTGCTCGACGAGCCGTACCAGGGCTTCGACCAGGGCACCTACGTCAACTTCTGGGATCAGCTCAGCCGGTTGCGGGACGGGGGCGCGGCGATCGTCGTGGTGACCCACCTCCTGAACCAACTCGACCGGGTGGACACCGTGCTCGACCTGACCCCGGCACACCAGTCCGGGCGGGTCGCGCCCGGTGTTCGAGGAGGCCGCCCGTGAACAGGCTCGTCACCGTCGCCGAGATGACGCTACGGGAGCTGCTGCGGCGTCGGGGCGTACTCCTGTTGCTGTTGTTGATGCCGTTGACCTTCTACCTGATCCGGCGGGACGCGTACCTCGGTCAGTCGGTCCGGTCGCTGCTGCTCGGCGTCTGCTGGGCGGTGAGCACCGCGGCGCTCTTCGCGACCACCGCGGCGCGGGAGTTGGAGCCGAGGCTTCGACTGGCCGGCTATCGTCCGCACCACCTCTACCTGGGCCGGATGCTCGGCCTGTGGGCGGTGGGGCTCGTCATCTCCGTACCCTTCTTCCTCCTGCCGATGCTCGACGGCGCGGACCTGCGCTACGGCGGCCTGGTCGCGGCGCTGCTGTGTTGCGTCGCGGTGGCCGCGCCGTTCGGGGTGCTGATCGGCACGCTGCTGCCCCGCGAGATGGAGGGCACGCTGCTGCTGCTCACGGTGGTGACCGTGCAGATGCTCATCGACCCGGCCGAGTCGGGGGCGAGGTTGACGCCGTTCTGGTCGAGCCGGGAGGTCGCGACCTGGGCGGTGGACCACACCGACGACGGTTACCTGACCCGGGGTGTGCTGCACGGCCTCATCGTCACCGCCCTGCTGGTCGTGGGCGTGGCCACCGTGGCCAGTGTGCGGCTGCGCCGCCGCCGGCACCTGCGCCACCTACCCGTCGGCTGAGCGGATCTGGTCAATCCGGTTGCTGTCGCAGGCCGTGCGGGTTGAGATGAGCGGATGACCATCCGCCGGGTGACCGCCGACGACCGTCTCACCACCAGCTTCCCGCTGGCCGCGTACGCGTTCGACTCGTCACCGCTGGGCGCCGCGCGGGTCGAGCAGTTCCGTGACTACCTGCCCTACAACGAGGGCAACACGACGCTCACCGTCGAGGAGGACGGCGTCACGCTGGCCGCCGCCTCGGCCATCCCGATGCGGCAGAACCTGCGCGGGGTGGTGCTGCCGATGGCCGGCGTCGCCAGTGTGGCCACCCATCCGCTGGCCCGCCGGCAGGGGCACGTACGGACGCTGCTGCACCAACTGCTCGACGAGATGCGCGACGAGGGGCACGCGCTCAGCGCGCTCTACCCGTTCCGACCCAGCTTCTACGCCCGGTTCGGCTATGTGGGGCTCCCCAAGCCGCGCACGGTCACCTTCACCCCGGCCGACCTCGGGCCGCTGCTGCGCGCCGAACTCCCCGGCGAGGTGGGCTGGGAGCGGATCGGGGCGGGCTACCCGGCGTGGCGCGCGTTCACCGAGCGCTGCCTGCGGGACCGGCACGGCTTCTCGGTCTTCCCGGACTACCGGGCGGTGGGGCTGCGGGACCGCGACGAGCACTGGCTGCTCACCGCCCGGGTGGACGGCGAGGTCACCGGCGCGGTCACCTACCGGATCGACGAACACGGCGGCACGCTGCACGGCAACGAACTGCTCGCCACCGACCCGCTCGCCCGGATGCTGCTGCTGCAGTTCCTCGCCCGGCACGTCGACCAGGTCGGACGGGTCAGCGTCCAGGTGCCGCCGGACGAGCTGCCCGAGCTGTGGCTCACCGACCTGGACGTGCACGTCGAGGCGCGGGCGGGCCGCCCCGGGGCGTCCGCGCCGATGGCCCGGCTCCTGTCGCTGGACGCGCTGCGCGGGCTGCCCGCCGGGCCGGGTCGGGTCCGCGTCGAGCTGACCGACGACCGGTGGCTGGCCGGCACCCACCTGCTGGACGGCACGACCGGCAACCTGGAGATCGTTGCCGGCGACCGCGGCCCGGCGCCGACCGCGACGCTCACCGCGGCCGGGCTCTCCGCTCTGGCGTACGGGGTGCTGGATCCGTCCGAGCTGCCGTTGCGAGGGCTGGGCGAGGTGCCGGTCGACGCCGCCGCCGAGCTGCGTGGCATCTTTCCGCGCGCGGTCCCGTACCTCTTCGCCGACTTCTGAGCACGGTTTGCCGCCCCCACCACCCGGGGTACGGTCCCGGGAATGCCGGAGTGGTTGCAGGCGGGCGGATGGGGACTGCTGGCCGGGTCGGCGCTGCTGATCGGAGCAGCGGTCGGCTGGTTCGCGCGGGTGCCCCAGCGGCTCATCGCGTCGGTCATGGCGTTCGGCGCGGGCGTGCTGCTCTCCGCCGTCTCGTACGAGCTGATCGAGGTCGCGCACGACCAGGGCGGGATGCTGCCCACGGTGATCGGCGCGGCCGGCGGCACCTGCGCGTACACCCTCGCCAACGTGGGCCTCGCCCGGCGCGGCGCGCGACACCGCAAGCGCTCGGGCGGTCAGCAGCCCTCCGAGGGCGAGCAACCCGGCTCCGGGTCGGCCATCGCCGTGGGGGCGCTGCTGGACGGCGTACCCGAATCGGTCGTGATCGGCGCGAGCCTGCTGGCCGGCGGCGCGGTCAGCCTGGTCACGGTCGTGGCGGTGTTCCTCAGCAACATCCCGGAGGGGCTATCCAGCGCGGCCGGCATGCGCCAGGCCGGCCGGACCCGCCGGTACGTGTTCCTGCTCTGGACCGGGATCGCGCTGATCAGCGGGCTCGCCGCGCTGGTCGGCAACACGCTGCTGGGTGACGCGCCACCGGAGGTGCTGGCGGCCATCACGGCGTTGGCGGCCGGGGCGATCCTCGCCATGATCACCGACACGATGGTCCCGGAGGCGTTCGAGAACGCCCACCTGCTGGTCGGTCTCATCACGGTCGCCGGCTTCCTGACCGCGTTCGCCCTCTCCCACGCCTGACCGCGGGTCGAGCCTTAGCCAGGGGTTAAACCTGGCCCGGCGGATTCGGCGGCGCGGCGTCGCGACTCCTAGAGTCACGGGGTGCGCATGACGTCGCTTGCCGCCCTGCTCGTCCTCGGTGTCGCCACCGCGACCCTGCCCGCGTGCGCGTCCGACGCGCCGACGCCGAATGCCACGCCGTCCGCCTCGCCGCAGGCCGTGGCGACCGGCGACCAGGACGTCGTGCCGGCGGGACGCGACGGCCTCGGCGGTCCGGGGGCCAGCGCCAGCCCGAAGCCGACCACTTCGGCAGCCAAGGTGCTTGCGGCCGGCAACCCGAACGGCCACGCGAGCGTGCCCACCGAGGCCCGTGCCGTGGACACCTCGAAGCCGACCCGGACCGTCGGCACCGGCACCCCGGCGAGCTGCACCTCCGCGGCCGTGGTGAAGGCGGTCGCCGCCGGTGGCGTCATCACGTTCGACTGTGGACCGGCCCCGGTGACGATCAAGATGGCCGCGACGGCGAAGGTCCGCAACGCCAACGGGCCGAAGGTCGTGCTGGACGGCGGCGGCAAGGTCACGCTGAGCGGCCAGGGACAGCGCCGCATCCTCTACCTGAACACCTGCGACGAGGCCCAGGGCTGGACCACCTCGCACTGCCAGAACCAGGACCACCCGCAGCTCACCGTGCAGAACCTGACCTTCGCCGACGGCAACTCCACGGGCGACCGGGCCGAGGGTGGCGGCGGGGGCGCGATCTTCGTCCGCGGCGGGCGGCTCAAGATCGTCAACTCACGCTTCGTTCGGAACCGCTGCGACCGTACCGGCCCGGACCTGGGCGGCGCGGCCGTGCGGGTGCTGAGCCAGTACGAGAACAAGCCGGTGTACGTCGTGAGCAGCACCTTCGACGGCGGCTCCTGCTCGAACGGAGGGGCGCTGAGCAGCATTGGCGTGTCGTGGACGGTGCTGAACAGCCTGCTGCGGAACAACGAGGCCATCGGCAACGGCGCCAACCCGGCCAAGTCGGGGACGCCCGGCGGTGGCAGCGGCGGCGCGATCTACTGCGACGGCAACGAGTTCGCCGTCCGCATCGCCGGCACGATCATCGAGAACAACAGGGCCAACGAGGGCGGCGGCGCGATCTTCTTCGTCAGCAACAACCGCACCGGCACCATGAAGATCGAGAACTCGACCCTGCGCCGCAACCCCAGCGGCAAGTTCGAGACCCCCGGCCACCCCGGCATCTTCTTCCTGGGCGCCGCGCTCACCTGACCCCCCTTCTGAACTTCTGGCCCGGTGATCAAGAGGTTTGCGTCAGATTTCGTCCGTCTGGTGACGCGAACCTCTTGATCACCTCAGTAGGGGTTTCCTTGGCCTGGGGGACGGCCCGCCAGGAGGCCGGTGGGGCGGCCGGGCTGCCGGGATGCGGCGGACAGGGGCGGGCTGGGGGTGTGTTCGCCACCGGCCATGCCGGCGAACAGCTCCTTCAGCGCGGTCAACGCGTCGATCTTGGGAGTCCAGCCCAACTCGGTCTCCGCCCGCTCGCTGGACATCAGCGGCGCGTTCAGCCCCAGCTCCACCCAGCCCGCGTCGACCGGTTGCAGCCGCGCCCGCCACGTCAGCGCCGCCGCCACCCGCAGCACCGGCGCCGCGACCGGCACCGTCCAACCATGGAAGTGCCGAGCCACCAGCTCCGGCGTCAGCACCGGGTCGGCGGCGACATTGAAAGCGCCGCGCGCATCACCCAGAACCGCCCTGGCGTACGCGTCAGCCACATCGTCGGCATGCACCGCCTGCATCCGCAGCCGCCGGTTCGTGGGTACGAGAGGAATCCGACCGAAGCGCAGCAGTCGTACCGGCGCCAACGGGCCGAGAAAGTACCGGGTGATCTCCACGCCGGCGTCCCTCTGGAAGATCAGACCGGGTCGCAGCCGCACCACCCGCAGGGCCGGGTGCTCCCGCTCCAACCCGTTCAGCAGCGCCTCGACCTCGGCCTTGTGCTCGCTGTACGACGAGCCGGACACTCCGGTGGCCGGCCACCGCTCGCTGATCGGGTGGTCCTTCGGGCCGGGCGCGTACGTGCCGACCGACGACGCGTACACCAGCGCCGGCACCCCGGCCCGCGCCACCGCCTCGAACACCGCCCGGCTGCCGTCGACGTTCGTCCGCCGCAGGATCCGTTGATCGTGACTGGGCTGGATCTGCCAGGCCAGGTGGACCACCGCGTCCGCGCCCGCGAAGATCTCGGCCAACTGAGCCGGGGCAGCCGGCGCGCCGATGTCGCAGGAGTGCCATTCGACCTGGTCGTACGGCGTACCGGCATCCGGTCCGGGCAGCCGCCGGGCCACCCCGGCCAGCTCCACACCGCGCTCCCGGCGCAGCCGCCGCAGCACCGCCGTACCGACGTTGCCGCTCGCCCCCACCACCACGATCCGCATGCCCGACCCCGTACCCGCCCAGGACCAGCTCAACCACCGTGTGTCCCGCCGCGGCCTTCTTGATCGACTCGACTTCCCGGAAACCGGGGTGTCCCGGCCACTCGGATACCCCGACTTCCCGGACGGCGAGTCGATCAAGGGCGAGGTGCTCTGACGAGGCATCGACGGCCGGCCGGAAGCCGAGAGCCGGCATCGCTGACTGTCAGGTAACCTGAGCGCGCGGGCCGCTAGCTCAATGGCAGAGCTGTGGACTTTTAATCCATAGGTGTCGCTGCGCTACATCGGTATTCATCGACGAGATATCGAGCCTCACCTGCCGGCTCGCGCCCGTCGACATGACGATCTACGTCCCTGGTGGACCCTGGCACCTCGCAGGGTGCTCGTCTGTTCGTAAGGCGGTTGGCCGGCATGAGTCCCGAAAGCCGACCGTCCATCCGAGTCTCGACGGTTGTCGCGCCGGATATCGCCGGGTTCCAGCAAGCAAACGTGTCGCACCGTCCAGCCGGCGCCGGTCCGGCACACAGCTTCCGAGCGTACGCGGAGCATCAACGACGGCACCGAGCATCGTTGAGCTATCCGACTGGGCCGCGCCTCACCCGCTCAAGCCGTCAACTCGTGGCGCCGAAGCCCCTCGGCCACAGACAACATGTTCGTAGAGCAGGTCCTCGGCGTCAAGCATTTCGCGCTCGACTGCCTCAGTCAGATTGCGGTTGTCGATGAGTATCCCGAATTCGACATTGCCGTTCTCTGCGCTCCAGGAAAAGTTCGCGCTACTAACTAGCAAAAAGCGGTGGTCGATCGCGATGAATTTAGCATGATTACGGACTCGGACACCGTTGAACTCCCTCGTTCGCAAGACGAGCCCGGGGTGCAGATGCTTAGCCACCTCAGTGGTGGTCGGGGTTGAACGGCTCGGGCCGTGGTCGGCAGCGGCAGTGTCGACGTAGACCCGCACGGCCAGTTCCGGCCGCAGTGCCGCGCGCCGAAGCGTTGCCCATAGTGCGGACGAACGCTGGAAGTTGAAGGTAGAGCAGGTCACAGATTGCCGAGCATCTTCGACGAAGTGGCTGACTGAGCTGGTGAGAGGTCCGCCTCGGGCGACGTGCCCGGGCATTGTCCACAGCGCAACAGCTGAATTTGGCGCCGTACGCGCCCCCTCGATCGCTCGGAGCACAGCGATCAGAGAAATTTTTGAGTCTTCGCCCATTAAAGACCGAACTTCGGCACGACGTCCGGCCGGGATGGCCTTCAGCGCGACGGTCAGGGTGTCGCCGTCGGCAAGGCGGCCCGCGACCTGTCTTGCCTCGGTGCCGGTAAGCAGTTGACCGAGGCGGCGGGCGGCGGAAGCGTCAATCGATGTCTCCGAAGAATCCAACGCGGCTCCCGGGAAGGTTGACGAGCAGGCGGCGGTCCAGGAAGCGGTTCGCGCGTTCGCAGGACGTTTCGGATGCCATGACGCAGCAGTGGCACGCCGCGCCGTGGAGGAAGTCCTCGGACTTGTCGGGCTGGCGCATCGCGCAGATCGGGTCTGAGGAGCATCGCGTTGCGCGGTAGAGCGCGTTGGCCACGACTCGTTGCAGTCGGGCGGGTTCGCTCTGCTGGACGAGTCCGCCGAGGGTGCCATCGCTGTCGGATGCCGTGGTGCAGATCAATAGGCCGACCGCCGCCTCGCGGTTATTCGTTTCCGGCCAGGCATAGAGGCGTTCGCTCAGGCTCGCGGCAGAGTAACCACTGGTCATCGCCAGTTGCCGGATGAGTACGTGAGCTAGCGTATGGACCAGCCAGTACCGGGGCGGTTTGAGGCGCGAGTCGGCCTTAACATGCTTCGCAGTTTCCGAGAAGCGCCTCTCGAAGTTGCGCTCGTGTGCCTCGCGGTGAGCCTCCCAGAGCTCGGTCGCGAGAATGCGCTTCTCCCAGACGGCGACGGCCCGCTCGTCGAGTTGGAGGAAAATGCCTTCCCCGCGGTCCTCGGTGGCGACCGTCCAGGCCGGACGTGGGGCGCGGGCGAGCGGGGCTAGACGCTGGGGCAGGTCGCCGGCCCGGTCCATGTCGTCGATACGCGTGAACCCGACCAGGGCGTTGACCTTCCGCAGCCGTTCGACGGCCAAGACCCGCACGATCTCGGTGCGAAGGTCAGCGTCGCGGTCACGCCTAGAAAGTGTCAGTCCGCTCGTCTCGTCCTCGTGGCGCAGACCGAGTGGGTCCTTCAGTAGGTAACGCCATTCGGGGACGAGCAGATCAACTGGATCCCAGTCGCGAAGCCACGCCTCCTGCTCCTCGGCCGACTCCGGGGGCGCCATCGCGGCGGCAACAGCGTCGTTCAGCTGTTCGTCGGACAGTTCTGAGACGTCGACCTTGCCGTCGAGCACGTCTCGGAGCGTTTCGAGGTCGTCGCGGTACTTGGCTAGCTTGTCGCCGAGCGCGACGCGGATCCGGTTGGCGAGGTCGCTGGTGCGTTCCTGCTGGGACTCCGGCATCACGATGATCGACTGGGTGGCGGGGAACCACAGGTTTGACGCGCCGACGAGCATGAGCCGGGTCTTGTTGCGGCATCCCTTCGGCTCGAACGCGTCGAGGTGGGGATGACGGCCGCGGCAGTTCGGCAATTTGCTACGCCCGGCCTCGCCCTGGGCCTCGTTCATCGGTCGGCGCTGTCCGCAGGATTCGCAGTGGATGACCGCTGACGCGCCCTTGCCGGCGGTGCGGTCAACCATCTTCAGCGCCGGTATCTCGACCTCGGGACATGCCTTGCCGTGATGCACCCACAGGTCGTACGGGAACTCGTCGAGGTGACCGTCGACGCAGGCGAGCAGGTAGCGGGCAGGGACAGCAGTCCGACTGGTCGCCTTGCGGCTACCGCCGCCTTTGCGCCCGGTGCACTTTGCGTGTTCGAAGCACGCCAGATCGGTGCGAAACGGGTGGGTGTTGGTGTAGGAGAACTGCGAGAGCAGCCCGAGCATGTCGCAGCCGGTGCAACGAAGCCACTGCGGGAAGACCCGAGCGGGTACGCCAAGGTCGTTGCCCTCGGTGGACAGGCTGATCTTCTTAGGCTGCCATGGATGAGGGCGCAACTGGACGTCACGTGAGCGTAGGAGTCGGGCAACCACCTCCCGTAGCCGCGGCGCGCGGATCTGTGGGATACCGTCGCGGCGGCGCCAGATCCGGTCCCAGTCGTCGAGTCCGGTGGGCATGATCGTGAACTGGGGCAGGTCCATGATCGAACCGGGCCCGTAGGTGTAGAGCAGCGACGACGGGCGGCCGGAGCCGACCTTGGCGCGGTTGTGCTTGGTTGCCTTCTCGGCTTCCTTCTCCGCGTCGCCCAGTGGGTCGACGGCCGTCGCTGCGTCGTAGACGAATCTGGCGACGTCGGTCATGACGTTCCGCTCTCCTCGGGCAGTACCCATGTCGGGGCGCCGGGCGGCGCGATGTAGAACAGGTTTTCCTTAATCGGGCTCACCAGCAGATTGATCTCCGGCTGCACCTCGCGCATGGAGTTGGCCACCACGAACGGCGGCGCGTCCCGCCCGTCGGCCCGGGACCGGGCGTTCTCCGCGCTCATCATCAGCGTGTCCTGGCGGCTGTCATCGGCAACCTTCTCGTAGACCAAAGACTTGCGCAGGTCGGCCACGTGCTTACGGCGCTTGTCCCACTGGTCGAGCCGGTTGAGTAGCCGCTGCCGCGCCCGGTCCGCCGAGTCCTCGTCCGAGGCGTTCAACACCCGGTCGACCAACGCGTCGATCAGCTCGACCGCGAAGGTGCGCTGGCCGTCGATCCGGCCGGCGCTCTGCTCCGGCGACAGTCCCTGCGCCTCGGCTGCCTGCACCACGCGAGCGGCGCTCAACAGGACCCCGTCGAGCCCGCGTTCCAGCGACGTCGTCGAGAAGGGAGTTACCGACAACGCCTCGACTTGGGCGTAGAAGGTCTCGTGGTAGTGGCGGAACTGCTCGAAGTGGGCCAGGTCGCGGGGCCGTGCCCAGTTGCCCAGCGAGATCACCAGACCGGGCCTCTTTGCGTCCCGGCCGACACGCGAAGATGCCTGGATGTACTCGGCGGTGTTCTTCGGCTGACCGACGACCAGCATGAGCCCGAGCCTGGTCACGTCCACACCGACCTGAAGCATCGATGTGGCCAGGACCGAGTCGTACGGGCTCACGTCCCGGGCCGGCACCGGCTTGTGCGCCTCGCGCAATGCCCGAAGCTCCCGCTTGCCGGCGGTGGAGTCGAACTGCGCGTCGAACGGCACCGCCATCTGGTCCAGGGTGGCGGTGATGTCGGCGCTGGAGACTCGGGACGTGAGTTCGGCGACGTTGAGCGACCCGAAGTTCGTTCCGGTACGGCTCGGCAGCAACGACCAGGGACGCCTCTTGGCTAGGGCGGTCTGGATGTCGTCGCCCATGTATCGGGCCATGCCGGCGAGCTCCCGGGTGGCGCTGAAGTAGCCGACCAGCGTCATGTACGGGTCGGCGACGTCACCGCACCGGTCGAACAGCAGCTGCGCGCCCGCCATCAGCACCTCGGCAACCCGGATCTCGGCGGTCGTCAGGCGGACCCCGGTGGTGGACAACCCGACATAGCGCCGGCCTGGGAACTCCTCGGAGATCTTCTCCTCCTTGGAGAAGAAGGTCTTCCCGGCATCGAGGACCTGGGGCGGGAAAATCGTGACGTCCCGGCCGTACAACGCGCGCACCTGGTCCGGGGCGTTGCGCGCGGTCGCTGTAGAAGCGACCACCAACGGCCGCACCCGATCACCGGCTTCCGTCCGCCAGCCAGCCATCACGTCGATGGCCACCTCGAACAACCCGACCGTTGTCCCGAGAGCACCGGTGATCAGGTGCAGCTCGTCCTGAATGATGAGGTCGGGCGGCCGCAATCGCGACGTCGGGTGCACGGCCGCCTGTGGGAAACCGTCCTTGCTCCTGGGGTGTTTGCTGCCGTCCTTGATGTCGCAATGCCGATAATCGGTGTGCACGAAGCCGTGCCGCCCGCAGTGCCGCGACACGTAACCGAACAGCGATGCCGCCTCACCCTCGCGGGCAAGGCGGGCGAACTTGTCCACCGTGGCGATGAGGAAGGCGGGCGCGAGCCGGTAGATCTCCTCGTCGACGGTGAGGACCGGCAGGCCATCCGGCACCTCGCCACCCTCGGCGAACGGACAGCGCGCCAGGTCATCGCCGCAGTACACGAACACCCGGCGGATCCCCTCGGCGGCCCGCACGTTCCGGGCGCTGATCCGGCTGCCGCACCAAGGGCACCGCTGGATCTGCAGGACGGTCAACCGGTATCCGCCGCCGCTCCGGTTCGCCCGATTGAGCTGCGTCGCGGCCTCGTCGTACCGCTTCGGGCTAACATCCGTGCCCACCCACAACCCGATCCGGAACGGTTCGGTCCCCCACGTCGCCTCATCCTCCAGGCGAACCCGTTCCGCGGCGCACACCAGCGTCGTGGCGCGTTGGAACTGCTGCGCGGTCAACAGCCGCAGCGTGTACCGCATGAGCACCGCCACACCGCGCCCACCGTCGAGCGGCCCGTCCGGGGTGTCGACGATGCCCTGCCGGCGGCGGATAGCGAACGTGTACGCGGCCAAGCCGAGATACGCCTCGGTCTTGCCGCCACCGGTCGGGAAGAACAACAGCTGCGCCTTGGCCAGATCCCCAGAACGCCGCGGCGCCGCCGGATTACTCAGCAGCGGAAGCTGCATCAACACGAACGCGAGCTGGAACGTACGCCATGAGTGCGCCTTCGGCCCCTCTGCGAGCACCGCCTTCCGCGCCTGCTCGATGCTCTCCGTCGGATTCTTGGCCCGACGCGCGGCGACCTGCGACTGGACGCGCTGGTCGGCCATCACCCGGTTCATGAACCGGAAGCACCGCAAAGCCTCGGGATCACCGAGCAGATGGTCCAGCCCACCAGCGAGCTGCTGCTGAACCCTGCCCGCCTCCCGAACAGCGTCCAGCCCTTCACCACGGAGATGATCGGGAAGCGCCTCGGCCTCGTTCTTCTGCCCTTCCAGCCATGTGGCGTAGCCCTTCACGATCGGCTCCAAGCCGGCCCGCAGCTCGTCCACGCCCGCCGACTCCAGACGCTTCATATCCAGCAGCGCCGCACCGATCTCCTCAGCGGTGGTCTGCGGCGTCTGACACGTCGGCAACCAGGTCGTCCATACCGCACGCGCCCGCCGCGCGCCGTCGTCCACGTCCCAATCGACCGAGCAGGTGCGACCCACGGCGAACTCCAGCCGGTCCCGATACTGCAACCGCAGCCGGCGCAGCTCGTCATCGCGCTCCGGACGCGTATCGATCAACGGATCGGCGACCGGCAGGAATACGTCCTCGCCACCCACCTCGACCCGCAGCACGGTCTGGAACAGCCACGCGTTTACCGGGATCTTGCGCGGGGTCACCTGGTCATTGCACAGAGCGATCTCGATAAGCCTGCAACCACGCTCCGGAGCGTCGTGGCGATCGATCCGAAGAACCACCTTGTCCTTCAACGGGACCGTCGTGGTCTTCCCGGGTGCGAGGTCGGCCACGACGACCTTCGCCGGAATCTCGACGGGGATGCGCATGTAGCTGCGCATCCCGGCCTTGTCGTCCTCGCCTTTCTCGTTGATCGGCTCGTAGACGCCCCACGACGCGGTCACCGTGAACTCCGCAACGTCCATAGGAAGCTGGCAGCGCAGGCCCATGGAGGCGGGAATCATCAGCCCGCGCTTCTGCGGCTCGTCCTCCACGGCATCCTCGTCGGCGCCCGCGCCGCTCTCCTCAACCGCGGTGACCGGAACCCCACGGCTCTCCAAGGCATCGAGGGCATCGCCGACGTCGGTGACGACATCGTCGGACTCCGCCTCCTTCGGGTCGTCACTGCCCGCCTTGAGCCGCTCCGGAGCGATCCGACCGATCAAGTACACAACGTCAGGCGAAGCGTCGAGCACTTCCTCGGGCCCGTTTGCTGGACCAAGGAGCTCACGTTCGAGGATGTCGACCAGATCTTCCCGTGCCGTCCACGACCGCCCGTCCGGCTCATACTTGAGCCGGTACCGCCGGTCCTTCGGCGGCTTCTGCGCGGCGGTCACTCGCCGTCCCCCTCATCCAGTTCCTCCTCAGTAGGCGGCGGTGCCTCACCCTGGGCAGCAGCGCGTCGGTGGTTTTCCGCCAGCAGCAGGTCGAGAATTTCCACACGCGCGTTCGGGCTTACGGTCCACCTCTGCATCCGACGATAGGTGTGGAAGCCGTGATCCAGCGACACCGAACTCCATCCACACGCGCCCATAACTGCTTCATCAAGTTCGATGTGGATAGCGCGCATTGTAGCAACGTCACGATCTGCGGAATCTGTCGTGGCGGGATCGTTGATGAGGTTGTAGAGGTCGGTCAACCCAATTTCCCGCCGGACCATTATTTCTCGCCGACTAGAATCGAGCTTCCGACCCATTCGCTCCATGCGTTCCGTTGGCAGTGGTCTCGGAAATGCGGCAAACACATTCGATGCGGTATAGCGCGGATCCCTGCGTAGACCCGATCCGTACTTAATCGCCCACATCTGGTGAGGGCTTGCCGACAAGACGGCCTGATCGGCATATGAATCGGTAGCGAAGATTACCAGCGCATCCCCGAACAAGAAGGACCTCTTCACGCGGTACGGCATTAACGTAACAGAGTGCCTTGCCATGACAAGAACCTCGTCCAAAGCGGCGATTGCCCGACGCATAGCTGGACGGGACCGCTCAAAGAGCCACCACGGGGCGTCCCTCATCGCCATAGACCCTTTTGCACGCTGCGGCTTCACGCGTTGGAGCACACGCCGGTAAGGGATGGGGTATGCCCGAGCCTCCGGCTCCGACGCTTCATTGAAGTCGATAATCCACCTGGAAGCCGACGCATCATGACGCGAGTTTAGGTCGCCACCGTTGAGGTATGGGAACAATATGCGCGCGTTCCGCTTGTCGGCTTCAATCCACGAATTCGCCTCATCGGGAGTGACAATGAACCCAGCTCCGGAAGGTTTACATCCCTCAAACGCCGTTCCGAGATTTTGGGCGAGCCGAACGGGTCGCCCTTCCACCTTGCCTGCGGGTTCCAATAGTGTCGTGATCCGATGGGTTTGAACACCGTCTGCGGTTCTAGGCACAGAGGGCGCGATGACGCCCGGCGATCCCCAGACTGCCGAATACTCCAGGCTTGCTCCCTGCGCCGGCCAAGGTTCACTCTGGATGGACCTCGTAATGGTGAATCCCTTATCCACCATCTGATCCAGGCCCACTTCGCGCGTCTTGCCTTGCGCGATGCTATTTGTAGCAATAAGACCGAATGCGCTTTGACTCGCGGCGAGCTCGCTAGCTCGCAGGAAGAAATAGGCTACGAGGTCGGCGTTGCCCCGTTGTCCATACGCCAGGATATGGACTAGCCAGTCTCGAACGTTAGACCCGATCGCGCCCGTAATATCTGACCCTGTTACGAAAGGCGGATTTCCGATGATCGCGTCGAAGCCACCACGCTCCATGACATCGGGCACGGCGAGGATCCAGTGCAGCGGCTTCCAGCGTTCGTAGTCGGTTTCCACCGTCGGGGTGAGCCCGGCGTCGAGGATCTTGTCGAGCATGTTGCGGTCCGGTGTACCGCTAGAGCCGGGATAGGCCCGTTCGATGGCGACGAGCAGGTTCTCGTACGCCTCGCGCAGCGCCTTGCCGGGCTTGCCGCCGAGCCGCAGTCCGGCGGCGACCACCGCGTCGGCGATGTCGGTGAGTTGTGCGATGAGCTGCTGGTAGTCGCGCCACTGCCGGCGTTTGGTGGATGCCGAGCGTTGCGGGTCGCTGTCGTCGACCTCGGTGGCGAGTTTCTGGCGGAGTCGGGCCGCTTGACGGAGCACGCCATCGACGTCAAGGTCGAGCAGGCTGGGCTGGTGGGGTGCGGTGTCAGGGTTGATGTGCTTGTGCTTGAGTTGCCGGACGTCGGTGAGGCCGAGCAATGAGTTGCCGTGCAGGATCTTGTCGTCGACGAAGGAGAACGGCAGCTTCGGGTCGAGTGAGACCAGCCAAAGCGAGAGTTTGCACATCTCGACGGCCATTGCGTTGATGTCGGCGCCGTAAAGGCAGGTCGCCACGACCGTGCGGATGGCGTGGGTCTGCTGTTCGTGCGGCGTGCCGACCGCGACGCCCTCGCTGCGCCACGCCTCGACGAGGCGGGCGGCGAGGTAGCGGGCGGCGGCGACAAGGAAGGCGCCGGATCCGCAGGCGATATCGGCGACCTTGAGGTCGAGGATGCGGTCCTGCGACACCGGCACCCAGCCGTCGGCCTGCTGGTGCGGTCCCGGGTCGTAGACGAGCGGTTCGAGGGCGTGACGGACGACCTCTTCGGCGAGCGAGCGCGGGGTGTAGTGGGCGCCGGCCGACGCCCGCGACGGCGTCTCGACGACAAGGACGCCGCCGGGGACTACGACGAGGGGGCGGTTACGAAGGTCGCGGCGAATGATGCCAATGAACGGGCGGAGCCGGTCGCGTAGCTGCTCGTCGGTGGTGACCGCCCGCAGGGCGCGTTCGGCGTCCTCGATCTTGGCGCTTTCCTTGATCGCTTTCATGAGCGCGGACTTGGACGGTGCGGTCGCCGCCGGCTGATGGTCCTTGACCCAGGCGAGGATGGCGTCGGCCAGGACGGTGTCGGTCTGTGTCTCGGCGGAGAGTGTTTCGAGAATGGCGAGGGGGATCTCGGGTTCCTCGCCCTCCTTGCCGATCAGTCCGACGATGACCTCGTCGACCTGCGCGCTGGAGTAGCCGAGCAGGCCCTCGTAGATGTAGCCGATTTGCTCGACGTCGATGTCACGGAAGGAGATCCGGCGGGCCGGCTGTCCCTTGAGCTTGGCGACCTGGACGGCGTTCAGGACTTCCAGCATCACCCGGTCGCTGACGGTGATAGCGAGGGTGCCACCGTCGTTGCGGGCGGTGAGGAACAGGAAGCGGCTCGGGTCGAACAGTGATCCGCCGTACGAGGGCAGGCGGATGTCTTCGAACGACGAGCCGTGGAACAGCGCCTGCGAAGTGGCCAGGAGCCGGTGCCAGGTGAGGTGCGTGGCGTCGAGCGCCTCGGTGCCTTCCTCTCGGGCGCGGGAGTCGAGGGCGTCCAGTTCGCCGCTGATGCCGTAGCCCGCGGCGAACAGCCGTCCCTGGGGCAGCAGACCGCGTTCCTCGGCGAAGAGCAGGAACACCACCCGCATCATGACCGTGACGGCTGCCTCGTATACGTGGGCGCGGTTGTCCGGCAGCGGATCGGGATCGGCGTCCAGGGCTGCTTCCGATAGAGCTTGGACGAGGAGTTCGACGGCGCGGCGGACCTGGGTGCCGAGCGCCTCGGTGATCTCTTCGGCGGCGGCGACGGATACACCGAACAGTTCGGCGAGCCGGTCTTCCGGTTTGCCGCCGACGAGCCGGCGGCGCTGGAGCAACTCGATGAACGCGTTCCGGGCGTGGGGTTCCTCGATCCAGGTCTGGGCGTCGACGATGCCGGAGGCGACCATGGTCTTCTCGCGGGCGCTGACGATCGCCCACCAGCGGCCGTCGGTAACAACGCCGATAGGGACCTTCGCCGCGCGCAGCAGTTCGTCCATGCGGTCGATGGGGCTGGTGGCCCAGCCGTCGTCGAGCGGGTCGCGCAGCGAGTCGACCGGGTCGGTGACCAGGACCAGCGCGCCGGTCAGGTCACCGTGGACGAGGGCGCCGTCGGGACGTACGGTCACGGCGTGGTTGGGTGAACGCACGCTCGCGATGCCGGTCTCGGTGCGGTATGAGTCGCCCCAGCCCAAAACGTTACGCACGACGACGTCGACCCAGGTGTCGCGGGCCTGGCGGTAGAAGGCCAGGGCTGCGGCGTCGCCGGGGTGCTTGTCCCAGTTCTCCCATGCCTTCTCGAACGCCGGCTTGGCGTCCTTCAGCGCGGCGAGCGCGTGGCGTTCCGGCTGCGGCATGCCCTGCGGCCAGACTCGCCGCAGCGCCGGCACGGCCAGGAACGGGCCGTCGGTGTCAACCAGTTCCAGCCACCCGCGGTGCAGGTCCGCGGCGGTCGGTACGTGCTTGCGGTTCATGCCGCCACCCTTCCGGCCTCGGCGTCGGCCGGGGTCAGCGCGAAGACGACCGCGGCGGCGGACACGTGCGGCTTGATGTCGCGGTATCGCTCACGGATGGCGGCGATCTCGCGCTGTTCCTCATCGTCCAGGCTCGCCAACCGGTCCTCCATGGCGCGCAGGTCGCGGCGCCGCTGGGCCTGCTGGTCGTCGGTGAACAGAAGTTCTTCCTGGCTGCGGATCTCGGCGGTCAGCCGGTCCCGGGACTCCTGAAGGTTCGTCCGGAACGCGGCGAAGATCTCCCGGGCGCGGGTGACGTCGGAGTCCCGGCGCACCTGCAGCGCCTCGGTGACCTTCTCCTGCCGGGTCTCGGCCTTGCGGGCCATCGCGGTCAGCAGACGTGTGCGCAGCCGGGAGTCTTCGGCGTTCCACAGGTCTGCGAGGGCGGCGCGTACGGGTTCGTCGGCCAGGGTGAGGTCGTGTGCGTCGAGTGTCTCGTCGAGGACCTGTTCCACTTTGGCCTCGGCCATCGCCTGGCCGTGCACCCGGATGCCGGTGAGGAACACCTCCTCGTGCAGGCGCAGGCCGCCCCGGCCGACCAGGACCAGGCGGGAGACGGCGGCGACACAGGACTGCGGCAGGCCATCGACGATAACCGCGGTGACCCGGTGGACCGGGGAGTCGACGCTGAACAGCGCGCTGCGCAGGACACGCGCGGAGCGCTGCATCAGGGCGTGCCCGAGGTGGATGTGAACCAGCTCCTTGTGGCGGCCCTCTGCGGCCTTGTCGTCGAACGTGATCGGTCGGGGCACGCCGGGCTCGCTGCGGGTGTCCAGGCCACGCAACGCCGACTGCCACGCGGAGCCGAGGTTGGGTACGCGGAAGACCTCGGCGTCGAGATCCTGGGCGAAACTGTCGTCCGGTACCAGCGGTGGCTGCGCGGTGAGTGTCAGCGCGGCGTCGACGACCCGGCGGGCGTTCGCGGCCGTCAGGTGCATCTCCGCCTTGCGGACGTCGTAGTTGCGGGACAGCTCGGTCAGCTGGCGGTTGAGCGTGATCCCACCGGCGAGAGCGCGGGTGATCACCGCGTTCCCGTCGTCGGGGACGGCCGGCCTGCTTCTGCGGCCGGCCGCGGCCGGATTGAAGTGGTCCTGCACGGCGGCGTCGATGACCTGGTTGACCGACCCCAGGTCGGCCGCGACCGTGCCAACCTTCTTGGCGATGTGCTCGATCAGGAAGTTCACGTCCCGCGCGTACGCCGTTCCGGTCGAGTCCGGGACGAGCTGGTAGATCTCCGGTGTGTGGTTCTGGCCGTACCGGTCGATACGGCCGATCCGCTGCTCCAGCCGCGACGGGTTGAACGGGATGTCGAAGTTGACCAGCCGGTGGCAGTGGTCCTGCAGGTCGATGCCTTCGCCGGCGGAGTCCGTGGCGACCAGCACCCGGACCGGGTACTTCGCCGGGTCCTTGGTGAACTGGTCGCGGATCAGTTCCCGCTCGTCGGCCGGCGTCGAGCCCTGAATGGTGGCGAGGACATCGCGGTAGCCGCGCTGGGCCAGCACCCGGGCGATCCAGTCCAGCGTGGCGGCGTACTCGGTGAACACGACGACCCGCTCATTGGTGAACGTCTTGCCGTCGGGGCGGCAGATCGCATCAAGGAAGCCGATCAGCGCCTCCAGGCGGGAATCCGGGCGGTGCTCGTAGCGGCGGCCCCAGTCGACGAGTTCGTCGATCTCGTCGTTGGTCGCCGTCACGAGCGCATGGGAGCCCTTACTCTGCCGCAGAGTGGTGAACTCGGGATGCTCGACGTCACCCTCTTCCTCGTCGGACTGTCCGCTGCCGAGCACCTCCTGGTAGTACTGCTCCTCGTCGTCAACCGCCAGCCGGCCGCCGTCAGTCGCCTCCTCATACAGCTCCAGCGTGCGGGCGAACGCCCACGGGCTGGACAGGAACCGCTTCTTCAGCAGCATGGCCACGATGCCGCCAGCACCCGACTTGCCGTTGGCCCGAGCGCTTTCGGCAAGGATCCGAGTGAGGGTGCCGAACTGCCGCTGCTCTTCATCGCTCGGGGTGAACACGATCGGTCGGAGCACCCGCCGGTGGAAACCCTTCTCCGGCAGATCGGTCTTCAGCCGGCGGACCGCGATGTCGCGCAGCGCGCGCTCGTCGAGGTTGGCGCCCCGGGTGAACCTTCGCCCGTCGATCATCTCCAACAGGGCGGTGAACGACTCCGAATACCCGTTGTGCGGGGTAGCACTGAGGAAGAGCCGGTGCTCGCACCGCTCGGCGAGCGCTTTGGTCGCCGTCGTGCGGTGGCTGTCCACGGCGTAGCCGCGCCGGCCCGGCGCGGTGGTGGGACTGGCGGGTGCGACGTGGTGGGCCTCGTCGACCACCAGGACGTCAAAGGAGAACCGGCGGGCCGTGGTGGTGTCCGCCACGTCGGCGTACACGTCCCGCAGCAGCCGCTGGGCGCGCAGCGTGGGCAGCCACGACATGCTGACGATGACTCGGGGGAACAATCGGAAGGGGTTGGCGTTCAGCCCGTGACTGCGCCGGACGGTGGCCATCAGGTCGCTGTTGACGATGACGAAGTCCAGGCCGAACTTCTCGCGCATTTCATCCTGCCACTTCAAGGCGAGGCTCGGCGGGCACACGATGATCACGGTGCGGGCGCGGTGGCGCAGCAGCAGCTCCTGAATGACCAGGCCGGCCTCGATGGTCTTGCCCAGGCCGACGTCGTCGGCGAGCAGCAGGTTGGTTCGTGACGACTGCAGCGCGCGCCGCAGCGGCTCCAGCTGGTACGCCTCGACGTTCGCGCCGCTGCGGAACGGGGCCTGGTACGAGTTCGCGTCCGCCGAGGTGACCGCACCCCAGCGCACCGCGTCGACGAACGCGGCAAGCGTGTTCGGGTCGTCGAACGCCTCCGGACTCATGGTCTCGGGCAGTCCCTGGTCGGGAGCGACCGTGTGGCCAACCTCCAGCTCCCACACGACCGCAAGTTCCTGGCCGAGGCGGTCCTCCTCCAGCGATTGGAGCGCCACCACGTGCGTCAGACCGGCTGCGCCCTCGTCCGCAGGGCTGCGGGGCAGGCCCTGCTGGCGCACCTCGACCACGGCCCACGTCGAACCGCGCACGGTGACCACCTGGCCCGGCTCGGGCAGGAGCGGCACGGCGAATCCGGGCCCGCTCCCGGTCCGCTGGTTAGCCATGATCGTCACGTCAGTGTCTTCCCCTCGTCGCTCACCGTCCGCCATTCTCCACAGGGCTTGCGATTTTCGCAAGGCCGTAGATAAGATCTGCCACATGTCAAGCGTTGCCGAGCGAGTCCTGGGCCTGATCGAGGCATCCGGGATGAGTCGTCGCGCCTTTGGGCAGCGCATCGGCCTCGACGAGTCGAAGATGTCGAAGTCACTCAGCGGTGCCCGCCGGTTCTCCTCGGTCGATCTCGCACGCATCGCCGAGCTATGCCAGGTGACGGTCGACTGGCTCATCACAGGCGACGAGCCGCCGCTGGCGATGGCTGCCCGAACCACCGGCGGTAGTGCCACCAAGGCGATCACCGCTGCGCGGCGATACAGCACGTTGCGCGCCGATATGGCGTCATTCGGCTACCCGCAGCCCTGGCGGCCGCTGACCCTGGGTCCCACGAACGGCGGATACGCGGATCAGGGGCGCCGGTTGGCTCATGCAGCCCTCACCCGCCTGACGCAGGCGGGTCGGTCGGTCGCGACCGGCAACCTGGCCGACGTGATCGAGGCGGTGTTCGGCGCCGACGTCGCCGTCGTCGAACTAGGCCCTGGGTTCGACGGCCTGGCGACCTCGTCCCAGCACGTCAAGCTCATCCTCATGGCTACCTCGCACGTGCCCGCCCGGCAGCGGTTCACCCTCGCCCACGAGCTGGCCCACCTGCTCACCGACGACAACCAGGACGTCCATCTTGACCGGGACGTCTACGACAAGTCGCAGGCCAAGGACCCGAGCGAAATGCGGGCCAACGCCTTCGCCGCTGCCTTCCTCATGCCCGAGGACATACTGCGCGCCGCCGCCGGCCCCACCGGCTTTACCGATGACACATTCGCTGCCCTAGCCTGTGATCTGATCGTGACGCCGTCCGCGTTGGCGTACCGACTGCTGCAGCTACGGCTCATCGACGCCGGAACCTGCGACCGCTTCAAGTCCCTGACCGCCGCCAAAGCAGCGCACGTAGCCGGCCGGGGCGAGGTGTTCGCCCACCTGGTCACCGAGGCGGCCCGACCACGCCCGCCCGGGCTTCTCGTCCGAGACACCTACGCCGCCTACGAAGCCGGCGCAGCGACCCTGCGCCCCTATGCGAGCCTACTCGGCGTCGATGTCGACCAACTCAGGCGCGGGATCGAGTTGGAGCACGGAACTCACGATGCCCCATGAGCGAGTTCCTGTTCCCGGACAACACCGTCCTGTGCAACTTTGCCGCCATCGACCGGCTCGACCTGCTCAAGTCGGTGCTCAACGGACGGGGGCGCTGGACCGAAGCGGTCGCGTACGAGGCAAGCCGATCGGCGAGCGTCCTTTCCGCCCTGCACCGCCTGGCCTCGGAAGGCTGGCTGGGCGAGGCGATCGAGGTGACCGACGAGTCCGACATCCAGCAGATCAACCGCATTCGGCGGGCGGTGTTCGGCGGTACGGACGATAAGCCGCTGCAGCACCTGGGCGAGGCGGAAACCTGCTACGTGATTGAGCACTGGCCAGAGCTGGCCGGCTCATGGTGGATTTCGGACGACCAGGAAGCTCTGCGGCTCGCCCGCTTTCGCGGAATCACCACGCGCGAAACGATCGACCTTGTATCGATGGCAGTCCTCAACGGTGATCTGCTCACCCGCGAGGGCTTCAAGTTGATGCACGCCATGTCTCAGCAAGGACGGCGCCTCCGGCTACCCGCCTCGGCAGCCGACCTCACCCGCTGAGAACGATCGATTACCGTACGAGTGCGGAAGCGCATGGAAGGAGATGAGTGGACGAGCTCTTCGACCTCGCCGGCACCGCCGTGTCCCAGTCACCGGCTTCTGCGGAACTCTCAGTCTTCGACCGCACCTTCCCGGTGCGGGTCGCGGTGCTCATGCGATCCCGCCCGATCACCGAGGCGATCGTCGCCGCGAACCGGCAGGGCTGGCCGGCGGCCACCTACGACGTCGCGACGTTCGCCCTCGCCGCCATTGATCTGGTCATTGCCCAGCAGGGATTCGAGGAGGAAGCCACCTACGACGACGTCGTGGAGGGCCTCACCACGCTCGCCCGCCGTACCGCACCAGAGCGACCCGCATCGGAACACCGCCGCGTCGGCGAGTACACCGTCGACGCTCTCCTGAACCGGGGCGAGCGCGAGGCGCCGTTCACCTACCGGATCAGCGACTTCACCAACGAGGCCCGGGCCCACCAGCAGCGGCAGGTACAGTTCCGGCTGCTGATCGAGCGAGAGGACCCGGTGCGCGGCGACGTCGTCCTCAAGGCCACCCGCGACGCGATCAACGCGCTGGTCGGTGGACTGGAGTTCGACGTCGAAGACGAGCAGGTCGCCAACGAGGTGCTACTGGAACGTCAGCTGGCCAAAGGAGCGTTCGACGCCGCGGAACGCGCCGCGGTCCGAGCTCGGCTGCTGTCGGTCTCGCTCGCCGAGGACCTCCACGAGCTGATCAAGAACACCCGCCGGGATCTGCGTGCCGTCATCCAGGAGTGGGCAACGGTTGTTCCGCAACGCCTGGCCACGGCCCGGGAACACATCGCTGGTCGGGTGGAGGCCGAGCATCGCCTGCTCGCCAAGGTCCGCGAGTCGCTGGAATCCGACGACCAGCAGGTGACCATGGCGGCAGCCAGGATCGCCGCGCTGCTCACCGAATCTTCGCGTCGGCACGACGCGCTGCACCGGCAGGTCATCGCCGCCCGCGGCGTGTTCCTGGAGGAGCAGGATCGGCAGTCGTTCCGGCCACCGGCGCTGGGCCACCTGCCCGACCTCAGCCGGGAGATCCTCACCCCGTTGCTCGGCCTGGACAGCGAGACCGCCCTCCTGGTCACCGACAGGTGGATGTCGGACATAACCGGTCCGCGCCCTCCGAGACTGTCTCGGCTGTACCGGCTGGTCTACGACCTGTGGGCGGTGCGCGACCCCACCGACGACGACCGTGACCTTGACGACGATGATGAGGCGGGAGACCCGGATCCGCCGACGATCGGGCCGGACATCGTGGACGCCGCACGGCGGGTCGTCATCCGGATAGGCCTGCCCGCCCGCCTGTCGGCGCTGCTCGCCGATGCCCTGACCGATCCCGGCCTAGACAGCGGCACCGACCGGCAGCGGGCCGCGGAGATCCTGGCGTTGGCCGCGCTGTGGTGCTTCGCGCCCGAGGAGACCGACACCGAGCACACGGCATCGGTCGACCTGACCGCGCGGATCCTGGGGCCGCGTGCCGTCGCGGACGCCGACGACCTGAAGCTCGATCTGCCGGGATGGGACGGCGACGACCTGATCATCGTTCCGCATCCCGACGCCCTAGCGACCGCCGACCCGCAACCGGTCACCGACGACCCCTGGATACACGCGGAGACGCGATGACGCTGACACAGAACGATCACACCGACATCGGGACCCTCATCGCGTATGCGCTGCAACCCACCCAGCGACCCGGACGCAGCCATGAATACCGTCGGGTGCTCGGCCGGTACCGCACAGAGTCCGACTTCCGCATCGCCGCCGATGCGGTTCTGCACGGGCTGCACGCCCGCGTCCTGTCCGACGGCGACTTCGGACTCGTCCTCGGCGTCAGCCCCGAGTCTCCGTTCGCCTACCGGGTCGGCGACATGCCTCACGCGGCGACCCGGATAGGACGCCTGATGGCCGGCCTCGTCCTGGTCGGCGTGGCCGCCTACGCCTACCCCACCCCGGCCGACCTGGAGGAGGAACGAATTCGCCGCGTGGCGGACGTCGAGTTCGAGCAGTGGATGCGCGCGATGTGCGAACGCCTGCAAGAGCACGACGCCGCTGGCGAGCCAGTCCCCGACGACGGCTTGGACGAGGCCTGGCGGGCCTATCACGAGATGCCGTCCACGCTCGTCGGCGACAAGGGCCGCGGCTCCGGACGGCTGTCGCCAAAATGCACCCTCTACTGGGTTCGCAACGTCCTCGGCTGGCTCGTGGAGCAGGGCATGGCCCGTGCCGACAGCACTGGCGGGACCTGGATGCTCACTGAGCGGTTCCGCGTCCAGGTCAAGGACATGGCCGGTGAACCTGCATACACCTTCCTGGCGGACATCGCCCGACGGCCGCACATTCGGCCGTCGAGCCCCGCTGTCCAGCCGCCCGCCGCAGCCGACGGGGAGCAAGCATGACCTACCATCTGGCCGCATTCCGGCTCCACTCGATCGGGGAGAGATCCGCTCGCTTCACCGACGTCACGCTCGACCTCACCGGCCCGGACGACAGCAGCAGCCACCCCGCCGACTCGGTAGTGTGGCTGCGTAACGGAGGCGGCAAGTCCTCACTACTGTCGCTGTTCTACGCGCTGCTTCTGCCGAGAGCTATCGACTTCATGGGGCGTACGGTGAAACGCAGCCTCACGGACTACGTCGACAGCGGCGACACCGCGCACACCGTCGCGGTGTGGCATCCGGCCGCCTCGGACACGTTGGACGGCTCACCTGACCGCATCCTCGTCACCGGCGTCGTCTACGAGTGGTCCGACCTGCGCCGTCCCGCCGACGCCGACCGGGCCCGCGACCGGCTCGACACGACCTTCTACGCATTTTATGCGGTGCCGGGCGTGCTCGACCTGCACCGCCTCCCCATCCTTGACGCCGCCGGTGAGCCGTGTCGCCGGGCGGGCTATGTCGCCGCTCTGAAGGAATTCGCAGCGACCTACCCGCAGGCCATGGATCTGGTCATCTCCGAGAAGCAACACGAGTGGACGGCCGCGCTGACGAGTCGCGGCCTCGACCCAGCACTGTTTCGCACGCAGAAACAGATGAACCACGTCGAGGGCGGCGTGGAGGACATGTTCCGATTTTCGTCGGCCCGCGAGTTCATCGACCTGCTCATCGATCTCACGGTTGCACCGGAAGATGCGATCGGCGTCGCCGATCGTCTGGCCTCGATCGCATCGCTGCTCGCGACCAAGCCCGCCAAGACGGCCGAGCGTGATTTCTGCCTTGACTCGGCAACGGGCCTGGACCGCATTCACGTCTGCCAGCAGGAGGTCGACGCATCGGCGATCGCCCTCCAGCAAGCCGTTGACGAGGCGGCCAAGCTGTCCGCCGCTTTCGCTGCGACCGTCTTTCAAGCGAAAAATAGGATCGAGGCCCTCGCCGGGCAGCGCGACGGCATCGAGAAGCGCCGCGCCGCGGCGGTGACCGAGGGCGGCGCCGCGTACGAGCTCGTCTACCTGTACGAGGAACGCGCCGCCCAGATGCGACTCCGCGCTGCGGAGGATCAATACAGCAGGGCCGACGGCGTCATCAGGGACACCGCCGGGCTCATCGAAGCATGGGAGGCAGCCGGACATCTGGCAGAGAAGGAAGAGCTGCAAGACGCGCTGGAGCGCACCCGGCGAGAGGCCGGCGAGGAACGCGAGCGCACCGCACCATTGCGGCGCGAGCACGACGAGCACAGCGCTCGCCTGCGAACCCGGCTGCGCACGTTGGCCGAAACCCACGAGGCTGAAGCCGGAACGGCTGCTGAAGCCGCCAGGGCGGCGAAGGCAGACGTCGAGGCGCACCGCGCCGCGGCGAAGGAAGCCGGCCAGCAGGCGCAGGCAGCGGACAGGGCCGCGGCGACCGCGACGGCTCGGCTGGAGTCGCTGGCCACAGATCTACGCGCGGCTATCCGCGACGGCGTGCTTCCGAACGAGCAGACCGACCCTGTCGACCATGACGCCGTTCTCGCCGAACAGCACACCACCCTCACGGGCATCCTTGAAGAGATCCAGGGCCGTCGTGAACATCGCCCGGCGGTGCGACGCGCATTGACTAGCACACTCACGACGCTGACGGGTGAGCAGGTCCGGCTCGACGCGCAGCGCACCCGGCACGCGGAGGAACGTGCCGCTCTTGTCGAACGTGCGTCCAAGCTCGTCGCGCGCGAACGCGTACAGGATCTCACCGAGGCCACCGGCGAGGCCCCCGTGGACGTCTGGGCAGAAGCGGATACCCTGACCCGTCGATTGTCGGACGCGATCGTCGATACCGATGTGGCGCTCATCCGGCTGGAGGCCGAGCGCATCGACGACCAACGCATCCTCGACGTACACGCACGCACCGGGTTGCTACCCACCACCCTCGACGCCGAGCGAGTCCAAGCTGTTCTGGCCGAACACGGCATCATGGCCGAAACCGGCTGGGACCACCTCCGCACCCTGCTACCCGGCACGCGCATGCTGGAGACGGTTACGGACCCGGAGCTCGCGCGCCTCGGCGTCGGTCTCGTCATCCCCACCGCCCAAGCCGACACCGCCGCAACCGCGCTGGCCGGCGTCGACACGGCAACCACAGCGCTCGTCGGCGTCTACACCGCTCAGGCCGCCACCGCAATCGTGGGCTCCAGCTGGACAGGCCCCGGCGGCACTGGCCCGGTGTGGATGGGACTGCATCGAGGCTTGATGGACCCGGCCTGGGCCGAGGGCAACGTTCGCCAGGTCGCCGCCCGTGCCGAGACGTACGATGACCAGCAGTCCCGCCTAACCGAAGCGCGTGAAGCCGACCGGGCGCTGCTCGGCGAGCTCACCCAACTACTCGCCGACTGCCCCACCGGGCACCTCGACAGCCTTTCCGGCCGCATCGAAGACCTCGACAACACCCTCCTCGGCATCGCGGCAGCACTCGAACAAGTTCGCGCTGACCTCGCTGAACTCGACGAGGCGGAGGCCGAGGACACGGCGACGGGGCAGCGGACACAGCGACAGATCTCCGGCATCGAGACGTCCCGCGCCCGCCTGTCCGGCCTGATCCAGAAGATGGGGGCGGCCGCGCAATGGCGCAGCGAACTCGCCGACGCCAAGTCGCGATCGAAGGATGCCCACGACCGGGCCGAGCACCTTACGGAGGAGGCGAACCGTGCCCTCGACCACGCCACCGAGCAGAGCAAGCTAGCCGATACCGAGGGCAAGGCGGCCAGCGCATACCGAAGCGAGGCCGCTGGCCTGACGTTCCTCGACTCCGAGCCGAACCTTCCTGACGATCCGGCGGTGTCTCTTGATGTCCTACGCGCCCGGCGTCAGGAGGCCGCCCGTACCTGGCAGGTCCAGGCTTCCCAGTCGGTGCTCGCCGAGCGGGAACGCAACCTCACCACGGCTTTGGCGACCGAAACACAGGCCCTCGCTGCAGTCACCGCCGAGACCCTGCAACGTGCCGCTGTCCTGATCACCACAGCGGAGGGGCAGACCAAGCCGGCCCGGGCGGCGGCACTGGCCGCCGCCCGAGAGACAAAGGAGGAGGCGGTTGGCCGGAAGGGCCACGCCTCCGGCGACATCGAACGGCACCATGCGACGCTCACCAGAATTCGGGCGCGACGCACCGATCCGCCCAGGCGCGCATTGCCGATTGAGCCAACCACAGCAGAGCAGGCCGACGCTCTGGCGGCTAAGCATGACGAGATCGGCCAAGCGTGCGTCGAAAGGCGAACAACCGCAGAGGGCGAACTCCGCGACGTTGATGCCAAGCAAGGTGAATACCGGAGTCGGGCCACGGCATTCGAGCTGCTCGCAGACGGTCTTCCCGACCCGGCCGACCGGGTCATCGCGCCGTTCGCCGGGCCCGACGACGAGGCTAAGACCCACAAGCAGGCGGCCATGCAAACGCTGCGTGCCGCGGAGAAACGTGCGGGCGACGCGGCGGTCTCCCGGGCGAACGCGGTCGGGGACCTGCGGACAACAGGCAGCAGGTATCCGGGGGTCGCCACACCCGCGAAGGACCGCGTCCTCCACGACAACGAAGACGTGCTGGCGCAGCACGCGGGAAACCTGGCGAAGCAGCTCAGACTGCGCGCGGACATGATCAACGGTGAACTCGCCGACATCGCCAAGGACCAGGCGATCGTGACCGACTCCCTCGCCCGCCTCGTCTCGAACACCCTCGACACCTTGCGCAAGGCCGAACGGTACTCGCGAGTGGCGACGAAGACCGGAGGCTGGGCCGGGAAACAGATGCTCAGAATCTCCTTCGAAGCACCCGCCAGCGGCGCGGACCTCCGCACCTACGTCAACCGCGTCGTGGAACGGCGCATCGCCGACGGCGTCAAACCGGAAGGACTGCCGCTGCTCAAGGATGCCGTCCAGGAGGCAGCCGGAACCCGGGGCTTCACCGTCAAGGTCCTCAAACCCGCCTTGGACCTCGTCCCCACCACCGAGGACATCACCCGGCTCGGCAAATGGTCCGGCGGAGAGAAACTGACCGTCTGCGTCGCGCTCTACTGCACCATCGCCGCGCTGCGCGCCGTGAACGCCGGACGCCGGGATCGCTCGGGCGGTGTCCTGCTGCTCGACAACCCGATCGGCCGTGCCTCACACGGCAGCCTCGTCGGCCTCCAACGAGCGGTCGCCGCCGCACACAAGGTCCAGCTCGTGTACACCACCGGGGTGAAAGACCCCGATGCCGTGTCCCGGTTCCCCAACGTCATCCGGCTGGACAACCGCCCGGGCCGCACCCGGAACCGCCGCTACATCGTCCAGGATGACACGCTCGCCGACACCGACCAGCGACTCATCACCGGCGTCCGCGTCGCACATGACGAATCGTCCAGCGGTGAGGGGAACCATCCCCACACTGAGGCGTCGACATGACGACGACGCTCAATGACGTTATTGTCGCTTACGTCGCAGACCATCCGACAAGCCGCGTACCGGTCGACGGCCTGCTCCGGCATGCCACCGCCGCCGACCCGACGCTCGTCGGCGATCCGACAGCACGGACCCGGCTCGCCGCCGTCCTGGCAAGCCTCGCCGAAGCGGGCGCCGTCGTGCTGCCGAAGGCACGCTCCGGCTGGGACGACCGGACGAGACCGCCCTTGCCGCTCTGGGTGGGCAAAACGACGAAGCCCCGTCGGGCCCGGGCGACACCGGCACGGCGAGTCTGGCCGCAAGCACTCGAAGCAGCCGCCGCGATCGCCACCCGACCGGACGAGTACCAACTCCTCGACAAGATTGCCATCTGGCTGCGAAACAACGCCGACGCCGAACCCGTCCCTCTCGAAGAACGCTCCCTGGAGGTCCTCGACGACGAGAAGGCACTCGCCATCGAGACGACCAAACGACTGTTTACCACCGGGGCCCTGACCCTCGACCTACTTGCCTGCTATCCCACGCCCGTACCCTTCCCCTCCCAGCACGTCCCCGGGGTAGGGCCGACGCGGCTGCTGGTGGCAGAAAACAACGCGACGTTCCACTCGCTCCTGCAGACAGCCCGGCACCTGAATCCCGCCGTGCGCCCCGACCTGCACATCGGGTGGGGCTGCGGCAACCAGTTCCCCACCTCCATTACAGCCGTGACCCTGCTCGACCCGGCGCCAACCGCGTTGTACTACGTAGGCGACCTCGACGCCGCTGGACTGCGCATCGCAGCCAGCGCCGCCGCGACGGCGAACGCGCACAAGTTGCCGCCTCTTCAACCTGCAACCGCGCTCTACGAGTGGCTGCTCGCACACGGCGTTCCTCGCCCAGACAGATCCAACCCCGGCATCATCGACCCCTCCACGCTAGTTGCCTGGGCGCCTGAGCATCTACGTAGCCCGATCTCTCAGTTGCTTCTGGGCCGCGAACGAATTGCTCAGGAAACCCTTGGCCTCCGAGAGCTTCGCACGAATTTAAAACTGCTTGTGGAGGCAGTCGGCTAATGGATGTCTCGTCACTCGCTGATGGCCTCACTCAGTAGCGCGGGAAGGCACGGTCTGGCGTCGCGACCTGTTCTGTCGAACTCGCGTCGTCGTCGGCTTTCCAGCTTGTGCGAGTGGCTGTCCCTCGGCCGGCCTGGGTGGGCCGGCCGAGGGACAGGGGTCTGGTGGTTCAGTGGTTCGACGAGTACTGGTAGTCGCCGTCGCGACAGCTTCATCGTACGGGCGGTCGGGGTCGTAAATGGGGTGCGGAGCGCGTGGCCTGACGTCGTAGATCAGGTTGTTGGGCGGCCGGCTGCTCGGACTTGTGCGGGAGGTCGGTCAGGGCCAAGCGGCGGGTGTCGCCGATCGGCTGCCACACCGGGTTGGCGGGGTGTCCCTGGTAGGGGTTGCTGGTGACGACGGTGAGGTGCCGCAGGGTGCGGCGGTCGAGGTGCCGGCGCAGCTCTTGCTCTCGCTGTGCGTCGGCGGCGTGGAACAACAGCGTCGCCAGGCCGGTCCGCTCGGCGAGCCGCCGGTAGTGGTGGACGCGGTCAGCCAGGGCGCTGGTGTGGATGTATCCGGGGCCGGGCCTGTACCAGAAGGCGTGTCGGTTGCGGTCGTGGATGTACTCGCCGTGCCAGACATTGTGCCGCGAGGTGGTGATCAGTGCGCAGGTGCGTGGTGACCACCAGGTCCGCAGATCGGTGCCGGGTTGGGTGCGGGCTCGGGTGGTCAGGTCGACGAAGAAGCCGTTGGCCCGCAGCAGAGCGGGCAGGCGCGGGTGCTCGCGCAGCCGGTCGCGGGCCCGGTAGACCCGTGCCGGCGTGACACGGCCAGTATCGCCGAGTGGGTGAGCTGGGCGCCGAGCGGGCCCGTGCACCACCAGGTGTCGCCGGTGTCGGCGATGGCGGTGCTCAGGAGGCGGTCGATCCAGCCGCGGCGGGCGAGGATCGTCAGGCGCCGGGCGGACGATGCCGGGTCGGTGGCGAAACCGAGCGCGGTGAGGTGGGTGGTGGTCAGGGTGCGGTGCTCGGCGAGCATCTCGACGGCCCACCAGTCGCGGAGGCGGAGGCGGTGGGATTCGGTGAGGGCCAGCTCCGCCGAGATGGGTCGGGTGGACGGGACGGGACGGTGGGTGGTAGGTGGTCAACATGACCGGTACCCCCGAGGTCGTGCCGCCAATCGGCGGCAGCGGTGGGACGGATGCCCCGGGCGACGGCGTCGGAGCGGTCGCCCGGGTGGCATCACGTCCGCCGCGGCGCTGCGCGGCGGGGGTGATTGCGGGGGCTGCGGTGTCGCTCGGCGGCTCCGTGTGCGGATCGCGGCACAGGCGTGAACACCGGCGGAGTCGCAAGGTGTGGCGACGTCGGAGACAGGGCTCGACGCGGCGTACGTCGCAGGTCCTGCCGTCGACCGACGTTCGGGCGCGGCGGTCTGTTGTTCAGCCTTGCGGCGGCCCGGCCTTCCGGCGCGGGGCGAAGGGATGGCCGAACGCGTCGGGCCCATGGTCGGGGTGTTGCAGGAAGGGCAGCGCGTCGGCGAGGTCGGCCAGAGTGAGCAGGCCGTGATGGCCGTGCAGTTGCCACAGCGGTCCGGCGGGGCCGATGGCGGCCCGGGCGGCATGGTCGCGGCTGGCGGTGACCACGGGCGCGAACAGGGTCTGCTCTGCCAGTCGCTGGTGCAGGTGGTGGGCGCGCTCGGCGGAGTGCAGCCACAGCAGCACCGGCCACTGCGGCCCTCCCCAGCGGGCCATCTGGTGGTAGTCGTCGAGTTTGCGGACGAGCTCGGTCAGAGGTTCGGTGCCGGTGTCGTACTCGAGGAAGAACGGCACCTGCCGGTTGCCGGCCGTCCAGATGCCGTGGCCGTCGGGATGGACCGGGGCGGGACTGACCTGGAGTGCGACGTGAGAGTCGGCGTTGGCGAAGACACCGAGGTCGGCGCACCGCGCCTCCGGCCACCACCGCCGCAGTTGATGGTCGGGGTGAGTGCGGGCGTGACCGGCGAGGTCCGTGAAGAACTGGTTGACGCCGAGCCGGTGGTCCAGGATGCGGGCGACGGTCCAGCGGCGGCGTCGGGCCTTGGTCTGGCTGGGCCGTGGCGGTGGCTGGTCACGGTCCACGGCGACGAGTTCCGCGCCGAGTTGGTCCAGGACCCAGTGGTACGGGTAGGAGCCGCCGTCGGTCCTCAGCGGCCGGAACCGGTCGATGACGCCGACATCGTGGAGCCGGCGCAGCCGGCGTTGGGCGAAGTCCAGCGACGGGAACAGGGCGTAGGCGACCTGCGGCGTGGTCAACACGCCGTGGTCGGCCAGCCAGCCGAGCAGGACGTGGTCGCGGGCGGTCAGCATCGACTGGGCACGAAGGAGTTGATCGGACATGGTTGGTGGCTCCTGCGCGGGTGAGGGAGAGACCGGAAGGTCTCTCTGAGCTGGGACGGATCTGATCACTGGCGGCGTGTGCTGCGATGTGAGCGGAACCGGGGGTCCGTTGCGGGGTCAGGTTCAAGGACGACCCCGCAACGGAGGCGGGCACTGACGCCGCAACTGACCTTGGCACGGTTCACCGGGCCGTTGATTTCTGCGAGGGCCGGCCGAGAAGTGGCAAACGGCCGGAGGCGTGTGAAAGACGAGCTGGCCGCTCGATCCCCCGCGAGTCCAGCGGGTACCGGGTTCCGTCGACGGGGGCCCCGTTCCCTCGGCCAGGCTGGCGACAGCGGGACAGTCCCGCCGTCGGTGGCACACTCCCGCCGCCCGCGGACCCCGAATTACGCCATCCCCGGCGATGCGTCATCTGGCCGTTAGCCCCGGCGCCGCCGCGACGGGCCAGCGAATGACGCGATGACACCAGGTCCGCAGGTCACTTCCTACCCGGCCCGCGAAGCGGCCAGGTCGATGGTCGCGCCCAGTGAGGAAGCGGATCTGCGAGCCGGTACCGCGCCCGGACGACCGCTTGGGCGGTATGGCCACCGGTCGGCGCGGCCGGATAGACGGGCCCACGTCGTCCGGGGCAGCCGGCACGACGTACGCCCGATCGGGGGCCGCACTGCGCTTGCACTCATATAACCACCGTTTGTGTGCGCTGGCGAACGCCTGTCCGACTCACACCCGCTCACAGCGCTGCGCCGCTCCGCGTCGACCGACGGCCAGCTCACGTTCCTACGGGGGCCCTGACCAGGGCTGTGAGTGCGTGCGGCCCCGGCGCGAGAGCGCGAGACGAGGCGCTTTCCGGAGCCCTACACCCTGGCACCCACAGCGACTCACAGCCACTCACAAAGACTCACAGCGGCTCACAGCGACCCGACTCCCGTGCCGCCGAAGATGAGCCGTCCCTGGCCACGGGGACCAACGCGGACAACTTCGCTGTCAACGGGCAGGTGGGACGTACCCGCTGGCGCTTCGCGGCATGAGCCACGTGGAAGCGACCCGGGTCTCGGCCACGGTGACGCCGCCTGGCACCCGGGGACCTCATGCAGCGCCTCATTCACGCCAGGCGCCGTCGCACCTTTGGGAGATGCGGGAGGCCAACTCCGACGCCCAGCCCGGTGCCGCGCCGCCATACGATGTCAACGACGTCCTTCGATTGACAGTTTGTCCGCCGCGGCGTGGCGCGGCCACAGGCAAGTGGCAGAGCCGCCGACAGTGACACCGCGTCGTGTGTCCGGACACGCACGCCGACCGCAGGCGCCATCCATCCACACTCGGCAATTGACATCGCGTTCGTAGGTGTTGTTCGAAACTGGTGGATCGTGTCAACGTGTGCCGCAAGACGATGTCCGAGCGGTGGCATGTGTCATCGACGCCAGTCGTTGACATTTTGTCCGGCGCGGTCGCTGAGCAGGGCATTGACAGTCGGGATGTGCGCGCGACACGGGTCTTCGTTGACTTCCGCTTGGCCACGGGGCGCACCTGCGCCAGCGGCACCGGTGTGACGCCACTGCGCCGGCGCGGGCAGAACGACCGAAGGCCCGCCGGCAGTGGCGCGCACCTCGCGGTGTCACGTGTCCGCCAGCAACCGTTGACATCGATGAACATGAGTCATTGCGCCCGCCGCGGCCACGGTCGTGTGACACGTTCACGCGGCCGCCGGCATGTCATCGGGCGCGACATCAGGGGTCACTTCCGACCGCGAGGCGCCCGCTAGGAAATCGATTTTTCATCGCTGTTCGTGCGCCTCGGGCGGGCGGGTTGGCACCAGGTGCGGTGCGTGGCGCGGACCAGAGTCAGCGGTTGAACGGCGGCTCTGTGAGTCGCTGTGAGCGGCTGTGAGTGAGGCAGGCGTTCGCCAGAGCACACAAACGCGGGTTTACAAGTGTCAGGCACGACTCGCCCGGCGCGGTCGACATCAACGTGTACGAGCACCACTCGGGCCACGCGGCACCTGTCCAGCCCGTTAACCCGTACCGCCTTCGTCCGTGTCGTGAGCACTTGGCTTGCTCAACGATCCGCCGACGCCCGGGCCACGGCGTGGGTGCCGCCGACATCTCCGCGCCGATGGCTACTGCCGGATCGGCCAGCCGCCCGCGCCCGGCGAAACCGTCGACGCTCCTGTCTTGATCACCGGAAGGACCACCGCACGATGAGCACCCCTGACCAGCAACCCATCCCCGCGACTCCTACCCGCCCAGCCGGCGACGGCTCCCACGACACCTGGACCACGCAGCGGATCCGCGCCCTGGGCACGGTCACCGACCTGGGCACCGCCGCCCGAATCTTCGGGCTGTCCCGATCCGTCGCCTACGACCTGGCCAAACGCGACCGGTTCCCCGTCCCGGTGCTGCGGTTCGGCACCCGCTACCGCGTACCGGTCGCGGCCATCCTCACCGCCCTGCACCTACCCACCGCCGACGACCCGGGGTCCTCGACCGGACCGCCCGACGACGACTTGACCACCGGCGGAAGTCACGCGTCGATCACCCCGTACCGAATCCGCAGCCCCCGGCTGCCGCACACCCCGACCGAAGGGAACACCTGACCATGGCGGAAGGATCCGTCTTCAAACGCTGCTCCTGCCGCGACAGCGACGGGCGCAAACTCGGCAACCGCTGCCCGCAGCTGCGCCGGCCCAGCGGGGCGTGGAGCCCCGCCCACGGCCGGTGGGCCTACCAACTCGAACTGCCCGCCCACCCCGGCAAGTCGCGCCGGCAACTACGCCGCAGCACCTTCGACACCCGCGACGCCGCCACCGCCGACCGCGACCACGCCAAAGCCCTGCTCGCCCTCGCCAGCGACGACCCGGCCGTCGCCGCCGAGATCGCCGACCTGCTCCTCACCGTCGCCTCCGGAGCCCCGCTACCGGACCGCGACACCATCGCCCGCCGCGTCCGCGCCGGCCTACCGGCCACCGTCACCACCACCGTCGGCGAATACCTGCAGTCGTGGCTGGCGTCGCGCCGCAACCTGCGCAGCGTCCAACCCAACACGATGCTCGCTTACGAGTCGCACATCCGCACCCACCTGGTCCCGCACCTCGGCGCCATCCCGCTGGTCAAACTGCGGGTGGAGCACATCGAGGCCATGTTCACCGCCATCGCCGACCGCAGCACCGCCATCGAGGTCGCCCGCCAGAGCGACGACCCCGCCGTCCGCGCCAGCGTCCGCGGCCTGCGCACCACCCGGCCGGCCAGCATGCACCGCATCCGTGCCACCCTGCGTAAGGCACTGAATGACGCCATCCGTCGCGGCAACAACCGGCTCATCGACTTCAACCCCGCCGCCCACATCGAACTGCCCTCCGGCGTACGGCCCAAGGCCCGTGTCTGGACCGCCAACGCCGTCCAACGGTGGCGCGACACCGGCGAGCGACCCAGCCCCGTCATGGTCTGGACACCGCAACAGGCCGGCGCGTTCCTCGACCACGCCGAAGAACACGACATCGCCCTCTACCCGCTGTTCACCCTGATCCTGCACCGGGGCCTGCGCCGAGGCGAAGCCGTCGGACTCACCGACACCGCCGTCGACCTCGACAACAGCCTGATCAGCGTCACCCAACAGATGGCCACCCACGGCTACACACCCGTCATCAAGAAGGTCAAGTCCGAGTCCGGCAACCGGATCATGGCCCTGGCCAGCGTCACCCGCACCGTGCTGCGCGCCCACCACGCCCGCCGCGCCAAGTGGAAACTCGCCGCTGGCCACGCCTGGCCCGACACCGGACTGTTCTTCGTCCAACCCGACGGGCAACCCTGGCACCCCAACACCGTCACCGACCGCTTCGAAAACCTCGTCCGCGACGCCGACCTACCACCCATCCGACTCCACGACCTCCGGCACTGCGCCGCCACCTACCTCAAAGCCGCCGGCGCAGACCTCAAAGACATCCAGGAACTGCTCGGCCACTCCTCCGCCGCCATGACCGACGTCTACACCTCTGTCATCGCCGAACTCGACGTCGAACGCGCCAAGGCCGAAGCCGCCGCGAAGCTGCTCCCCCGCCAGCGGAAACGGGCCGCGTAGACGGACAACATTCGCCAGACGGGTGGCAGCCCGAGGGTTGCCACCCCCGCCGTCGAGCACTACTCCGTTCGCTGCACGACTACCGCCGTGGACGCGAGCGGCGGACGGAGCACAGACGGCCCGCCACTTCAGTGGCCCGCGCGCCCAGCCGTCCCTGAACCGGCGGCGACTCGCCGGCAGGCGGCGGTAGACATCGTGGCCCGACTACCCGCCGAACGCCCCGACGCGATCCTGATCGAGGTCGGCTGCCCTGCCGGCCTGTCACCCCATGCACCTACAAGGACCAACACCGACGACAACTCCCGGAGAAACACCATGACCAGCAATTGGCAGGAATTCCAAGAACGGCAGGCCGCTGCCTTCGCAGCGGTACACGAAGCCCTCATTGACCACACCATCGAGATCCGGACCGCCGGCCAGCTCGCGAAACTGATGCAGCGGCTGCCCGCCGACACTCCGATCACCATCGCCAACAGCACTCGCATGGATCCGCGCCCGCCGACGGACCCCACACAGCGGCGCACCATCACCACGGCCCAAGCGATACCCCTTGATCATCAGGACAAGCCCGTCGAGGTCGACAACGGCGACGAAGTATGCGAGTCCATAGCCGTCACCCCGGCGGTTGAACTGGCCGCGGTGATCGTCGCTCACGACGCACCCGGCGTACCAGCGATGGTCGTCCCGGCACCCGCCTACGAACGTGCCGTTGACGCCTTCCGCAGCGGTGAACCGTGCGTGGCACTCGACGCCCAGGTCGAACTACTGAACTGGATGGCCAGCACGCTAGGAACCACGCACTCCGACGAAGAAGACGAGGTCGACGGCGTCCGGACGTGGATCGACGATGCTGACCTACTCGCCGCGCTTGGCGTAGAAGGCGGACGCCTACAACAGGCGGCTGTCCGACTCGCGGCACTACGCGCCCGCGTCGCCGATTACGAGATCGTCGCCGATGTCACCTTCGACGCCGAGGACATTGTCCGACGCGCTGCCAAGAACCCGCCACCCGACGAAGAGGGGCGTTCTCCAACGACGTGACCACGCCCGGCTGTATCGAAGCGATCTCCGCGCCCATCGGGGCTCGATTCTCGGCATGGCAGGAACTTGCGGCTGAGAGAGCCGGGGCCACAACCAGCGTCGAGATCAAGGCCGCTGATCTTCGAAGACCTTGATCCAGGCCTGCTCGCCTCGTGCCAGGCGACCGTACGCGAGCGGACACCACCGGGCTCGGTCGCTTCGCCGACGACGCCGAGTTGTTGCGACGGGCCGGCGTCACGTGAGTGAAGAGCAACCCACCACGGCCGGCCTGCTCGCCCTTGGCGTCCATCCACGGCAACCCAGTCGGTGCGCTCGGAAAAGCCACCCGCGGCAGACGGGAAGGCCATGATCGATCTCCGCCCGAGGTAGCGGTTCGGCGCCAGTGGGCACGCTGAGACGCGAACTCCGAGGAGTGCCAGCACGATCGGGTGCCTCGCGGCGATGCGCCGCGAGGCACTCGTTCGTGGGATGTCGATAGCCACACGGGGTGTCTCACGCGATCTTGATCGAGAGGGGAATAGCCTGAGTCATCAATGTCGCACGGAAGGCCGCTGGCGGTGACAGGACGGGCGTTGATCACCAAGGCCGCATTGCGCAAGTTGCCGGCCAAGGCAGACGACGGAACTCCGTACTGCATGCACTGTCGCAGGTACGGTGAGCTCCATCGGATGGTCGCCAGCGGCGTCACGAAGTATCTCCAGTGCGAAGCGTGGTCCGTGCCGACATACACGGAGTCGGACCGGCTGACTCACGAACAGATGATGGCCGGCGAACCGTGTCCCGGTTGCGGCGAGGAACTCATCTCGCTCGGTGAGTCGCCCTCGTGGATCGGCAAGGGCACGATGTATCTGAGCGTCGAGGAGCAGGCCGCCCGTACGGCTGCGGAGGAAGCCTTCAAGCAGCGGCACCCCTACTGCCACGCCGGGCTATGGAGTATGGCGGGTAGCGCGGTCAGCCATTGCGGACGATGCTGCCCACCGCCTCCGATGAGCCCCGACCAGATCCGCCGAATCTCGGAGATCCTTCAGGGCAGTGCGGAGGAACGGGTACGAAAGGCGCGGCGCGAAGGCACAACGTACGAGCACCACGAGTCGGAGCGGCGGCTGCCTGGCCGAGCCCGGCCCGTCGCTGTGGTGCTACGCGAATACAACGAACGCCGCGCCGAGTCCCTGGCAGCCGTGAAGAGAGAAGACCGGACATTGATACGGTCGTCGTTTCCGGATGCGGAGCTGATGTTCCGGTGGCGGATGCAGCTCGGCTGCGGCGACATCGTCGAGATCCTGACGCTTGGAGACGAGCGGCCACTGACGGACATGACATGGTCGTGGGGCGGTAGCCCGCTGCGTAAAGGGGCTTACACCTGCACCACTCACCGGACCCCCGAGACGCCGTACCAGGCGGTGAGCCGCTATCTGACACGGTCAACGCTAGATCTCAAAGGCGACAAGGTCCTGCGGCGCGAACCTGAGACGGTCGGCTACTGGGCCGTGGAGCTGGAATGCGGACACCTCGACCACCAGATCACGCCGCTGAATTGGAAGCCAGCGGACGGCCATCGGCAGACGGAACCGAACGATCCCGACGCTGTCGCGCAGCGCAAGGCTCGGATGGAGCAGATCAAAGAGCATCTCGGCGTAGCCGAGTACACGCAGGCCATCCGCCGGATCGAGCAGGGTCACCTCGAGCCGGACCCGATGACGACATGCTGGACCTGCCAATACGAGCGACCCATCGTCGCCTTCCAGCGAGTGGGTTGGCTGGTGCCACCGACTACCGTCAAGGGCAGATCAGGAGCGGACGCAGCGGTCGCTCCGCGGCGGACCCGTGTACAGCTGGAGAAGCGCTTAGCCGACCTCGAAGCGGAGATCGCCCGCCTGAAGCAGCAGTAGTCCAGGCCCCGCAGCCCTTGATCCCGCCCGGAGTCACCCTCCTGCCGCGGGATCATCCGGGTCGACCGCGACGACCGGCGCCTGCACAACGTGATCAATCGTGAGTGATCCCTGAGCTACACCCGAAACGTCATCTCGTTCGCGACCATCTGCGGGACCACCTGTTTGTACAACTGCCGGGTCAACCCCGCGACCCTTTCGTGGGCTTCGATCTTGTTCCGGAACGCCTGCGCCACCTCGGCGATCTCCCGCTGGATGTCCATCGGGGGCAGGGCGGTGGGCAGGTTTCTGAGACTGCTCTGGGTCAGGCTGGGCTGGACTCCCTGTTTGACCTGCTGACCAAGGAATTCCAGGACCGTCGGGTGCATCAGGTAGCAGTGGAGATAGAACGGTAGGAGGACCCCTCTCGCGCGCTCCGTGACCTGGATCCGGATCGTGGATCCGCCCATGAGCATCCCGGCTTCCCGTTCCCCGATGATGACGTGATTGACCCTTCCACTGAGCCGGGCCAGCAGAACGTCGCCGACGGCGAGTTCGTAGCGGCGGCTCAGCCTCCGCACCGCCTCCGGGCTGATCCTGGTTTTCGGAGTGTCGGACACCCGGCCGTCGCTGATGTCGACGGTGTTGATGACCGCGATGCCTTCGGCGTCGCGGTCGCCGGCGTTGAGGTCGGAGCCGCTGGGGCCGCCGTGGATGAGGCAGAGGTCGCCGAGGCGACGGTGCGTCCAGTTGTCGGGGGTGGGACTGATCAGGGGTTCCATGGCTGCAACCGATCGAGTAGGTGATCCAGGTCGAGGTCGGCGGCAACGGCAGCGTCGTCGAGCTGGCGGAGTTCGGCACGGAGCGCGCTGAGGCTCGACGACCGGCTCGTCACGTCCGGGGCCGGGGGGCGGAGATGGGTCGATGGTGTGAGGTCGTGGTTGTGCTCGCGGAGACGTTCGAGGGTGACGGAGACCGCGGCGAGGTTGCCGATCGGTTGAATCGGACCCCCTCCGGCCTCGGACCATGCGCGGTAGAGATCGACGATGTGCCGGCTACCGGCGTTGGACAGGATCCGGTGGGTCCTGCCCGCGGGTTCGGTGGCCTTCTTCGCGTCGATGAGCAGGACCTCGTAGTCCGGACGCTGCTGGGGGCGGCCGAGGACCCAGAGGCTGAGCGGGCTGGCCGTCTCCCGGAACATCTGTTTCGGGAGTTCGATGATGCACCGGACCACGCCTTGTTCGACCATCGCGGCGCGGATCTGCCGGTTCTTGCTGGTGGCGACGGAGGTGGTGCTGCTGGGCATCACCGCGACGGCTCGTCCTGCCGGTGCCAGTGAGGCCGCGATCAGTTGCAGCCAGGCGAAGTGTGCGTTGTGGCGGGGCGGCTCACCGTACGGCCAACCGGAAGACGCAATCTCCGTTGCGGACCGCCAGTCGGCCATCGTGAACGGGGGGTTCGTCAGGACGACGTCATAGGGGCCGCCGCTGACGTCGACGACCTTGAGGTCGTCGGGCGGCTGCCCGCCGAGGTCGAGTGGGTAGCCGTGAACGGCGGTGTTCATGACAGCCAGGCGCCATGCCCGGGAGGCCAGGGCATGACCGCTGACGTTGTGTACCAGCGACCGGTCTGCTCCGTTGTCGCGTTGGTGGTCCAGTACGGCGGCGACGATTTCGCCGGAGCCGCAGCACGGGTTGTACACCCGGTCTTCTGGTCCTGGATCAGCGAGCAGCACCATGAGGCGAGCCACGCCGTGCGGGGTGAGGTATTCGTCGTCGCTGGACTTACGGGCTTGCGCGAACCGATCGAGCAGGTGGTCGAAGGCCGCGGCGGCCGTCAACCGGCGGCCGGCCCTTTCCTGTGGCGCACTCGTACCAGGTTGGACCCAGCGTTGCAGAACCTTGACGCCGGCACGGAAGCGAGCCTGCCACCACCCGTCTCGGACGATCCTGTCCAACAGTTCCGGACGGATGCCGTCGGCTGTCGGCAGGGCGGACCACACGCGGGCAAAGAGGTCTGGACTGTAGGTGTCCGCGATGCGGGCCCACTGCTTCGGGGCGATCGCTTGGACGCAGACGAGCGCCATGATCAATTCCTGGAACATCGTGCGGTCCTGGCTCTCCGTGAAGCCAGGCTCGAGGCTTTTCCACAGGTCGGCCTTGATGGCCTCGGCGAACATGTCGGGTGCCACCTTTACGTCGGAGTGGACATCGGCCAAGCCGACGGTGAGACGAAAGCGCCGGCCGTAGGTGACACCGGCCGTCTCGCCCTCTCGCCGCTCATCGCGCTGGATCTTGCGGCTGTCGAGCCACTCGGCCACTTCCTCGGCGGCGAAGAGGTCAGCGGGCACGGTCCTGACCGGGTCGGGGAAGTCCGGGTGCCGCCGCATCCAGTTGCTCACCGCCGCCCCATGCACACCGGCCGCCTGGGCGATCTCCAGCCTGGTCACCAGCCGCCGTTCGCCGGCGCCGTCGGCAGCATGATCAAGTGTCATCGTCCGCCCCCTTGCACCCTTCCCTGAAGGCACGAATCAGCCGTTCTAGCCGAACCGTCCGACCGTCACTCACGATCACCCAACCGAGAAACCCGACGGCCAGCACCACGATCACCGGGACGGCGATCCCCGGATCGATTAGTCCTGCCATGTCCGCCAGCCCGGCAACCACGCCCGTTTTCTCCCCTGATGCGGCTCTCATGACGTCGACGGTAAGCCGCACACCACGCGCGAGTCACACGCGTAGCGAGCATACGACTTGTTTCGTTACTCGACGGCACGTAGCTGTCGACGCGTTTGAGCCGGCCGAGTGCTTCCTGCCCCTCGGGCAGCAGGAGGCGCTTCGACGCGTCGGCGGTGAGTTCACGTTGGGTTGCCGCAGTGAGGTCTTCGCGCAGGCGAAAGCACCAGTCGTCGTATCGCTCGGCGGGATCCACGACCTCGCTCAGGGTCGCAGCGAGGGTGACGTTGGCGCGGAAACGGCCCAGGTCACCAGCGCAGGTCGTGGTCGTCGGCGCGCAGAATGACGGTGCCGCCTGGGTAAACCACCGACAAGTGTTTGCCACGCTTGCACGCTGAGCCACTCGGCGGGTGAGTTCCGCGGGGTGGTTTCGGGGTACTCGTTGGAGCGCAGAGCTGCGTACGGCTGATCTTACAAAGGTCGCTGTTCAAGATCGAGGATGCGATGCGGCACACGCAGTGCGCGTCGCCCAGAAAGGCTCTGCCGCGCTGCTTCCCCCTCCTCGCGCTGCGCGGCTGCGGTACGGGTCGGCTTGATTCCAATTTGCTGCGGCACGCTTACCGGCACTCGTGTAGATCAGGCGAGCCTGCCCACGCGGACACGCTCCACGCGGCAGTTGAACTCCATGGGGCAGGGTCAGTGGTTGCGCTCGATGGAAACCGATGGCCTAAGCGATCTCGCTGCCGCGCGACGAGCCCGTCGCGGTGGACGCGGCGACACCCGCTACCTCCACCGGCGACGGCAGCGAATCGGATCCCGTTCGCGCAATGCCAAACCTGGTGGGCCGCCTGGGACTCGAACCCAGAACCTAAGGATTAAAAGTCCTCAGCTCTGCCATTGAGCTAACGGCCCGCTGCGCTTCAGGCTACCCGACCACCTGGCGCCGGGTTGATGTCCGCCCCCGGTCCAGACGAACGATGCTGATCTACGCCCGCCGTGACGAGTGAGCGGCGATACCCTCCCGCCGATCGCCGTCTGCCTCGGGGTTGCGGCGCATCGGGTGCAGGGTTGGACCGTCCGGCAGGATGATCGGGGGACGGGGTGTGTAGCCGTGCCGGCTGTAGAGGTCACTGGTCGAGGTGGTGCTGGTCCAGGACGGCAGGCCTACGTGGTCGAGGCGGCTGCGGTGGTGGGCGAGCATGGCGGTGCCGTAGCCGGCACCTGTGCTGTTGGGCCTTACCGCGAGAAACGCCAGCTCGTAGTGGGGCTCGGTGGGTCGCTCCGCTGCGAGCAGCCGATCGAGAATGTCGAAACGGCTGGTGTGCGGGCCGGCCGCGTCGGCCAGCCGCATCTGATAGTGCGCTGGTGGCGGGATGCTGCGGTAACGGTGGAAGCCGACAGTGGCGGCGTCGTCGGTGAGGTGGATGTCGCCGTAGAACATGGCGTGTTCGACCCAGATGCCGAGGACGTCGGTAAGGATCCGGCGGCGTGGGCCTGGGTCGGGGATCAGCCATGTGGCGAGAGGGCTTGGATGCAGTGCGTCGGCGATCAGCGCAGCGACGTGGTCTTTGTCCGCCCACCGGGCGGCGCGGACACGCGTTACAGCGTCCATGGCGAGAAATCCCCTCGATCTTGTCGGTCGCGCAGGTCAGGAGTTGCCGCTGCTGCTGGCACGGGTGTGGACGAGGAACAGGTGGTAGTCGTCGACCAGGGGGCCGGTCCGGTCGCTGCCAGGTGGCGGTGTGAGCGCGGTTCTTTCGTAGGCGAGTAGTTCGCCGGTGGTGGGGTTGAGGATCAGCAGGAAGCGGATGTCGTCGGAGGTGGCGCTGACGCCGACGCCGGTTCGGCCCGCCCGGTCGGTCACCGAGCCGTGGTACGCGATGCCGGGGGTGTCGCGCAGGACGGTGAAGACCGCCCTGCGGGCTGCTTGGTTGGGAGTACGCCAGCCGAGCAGGCTGACGAGGCCGCGAATGACGGCGGTGGGTCCGAGGAATCGGGGCTGGACGGCGTCGATGTGCGCGTTGAGCGCCGCCGGGTCGACAGCGATCGGGCCGATGGGTCCGTCCAGCTCGCCGGGCTTGTAGGTGCTGTCGTCGGTGGGCTGGTTGCCGCCGGGGTAGCGGCTGCGGATGACGCGTCCGGAGGCATCGTCGGCACGCCAGCGCTGCTCCTCGAACAGCACGATCCGCGTGGTGGTGCTGTTGCCGGCGATCGTGGTGTCCGTGGCCCATTGCTGCAGGTGGACGTAGGCGAACCGGCCCGGAATCGCATCGCAGCCGGACGGCCCAACCGTCACCGCTTCCAGTGCCTGCCGCGCAGGGGTCGACTCCGGCAGATGCGTCGGTGATGGGTCGAGTTTCTGCTGTGCGCGTGCCTCGAGCTGTGCCGCGGTCAGGGCGGCAGGTGACAGACACGGCGACACAGCTGACCGGGACGCGGCAGTGGTGGAGGGCGAGGGTGTGGATTGGGCTGGCCCGGCGGCGCCCGTCCAGTTCGGGATAGCTGTGGCGGTGGCGAGGAGGCCGAGCGCGCAGGCGGCGGCAGTGACCTTCGCGGCTCGCCGACCCAGCGGGTGGGGCGTCTCGGTCGCGGGTCGCACGTGGGGCAGGTTGTTCACGGTCAGCTTTCTCGAGGGGGTGAATTGGGGCTAGCGGTAGGCGGCCGTAGCGAGGTCACCCACGGCGGCGTCCACGGCGGCGGTGATGTCGCGTACCGGCTCGTAGTGCTGCCCCGCGATGGCCTTCAAGCGAGCCGTCAGGGTGGTGATGTCGTCGTCGAGGTAGAGGTGGCTGGTTAGGCCGAGATCGGCGACGAGGCCGGCGAGAGCGGCGGTGTGGTTGTCGGGTTGTTCGCGGCCAGCCGCGAGGTAGCGCAGGCGGGAACGGGCGATGACGGCCCATTTGCTGTCGGTGGCGAGGTAGGTGTCGGCGCGTATGAGGCCGCCGAGGCGCCGTCGGGTGTGGTGGCGCAGGATTCCGCCGGCGACGAGTCCGGCGCGGGTGCGGTCGTAGAGGTCGTCGGAGAACCCGCGCAGCCACCCCCGCAGGGGCGGGTGGGTGTGGCGGATGGTGGCGGTCGCGGCGTCGGCGATCAGGTCCCCGACTGGCCGGTCGACGTGCGGGTGTATCCGTTGGTGGCTGGCCGGGCGGGTGTCGTCGTTCGGGTCGAGGGTCACCCGCCCGGCCAGGTACAGGTCGATCAGGACCGCGCCCGCGAGGCCGAGGGCGAGGGTTTGCCGGTGCACGTGGGGGTGTCCGGTGTCGTCGTCGTGGCCGAGGAGGAACAGCTCGTCGCGCAGCGGCAGGCGCGGGATCGACGCAGTCATTCGAAGGCTCCTACCGCAGCCCAGCGGTGAGCCGCCGCAGCCGCTCGTGCGCCCCGCCATACGCGGGGCCGGGGGCGGGGAGCAGGGTTTTGTCGATGGCGGCGAGGACGGTGTAGTTGGCGTCGCACACATTGCCGATCGGCGCCCGCCCCGCCTGCGACACGAGCTGGTAGGCGTCCAGGGTTTCCAGGCCGGTCAGGGCACTGGCCCAGCCGACGAGATCGTGCTGGGCGATGCGGTAGGCGTCCTCCAGGGGCCTCGCGCAACCGATCGCCAGGATGTCCCGGTCGGTCTCCAACCGCGGCCACTGTGTGCTCACGCCCTTGATGACGTCGATGGCGAGGGTGGTGCTCATGGCGATCTCCACGCCGACGCCGCAAGCCTCACCCTCGCCCTGGCGGGCGTGCCCGTCGCCGAGGGCCAGCATCGCCCCGTGGACGTTCACCCCCAGGTAGAGGGTGGTGCCGGCGCGCAGGTGCGGGGTGTCGAGGTTCCCGCCGTGTGTGTCGGGCACGAGTGTGGAGCGGGCTTCGAAACCGCCGGGGGCGACACCGATCGTGCCGATCATCGGGTCCAGCGGCAGGTCAACGCTGTGGTCGCTGCGGGTGGCCTCGAACCGGACGGTCCCGGCCTGCCGGTCGATGCCGTACACCCACACCCGCTCCTCCAGCGGAGGCTGCAGGGTGGCGGTGTGGGCGGTGGATGTCAGCGCCCCGAAGTGTGGAAACGTCGAGGACACACCCCAGTCCCGGGTCGGGGTGATGGCGGCGAGGTGGACGGCGAGGGTGTCGCCGGGCTCAGCGTCCTCGACGAAGAACGGCCCCGACGCCGGATTGAGGTACGGCATGCGACACACCTGCGACGGCAGGTCCGCCGGCCCCCGAACGAGACCACCAAAGCAGTCCTCCGTCACGACGGTGAACACGTCACCGCCGCGCACGTGCGCCACCGGCATCCGACCGCCGAAGGTGTACGCCAGCTCGTCCCGAGCCGGCCGGTAGGTGAACCTGTCCATGCCGGTCACACCCGCTCCACATGACGCGCCTGCGGCTGCGCGGGCGCCAACCCCGAGAGGGCAGGGCGGCGGCCGGACAGGTACAGGCCAGCCAGAACGACCATCCCGAGGGCGAGCCACGCCAGGCCAAGACGCTGCGCGGCGATGTTGGCGTTGACCACCACCCACACCAAAATCGCGAAGCCAATGGCGGGCATGACCAGGTGCGCCCACCAGTTCCCGCTGCGCTCCCGGACGAGGTGATGCACCACCACGGAGACGTGCAGGACCAGGAACGCGACCATCGCCCCGAAGTTGATCAGCGACGACAGCAGCGTGATCCCATCCGAGCGGGTGGCCATGTACAGACCCAATGCCAGGGACACCGCGCCGGTGAGCAGCGTCGCGTTGATCGGCACGTTGCGCCGGATCGACACCTTCGCCAGGAACGCCGGCAGCTGCCGGTCCCGGGCCATCGCGTACAGCAGCCGAGAGGTCGCGACTTGCGCGACCATCGAGTTCGGCAATCCCCACGCAATCGCCGTGGCCACCGCGCACACCGTCGCCAACCAACCCCCACCAGCCGCTGCGGCGGCGTCGTAGAAGGCAGTGCCGTTTGGATCGCCCTCCCCAAGAAGACTGCCGGGGTCGGGGACGAGCATCGCGGCCAGCCACGTCTGCGCGATGAACAGCACCCCGGCCAGGACCAAGACGGCCGCCATCGCGCGGCCGATTTGACGGGAACCACCCTTGGTCTCCTCGGCCAGCATGCTGATCCCGTCGAAGCCAAGAAAGGACAAGACCGCGAGCGACACCGCCCCCGCCACCAGAGACCAGGTGAACGTGTCGGAGTTGTAGAACGCCTCCCAACTGAACCGGCCCTTCCCGGTCGCGAGAGCCCAGCCCGCGACGGCCAAGAAGACCGCCAAGACGATCAACTCGCCGACCAGCATCACCCGGGTAACCACTGCGGTCATCCGGATCCCCACCGAGTTGACGACCGTGTTGACCGCGACGAACCCGAGCAGCCACAACCAAACCGGCACCGCCGGGACGGTGGCGTGCATCGCTACCGACGCCACCAGGTACAGCAGACCCGGCACGAGGACGTAGTCGAGCAGGATCACCCAGCCGGCGAGGAAACCGACCGGCGGGCTGATGCCTCGGCCGGCGTAGTTGTAGACGCTGCCCGACATCGGGAACGCCTTGACCATCTGCGCGTAGGAGAACGCGGTGAACACCAACGCCACCACGCCGATCGCGTACGCCAAGGCCACCATCCCGCCCGAGCCGGCGTAGACGCTGCCGAAGATCGCCATCGGCGCGATCGGCACCATGTACACCAAGCCGTAGGCAAGGAGATCCCGGAACCGCAGTTGGCGGCTCAGCTCCTGTCGATATCCATATCGTGACAGCTCATTCTGGAGACTCATTAGACTCCTCAAATAGTCGACGCCTGGCTGATCTCACGACTTCGCAGCTGGCCCGTCAGGAAGGGCATCTGCCCGTCGACCCGAATCGCCGCCAACAGTTCGCCTGGCGCCCGGACGGGTATCTCAACAACGAGAATTGCGCACCGGGCCAGACGAGTCGATAGCGGTGATGCGGACATAGGGCGTTGTCCGCATGCAACTGTCCGCGTAACGTTCGATCACGTATGGTCAGGCCCGTCTGACTGCGGCGGCGACGGGAAACGGCATCCAGGAGTACCGGTGGCTCAGGTTCCACGACGGCTGACCCCGCATCGATCAGTGCTGCATGGGTTCGGTGCCGTGCTGCGAGAGTGGCGCGAGTGCCGCGGGCTGTCTCAGCGCGCTCTAGGCAGGCTGGTGCACGTCAGTGGGGACCTCGTCGGCAAGGTGGAGAAGGCTGAACGTTGGCCGTCCGCCCGCCTCGTCGAGTCGTGTGAGGCCGCACTGCAGGCGGGTGGTGAGCTGCTCCGCTTCCTGCCAGACCTCGAACGCGAGCGTCGACTGACTGGCCTCGACCAGCGCTCGGCCGACGGTGGGGATGGCCTGCTCGGGGGCGTCATGGATCATCCCGAGGATTTTGACCTGCTCCCACCCTGGCACGAGCAACTCGTCCGCCTTGCCACTGCCGGAAATCGCATCGGTTATGCGGGGATGGCGTCCACCGCCCATGCGCAGATCAGCGCCGCTGCCACCATCGGGCGGCGGAGCAGCGCGACCGACCGTCGAGACGTACTCATCGCCCAGGCACTGTGGGCCGAGTTCCTCAGCTGGATCGACGAGCAGAGCGATGCCGCCGAGGCGGACGCATGGCTGCGACGCGCCCAGCAACACGCCGTCGAGGCCAACGCGCCGGCACTGGCAAGCTACGTCCTGATGAGGCAGAGCCAACGCGCCCTCGAACGATTCGACCCGCGTAGGGCTGCTGTCCTGGCGCGGCAGGCGCTGGACGAGGTCCGGCTACCAGGCCGCATTCGCGCTCTTCTGCTGGTCCGTCAAGCCCAGGCTTACGCGATGGGAGGTGACCAGAGCGCCTGTGTAGCCAGCATCGACAAGGCGCACAGGGTCGCCGGCAGCGCCGACGGGGACTCAGAGCTGCCGGTCGATGTTGGTGCCCACTGCAACCCGGTGTACGTGGCTGCCCACGAGGCGCAGTGCCGTCTGCTGCTCGGCCAGCCGGCGGCGGCAGCTGATCTCTACGAGCAACTCCTTCAGCACTGGCCAGCTCAGTGGCGCGTCGACGAGGCCCTGTGGCGATCGGTCCTGTCTACCGCCTACGTCAACAGCGGCGACGTCGAACGCGCTGCGACCGAGGCCAGCAAAGCCCTGACGCTGGCCTCCGGTACCTCCTCCGCCCGGGCTCTGCGCTGGTTGAACCCCACGGCGGTGGCCCTTCGACAGCAGCCAGCCGTTCCCGAGGCGGCGGCCTTCGTGCTCGCATATCGGCAGGCGACTCTCGAAGCGTGTAACCATTAGCCCGTGGACCTGATCACCACAGCAACGAGCACCGACGAGTCCGAGCGAGCAGCGTCCGTCGCGGTCCTCCCAGTCGGGAGCTTCGAACAGCACGGCGCCCACCTGCCGCTGCTGACGGACACCATCGTGGCATGCGCGATTGCGAAGGCAGTCGCTGAGCGCTACGACCTCTTCCTACTTCCGCCCGTGACGATCTCCTGCTCACACGAGCACGCCTCGTGGCGTGGAACAGTCAGTATCAGCGCCACCACCCTCACCGCCGTGGTCGTTGACATCGCCGCCTCCCTGCATGAATCGGGCATCGATCAGCTCGCCGTGATCAACGGACACGGCGGGAACTACGCGCTTGCCAACGTCGTTCAGGAAGCCAACGTCGCCGGACCTCGGATGACTCTGTTCCCCGCTCGGGCCGACTGGGACGACGCTCGACTGGCCGCCGGCCTGCACAGCACCGCCCACCAGGACATGCACGCTGGCGAACTCGAGGTTTCGCTGCTCCTGCACGTTGCGCCGGAGGTGGTGCGTGACGGCTTCCAGCATGCAGACCACGTAGCGGACGACCGACGTCACCTCCTCACGCGGGGCATGGGTGGATACACCACCAGCGGCGTCATCGGCTTGCCGTCCCACGGCACTGAAGCCAAGGGCAAGGCGGCGCTCGAGGACCTTGTCCGCTCTTTCGCCAATCATTACGGCCTCCTGCCGGGGCCCAAGGCATGAGCAGGAATTGATGCTGGCGGTTCGGGCACCGCATTTCCGCATCGACTGACCGGGCGTCGTCTGCCATCGTCGCCTCGGTCGAAGCCGCCCCATGCGGACAAGTGCTGTTGTCCGCATCCGGTCCGCATCGATCATGGCGCCAGTGGATGTCTAATGGTTGACCTGGGGCGCTGACGACAGCTCCATCGTCGTTCGAGCGGGCAGATGATGCCTCGCTTCAGCGCTGTAGGGGCGCGGCCTGGTATCGAGCCCCCGACGTCGAGTGGAGGGTCGTCATGCCCGAAAAAGTCGTCACACACAAGGCGCTCTGCTACATCGTGCGGGACAGGCGGCTGCTCGTTTTACGTCATACCGACTACAGCTACGAAGAGGTGGGCATCCAGGTACCGGGTGGCAGCATTCGCCCTGGTGAGATTCCGGAGGATGCGGCGCTGCGCGAAGCCCGCGAGGAGACCGGGCTCACGGACTTCAAGGTTGTCCGCAAGCTGGGTGAGTCCGAGTACGACATCAGCCCTCTCCGGTTTGAGGTCCAGCAGCGGCACATCTTCCACTTGGAGCTCACCGAGCCCACGCCACCGCGGTGGTCGAGCCAGGAAGACCACGACGGCACCCATCAGCCCACCCAGTTCGAATGCTTCTGGGTGCCGTTGACGGCGGGGCACATCCTGCAATCCGGCCAGGGTGCGCTCCTGGGCCGACTCTACGACTGACAGATCCGCCTCGGCGCTCGAAGCCACACGATCAAGACCTACGCACTGATCTGCCTCACGAATTCCGCGGCGCGACCGCACGCCCCGTGCACCTTCCTCCGAGCGAGGCCTCGGCCCAGGTGCACTGCGGTGAGTCGATTGTGCCGGCCAACCAGAAGGTTTGCGAGAGGAGGTCGACCATGTCCTACGACCACTGATCCGGATAGGCGAGGCCGGGGCCGGCCTGCGCCAGCCCCGGCCCGATCTCCAACCGATCCGGACTGTCAGGAGGGTTGCCCGTGTCCCTGACCACCTACGACCCGTTGGATCCGTCGACGCTGACCGATCCGTATCCGGTTCTCGCCACTCTGCGACGGTCCACTCCGGTCTTCTGGCACGAGGGCATGCGCTCATGGGCGCTGACCCGGTACGGCGACTGCGTGACCGTGCTGCGCGACCATGCACTCTTCGCCCGCGACCCACGCCGCACCGGGGGCACCGTGCCGCAGCCAAGCCTGAGCGTGCAGTCCTTGGATCCGCCGGAGCAGTCGCAGGTACGCAGCCTGTTCATGAACGCGCTGCATGCCCAGGACCTGGTCGCTGTCGAGCGGCGAGCCGGACGGGTCATGGCCGCTTGTCTCGACGAGATCAACGGTCGCGTGGAGTTCGACGTGATGACCGAATTCGCTGCACCGTTGGCGGTAGCAGTCATCTCGGACCTTCTCGGCGTCGACCAACCCGACGTGCACTCCTTCGCCCAGACGTCGGACGCGATCATGCGGAGCATGGACGCCGACCTGGATCCAACGACTGCCGAACCAGGCAGGATCGCCCGCCAGCAGTTGAGTGCGATGGTCGAGACCTGGTTTGCCGCCTCTGGTCGGCCCGGCGTTCTGTCCCACGTCCGGGGGCATGCTAGTCCATTGTCCAACGCTGATCTCAGTCAATATGTGCGCAACACCGCCCGGGTGATGTTCCAGGGCGGATACAGCACGATGGTCGCCGCTGTCGGCAACGCCGTGCACACCTTGATGCGGTATCCGCAAGTACTGGATCAGATGCGCGATCCGGCCGTCCTACGTACCGGTGTGGACGAGCTAGTCCGCTACGACGGGCCGGTGCAGGGCACGAGCCGAATCACGACCTCGACCACCAAGATCGGCGATGTCACCGTACGCGCGGGCGCAAAAGTCCTGCTCCTCTTCGCCGCCGCCAACCACGACCCGGCGCAGTTTCCGGAGCCGGAACGTCTCCTGCTCGACCGCAGGCAGGGACGACATCTCGGCTACGGATGGGGCGCCCACGCGTGCATCGGCACGGTGCCCGCCCAGATGGCTCTGCGCGTACTGGTCAACGGACTGCTGCAGCACCCGATGCGGCTCCGGCTCGCTGGAGAACCGCTTCGTCGTCGCACCGCGACCATGCGCGTCTTCGAGTCGCTGCCGGCCACCTCCCACCTCTGACGATCCACCCCTGACGGCCCGCACTCGCCGACAACGGCCCACTCGCCGGACGGAGCGACCACCTACAGCGCCGCGCTACCTGGGAGCGAGCATGAGGATTCTCATCGGCAACCACATCGACCCCGCCATCCGAGACCGCAAGGACCTGCGCGCATGGACGCAGCGCGTCCTATGGTTCGCCCGCGACGGCGACCTGATCGTGCTCAGCGACGATCCCGATCCGCAGTTTCTGCACTACGCGACCTCCTTCACTGGTGTGGACCCGCAGGCACTGCGCATCCTGATCCCGCCAGCGGGTAGCCACGCCGGACTGCTACTCGACCCCGAGAGCCTGATCAGAGACGACTTCCTCCAGACCATCCGCCGCGCGCTCGGCGACGACGGCCCGGAGCGTGTAGACGAGGTCTTCGCGCTGTGGCCGTCGGCGTCCGTGGCCCGCTTCGCCTCGGCCTTGGGCATCCGCGACCGCTTCGCTGGCAGCGACTTCTTCGCCCAGGGAGGCGGGGAACTAGTCAACAACAAAGCGACCTTCCGGGCTCTCGCTGCCGGCGCCGGAGTGCCGACTCCTGCGGGAGCGGTCTGTCGTAGCGACGGCGAAGCGGTCGACGCGACCGTATCCCTGTTGGGTGGGGCGGGCGCCGTCGTGGTGAAACAAGCGCACAACGGCGCTGGTGTCGGCAACCAGCTACTACTTCGTGATCCACTGCTCGCCTCCGACCACGTCGGCGCCCGCCACCTCTACCACCTTGCCGACGGCCGCAGGGAAGCGGTCGAGGCTTACTGGCGTCAACGCTGGGACTGGGCCTCCGCGGACGAGCGCTTCCCCGTCGTCGTCGAGGAGTTCGTCCCGGAGGCCAGGTCCATCTACTCCGAGCACCACGCCGACGATCCGGGGACACGGCCCACCGAGTCCGGGGAGCTGCTGTACGTCGGGCGGCGCCTGAGCCACCAGATCGTGCCGCTGCGCGGCGTGGACGACGGCGTCCGTTCACAGCTCTTGCGGGGCGGGGGACGGCTGGCCGACACCTACCGCGCGTTGGGCTACCGCGGCCACCTGAGCGCGGACGCGATCGTCACCGCCGATGGGCGAGTGCTGTTCACCGAGGTCAACGCACAGGTGTCCGGCTCACTGCACATCTATCAGGTCATCGCTCATCGCATCGTCGACACCGCGGCAGCCCCACGGCGGTCGGTGGTGGAGTACCACACCGCTCCGACCTGGGCCGTTTCCGACGCCGACACCTTCTTGAAGGCAGTCGACGAACTCGGGTACGGCTATGACCCTGTCACCCGCACCGGTGTCATCGTCTCGATGCCGATCATCCCGGTCGGGGCCGAGAGCGCCCACTTCCTCTTCTGCGTCGCCTACGGCGAGGAAGCCGAGCACCAGGCGATCTGGGACGGGCTCGATTCCCGCTTTCGCGGACACACCTGAGGCTAACCGCGGCAGTGACAGCGTCGACGCGTCCCGCCGGTACCTCGCCTGACATTCGAATTCGAGGAGGTCATCAATGCTCCCATCCGAGCGCCCCGCGCTTGCCGAGGCTGCGAGGCTCACTCCGTCCTTCGACGCCGACCGGCTCGCCTGCGAACTGGCCGATGTCACCGGCCACCGGTGGCAGCACCAACGCATCCACGCGGTCGGCGGCGACATCGGCGCGGCCGCCACGATCGATTGGCGGGTCCTGCCGCTCCGAAGCCCCGGTGGCGACGCAGAACGCACCGATCCCGGCGGCCCCGGTCCGGTCGACTTTGCCCCCACCGTGTGGCTACGGCAGCTGCCGTATCTACGCGAGATCCTCGCTGCGGTCCCGGCCCCACTCAACGCCGTACGGTTGATGGCACTTGGCCCTGGCGCCACTTCGCGGCCACACCGAGATCCGAAGTACGCCCTTTCCCGGGGCCTCGTACGGCTGCACATCCCGCTGGTGACCCACGAGGATGCGGTGCTCGTCCTCGATGGCGTTGAGCACTGCTGGCAGCCCGGGCAGTTCTGGTACGGGGACTTCTCTCGGCAGCACCTGGTGCGCAACACCGGCCCAGTCACCCGGATACATGCAGTAATCGACGCCCTGTTCACCGCCAAGCTGGCCGCCCTGTTTCCCACGGCCTGGCAGGTCGCCTTCGCCGATACAGACATCCTGTTCAACCGGCCGACGCCGCCGCCGGCACCTTGCCCGGTCACTCTGCCGCACACAGTGCATGTTCCCCGTGGCTTCACTGACTTCGAAAACGACCAGCCGCTGGACGGTCCACCACAGCTCGCACGGGTCGGCGAGCCCGACGGACGGCTGACGCTCACCGCCGCCGGTCGCGTCTTCGCCCTGACACCGGTCGGCCCGGACGAGTACCGCTTCGTCGGTTGGAGCGAACAGCGCAGCCTGCAACTCACCCCCGGCGAGACGGTGCTCTATGCGCGTCGTGGTCGGTCGCGAGAGCAGCACCGCCTGCCCTTCCCAGCCAACCTCCGATGACGGGCACGGTGCCTTCCCGAACAGCGCCCGATCCACGCACACAAAGGAGGTTCATCATGAAGCTGAACAGCCACGACGACTTCACACCGCTGCGCGAGATCATCGTGGGATCCGCAGCCAACTACCTCAGTCACGACCGCGACGTCACCTTTGAGCTCTTCCACCACGACATTCTGGGGGGTTTCCGATCGGACTGGGCCTATCCCCGCCTGACCGTGGCTGGCAGCGCCGGCACGGGGCGAAGGTGGGCGATCAGCCAGCGCTACACCGAGGAACTCCACGAGGACGTCGAGGACCTGGCCACTACCCTCGTCGGTCTCGGCGTCACGGTGCACCGGCCGCTGCCTCTGCCACCGGACAGCGAACCCATCGCGGGTCTGGGTTGGCAGGCCGCACCCACGCCGGCTCTGAACATCCGCGACAACACTCTCATCCTCGGTGACGAGATCATCGAGACGCCACCCGCCATCCGCTCTCGTCACCTGGAGACCCGTCTGCTGGCCCCTGTCTTCCGCCGCTACTACGAGGCTGGAGCCAGGTGGACGACGATGCCCCGGCCTACTCTCACCGATCAATCCTTCGACCTCTCCTACGCCCGGGACAGCGCTACGACCCTGGGCGGCCCAACCGAACCGATCGCCGACGCCCGACCAAGCCCGTACGACGTCGGGCTCGAGATGATGCTGGACGGCGCCCAAGTCCTGCGCCTCGGCCGTGACCTGGTCGTCAACATCGCGCAGGACAACCACCGGATGGCAGTCGACTGGCTCGAGCGGCACCTCGACGGCCGCTACCGAATTCACCGGGTCTACCGCTTGGCCGACAACCACATCGACAGCATGCTCCTGGCGCTGAAACCCGGTGTGTTCCTCGCCCGCCACGACGGGATCCGTGACCAACTGCCCGCGCCGCTGAGGTCATGGAAGTTCATCGTCCCGCCGCAACCCGACCGCGGCGCATTCCCCGCCTACGACGACGCCGACCTGGTCCTCACCAGCCCCTACATCGATCTCAACGTCCTGTCCGTCGACCCGGACACCGTTCTGGTCAACGAAGACTGCCCAGGTCTGCTCAAGACCCTCGATGCCAACGGCTTCATCGCCATTCCAGTACGGCACCGACACCGACGGCTGTTTGGCGGCGGGTTCCACTGCTTCACCCTCGACACCCACCGCAACGGCCGGCTTGAGGACTACCTGTGAGCAGCACCCCGCGCATCCTGCTGCTAGAGCCGGGCGGGCCCGAGTCCGGTGCTCTTATCGATGCTGCGGCAACCCGCGGCTACGGGATTCACGCCGCCATCATGCCTGACCAGCACGCCGCCTACGGTCCCGATCTGCGCCGACGCTGGTCCGGCATTCTGCAGACCGACTTCTCCCACGCCGAGCAGGCCCTGTGCGACGTCGTTGACTACGCAAGCCGGATTGGCGCGAACGCGGTACTGACGACCAACGAATACCTGACCCCGCTGCTCGCTCAGGCGAGTGCCGCACTCGGCCTGCCCGGCAACGATCCGGCCCGAGCCGACGCCGCCCGCAACAAGATCGCGATGAGTAAGGCCTTCGCCCGCCACGGCGTGAGCGCCCCGCACACCCTCGTCGTCAACGACGAGGAACAGCTCCGCAGCCGATGCAACATGGGTCAGGTCGGCTTCCCCTGTGTCATTAAGCCCAGCGAGGCCGCTGGTGCCGTCGGCGTCACGGTCGTCTGCGAGGCGGCCGCCGCCACCGGTGCCTGGCGGGCCGCCCGCACCCTGAGCGGCATGTACGGCATGTCGCTCGACCCGCGAGTCCTCGTCCAGGAACACGTCGAGGGCGCCGAGTACAGCGTCGAGTCGCTGACGCAGGACGGAACGACGGCGCACCTCTGCGTCACCCGTAAGAACGTCACTGCCGGAGCGCACCGAGTGGAGGTGGGCCACAGCCTGCCTGCAACCCTTCCACCTGCGGTAATGCAGGCCGTCCATCAGCAGGTGGAGCGCGCCATCGACGCCGTCGGTATCCGCAACGGCGCCTCACACACCGAGATGATCCTCGGCTCGGACGGCAGGTGCTCTGTGATCGAGATCGGTGCCCGCGTCGGGGCCGGCCAGATCGGTTTCCTCATCCACCATGCCCTCGGCGTGGATCCGTGGTCGGCGCTGCTGGACGTCGCGCTCGGCCGCCCCGTCAAGCTCACCGCCACCCGTCGCCGCCATGCCACCGTACGGTTCCTGACCAGTCCGACAGCCGGGCGTCTCCGTTCGGTCACCGGCCTCCCCGAAGCCGGCGCCGGGATTCCGGACGTACGGCTGCGCGTCGCGGTTGGCGATGTCGTAGGACCGGCTCAGGCAAATCGCGGACGTCTCGGCTACTTCCTCGTCACGGGCGCAGACCGAGAGAGCGTCGATACCCGCGCGGAGCAACTGCTCGCCGGAATCACCATCACGATCGACCCGGAGGACGCTGACGGCGAGTCACCACATCACCAGCGCTCCCGTAACTTGGCCGGCCGAAAGGCGCGATGACCATGCCCAGCAAACCGGCACCCGAGCGGGGGCACTCCGCACCGCCCCTAGCGGATGAGTTCGACGAACTGTTCCGGAGCGAGGCCCATAACGGCAAGGGCTTCGCCAGAGTGGTACGGATGGTCGACCCGGCGATGCCGTCGGAGATCGAACCGTTCTCTTTCCTCTCGGCCAACCTCCTCTTCCACATCCGACAGCAGCTCGCAATCGACGAGGGCGCGATTCTTGCCGATCTAGGATGTGGGCGCGGTGGCCCTGGCCTGTGGCTGGCCCGCACCACAGGTGCCATCCTGATCGGCATCGACTTCTCCCCGGTCGCGACAACCTTGGCAAGGCAACGTGCCGCAACCTCTGGTATGAAGGCGAACGCCCACTTCGTGGTGGCCGACCTGAGTGCCACGGGACTTGCCGACCACGCCGTAACCTCGGCGATCTCCGTTGATGCGCTACAGTACGCCTCCGATCGGACCGCGGCCGCTGTCGAAACGCGGCGCATCCTCCGTCCCGGAGGACGCCTTATCCTCACCGGCTGGCATCCACGGCATCCGGGTGACAGTCGATTACCCGAGCGGCACCGGTTCAGCAACTGGCCCCGAGTTCTTACCCATGCCGGCTTCGTCGATGTGGAGTGCACCGAACGGCCTGACTGGACCGAGGTCTACCTGCGGAGCTACCGAACAGCGCTGGATTTGGGCGACCCGGACGGGGATCGCGCGCTGGCGGGTCTCCAGGCGGAGGCCCGAAGCCGCCTCCCGACCGCCCACCTGCTGCACCGGGTACTTGTCACCGCAACCGCCGGTTGGCCTCCTCGGGGCGGCGCTCTCAGGTGAGCTCGGCCAACACGGCGGCCATGGCTTCGAAGGTGCCTTGGACACCGTCGGCCTTGCCGAGTCGATGACGCTCCAAGCGGATGGCGCCGATGTGCCGCGCCTCGTAGATCAACGAGCGCAACACCGCAGACGCGGAGCGATCCGGGTGCCCGTAGCTGTCCCAGAACGCGTCACGTTCGGTGCCTGGCTTCGCCGCGGCCATGCGGATCGTCCAGTCCGCAGCCGGGTCACCCCACCATGTGCGGTCCAGGTCGAGCACTCCGGTAATGGTCGGCTCGTCGGCGACGGGGTCGAGCATCACGTTGACGGTCCACAGGTCGCCCGCAAGCATTCGCGGCTCGGTGATCTCGTCGAGGACGGCGCAGTGCTGGCCTGCCACCGCAGCAACCTCACGCACGTCGGCAGCGTCCAAGCCGACGCCGTCGAGATCGGCGGCAATGTCGTACAACGAGGCCACCACTGCCTGGCTCCACGTCGCAAACGCCGGACCTGCGACGGGACCGAAGGATGGTCCCCGCACCCCATGAACTCGGGAAGCGATCGTGCCCAACTGTCGGAAAAAGCCAGGCCAGGACGATCGGGGGTAGGCGCCGAGACGATCCGGCGCGGGAACGCCATCAAGGAACGTTTGCACCAGATAGTCTCGGGGGATCACCTCGTGAGACCAGTCCGCGGCGATGACCTGCGGCATCAGCGGCGCGAGCACGGTCAGCCAAGGCACACTGGCGAACTCGTTTCGCATCAGCTGTCGCTCGCTACGGAACTGCTTGTCCGGCTCCGGGGCGACCCGCAGCACTACCGGCCGCCCCCGCCCCGCTACGACGACCCGATAGGTGTTGTTGTACATCCCCGAGCCCAGCTCGATGGCCGACACGACGTGTGCGTCGGCACCGAAAACCCGCCGGCAGACCGCCTCGATCTCGTCGGCGGTCACCGACTGCTGAAATGACTCGGAGTTGCGCTCGATCGGTCGGAATTCCATGACGGCATCCTCGCGCTCATGGTGAGCATGGACGGACAGCCATCAGTCTGACAGGCCGAAATCGAGCCCTTCGGGCCTCTCCGCTCAACGCCCACGACCAGCCTCTAAAGCCCAGCATGCGGACCGACAAGGAGAACGTGCCTATGCCCAAGCAGCCCAACCAACTGTTCATTTCCACTGCCCCGTACTACGCCAAATATCGGCCCGGCTACGACCCCGCCATGTACGAGCATCTTCGCCTGCGCTTCAGCCTCGACGGCACTCAGCGCGTCGTGGACCTGGGGACCGGCACGGGCACGATCGCGCTGCCGCTCGCGGCGCTTGTCGGTGAAGTCATTGCCGTCGACCCGGAACCCGGCATGCTGCAAGAGGGCCGCGCACTCGCCGAAGCACAGCGCACAGGCAACATCACCTGGCGGCTCGGCGACTCCACGACCCTACCCGCGATGAACATCGGCCCAGTCCTGCTCACCGTCATGGGGGCGTCGTTTCACTGGACCGACCGGCACCAGACCCTGCGCGACATCGAAAAGATCATCGAGCCCGCCGGTGCCGTCGTCCTCGCCTCCGGTGGCGCACCGGGCGACATCGAACCGGCCCCCTGGACCGACGTCATCGCCGAGGTACGAACCCGCTACCTCGGTCCCAGCCGGCGTGCCAGCAGCGGTACTTACCAGCACCCCACAGAACGCCACCAAGATGTCCTCGCCCAGTCAACGTTCCGCCATCTCGAGATCCACACCTGGGATCGCACCATTACGCGGACCCTCGACGAGGTCATTGGGCTGCAGTTCTCCTACTCATACAGCAGCCAAGCGCAACTAGGACCAGACAAGGCGGGATTCGAAGCCGACCTTCGAGACGCCCTCATCAAGTACAGCCCCACCGGCTTGTTCGATGAACTCGTCCGCACCGAGGTCATCATCGGCGCCAGGACCCAGGGGTAGCCCGAGGCTACGGAGCGAGGGTCGACCGCTTGTTGCGCGAGAACTTTGAAACGAGATCAACTTCCACCACCAGCTATGTCGAGGTTCCACCGCCGATCTACGTCATGCCCGGGACCCAGGTCGACTGCCGATGTCTGGCGGGCCTCCCGGATACCCCGGTAGTTTCGGCTGCCGGACATCATCACGGTCTTCGATTGGGGAGTCGGCTACGTGTCGCACATCGAGAAGGTCACCGCTGAACTCCGAGCCCTGGCGGCAGGCGTCGAGCGCGCGCAGGGGTTGGCAGCCGCGGCAGACAGTCAGGCACAGGAGGTGGCCCTGCGAGCTGCGGGCGCTGGCTTCGCGGTGGTGGCGGTGGGCGTAACGCGAGTGCGCAGTGCGATCACCGATATTCAAGGCGGCCTGGGTAGCCTCGGCGGTTCGATCGGTGAGGCGACGAAGGCAACCGCGGCCGTTCCACACGGGGCGACTCCGCAGGAGACGATCGCCGGGCTGACACCCGTCCACGCCGCGGTAGACAGCACCCGAGACGCGACGGCAGCGACGATCGCTCAGGTTGGTGAGGCACAGCGGCTCGTCACCATGATCCTTCAGGGCGGGCAGCCCGGACCCCTGCTACAGGCGCTGGAAAGCATCAAGCAGGTCCTGGTACTGGTAGTCCAGCGCACCAGCACCACTCGGCAACTCATCGAAGCCGCGATCACTGAAGCACGGCAGATCGGGTCCTCGGGAAACTGATCGGGGCTGGCAGTCCCAGACCGGCCAGCCCGCCCCCTCTTGCCACCACCAATCCGAACCCGCCGCCTCCCGCCTCCGGCGGCGATGCCTCCGGTGACCGCAACCCCACGCCGTGGAGCCGGCACCCGACCGGCGTCCTCGGCGGATCACCCACCGGGCCCCGAACCAAAATTCCGCCACGGGCGGATCAGAGGGTGCAGCGTGCGTTGGAGTTGGAAAACGCGTGTGCCGACACCGTCGCCGGCAAGGGTTACCGCTTGCACCAGAACCCGACCAGACAGGAGATCGCCGAGGCGCGGAGGAACACGGGCGACGGCGGGAAGCCGGACAAGGACCCGGACTACCTGATCGAAGGCCATGTCTTCGACTGCTACTCGCCGACCCCCGCGAAAGCCACGCGCGGCGTCTGGACGGAAGTGTCGGGGAAGGTGGCCAGCCAGCAGACCCAACGGATCATGCTCAACCTGCAGGACTGGCGTGGCGACCTCGGCACCCTGCAGAAGCAGTTCGACGACTGGCCCATCCACCACCTCAAAGAACTCACAGCGCTGACCCGCAGCGGTGAGATCATTCAAATCGTCCGACGAGACTGAGAAGGCAGGCAGCACGTGGGTATCGAGTACCGACTGACGCTGGCGGGCGACATCCCGCTGGAACAAGTGGCCGAAATCGCGGCTCCTGGGAACGTCGAGGAGTCAACTCTGCCCGGATACCCCCGACTACTCGGCGCCGACCTCGGTGACGAGTCCGGCTACACCGTCAGCGTCTATGCCGGCAGAAACGGTTACTACGACGCCGAGGACGACGACGGCTCCCAATGGGAATGGGAACCCGACCCGTACGTCAACATCGTCTTCCACATACTCAAGGACGACACGTCCGGCAGGGCGGTCCCCGACATGGTCGCGGCCGTCGACCGGCTGCTCGCCAGCAGGCCGGAGGACGCGGCACTGACACTGAACGGTAACTGGCTGCTACTGACCCGAGTCGCAGGAACCCTTCGAAGGCACCGACCGTCGTGGTGGAACAACTATGGCCTCGACCATCGTCCCGCCTGAGTAGAAGCCCGCGAGTTGGGATGCCCACCCCAGGGCGTAGTGGAATGCCAGGTACCAACGAACGTGCCTGCCCCGCAGGACCGTTCAGCTCGTTCCCGCGACGCGCTTGAATCCATCCAGGCAGCCCTCCGGAGGAAGCCAGCCGTGATTCGTCGATACTCCTCCGCCGGCGCGGTCGTCACGACCAACGATCTGGGCGCTCCTTCGATCCTGCTTCTCGATCAGGTCCGGGGGAACGGCGAACGACAGACCGTAGCCCCGAAGGGTCGCCTCGATCCGAGCGAGGCACCCCTGCAGGCAGCCGTGCGGGAGGTGGCCGAGGAGACCGGTCTGACCGGTACTCAGTACGGCGCGTACCTCGGACAGGAGAAGTACGTCTTCACCGACAGCGACGGCTCGCCTGCGGCGAAGACCGTTGACTGGTTCCTCTTCACCACCGCGACCACCGCTACAACGCCAGCCCGAGACGAGGGCTTCGTCCAAGCTCGTTGGCTTGACGCCCCCGCCGCCCGACGAGCGGCCACCCACGTTGAGTTCCAGCCGATCCTGGACCGCGCCCTCGCCATCATCGCCTGGCGTTCGGCAGGGCCACTCCCATTCAGCCGAAGCCTCAGCCAACTCATAACCGAAGTCGCAACGGACGTTCAGGCCGCCATCGCCGGGCACCCTGAAGCGGGCATAGGGCTGTGCGGCTCGGCCGCCCGCGGCGACTTCATCGACGGCTGGAGCGACGTCGGCTTTGTCGCCTGGAATCTCCCCGCGTCCTCACGGACAGCAGCCAAGATCAACGAGATCGTCGCCGAAGCCTCCAAGCTTCACGGCATACGAGCCTCGCTACATCTCACCGGCGAACACGCTGACGACGTCCGCAGCCTCGGCGCTCTGCACGACATGACGATGCGGGTGGCGCTGGACCGCGTCGGCCTCGACACCGCCGTGATCGCAGGCGCGGGCCCGACGCACACCACAACTCCAGCAGCAACCAATCTTGCCGAGGACATCGGCGTGCTTCACGACATCGCCGTGAGTGGCCTCAGCGCCAGATACGACAGCAGTACCCGGCGCGAGGACGCCGCCCGCCACGTTCTGTCCGTGCTCTCATGCGCAGCTCGGCTTCTAGTCGTTCAGCGGCAGCCGAAGGCACCCCTGCGGCTCCCCGAGGTGGCGGAAGCTCTCCGTCACTGGCCGGGCAAGCAGCTCACGGATCTGCTGTGCGACTACGACGCGTTCCGCCAGAGCGGGATGCTCACCCTGAACCAGGCGGAACAACTCGCTGCACGTGTACCGGCAGCACTCGTGGAAGCCGCCGGCAACCACCGCGAACCCGCCTGGTCCCCGGAGCAGACGGGCATCTGCCGGCGGACCGGCACAAGCGAAGGACCCGACGGCCACGTGGGGGCGTAGGTTCGCCAACATGTCCGACCTGCCGCTCGCGTCCGCGTTCACGGTCTTCAACGACCAAGACTCGGGATGCCTGTCCTACGGCGTCGAGAATGCCGGGCGCCGCTGGTTTGTCAAGAAGGCCACCACCGTGCCGGCCCGCCTCTCACTGATCCGGGCCAAACGATTCCATGCCGCGGTTCAGCACCCAGCGATCGTCCGCCCCGAGCAGATCCTCAACAGCCCAGACGGGCCAGTGCTGGTCTACCCCTGGCACGACGGGTCAGTACTCAACCACGCCACCACGCACGGCTCGGACCGAGCCGCGCTTACCCGGTTCCAACAGCTGCCCCTCCCCGACGTCGAGGCAGCGATCACCACGATCCTCGACGCGCACGAGGCCGTCGCAGCGGCTGGCCACGTCGCGGTCGACCTGTACGACGGCTGCTTCCTCTACGACTTCGACACTCGACAGATGCGGCTGATCGACCTAGACGAGTACCGGCCCGGCCCCTTCGTCCTCGACGCCGACCGCCTGCCCGGATCCCGCCGCTACATGGCCCCAGAAGAATTCGTCCGCGGTGCCGTCATCGACCAACGGACCACCGTGTACACCCTCGGCCGCACCATCTGGCACCTGCTCGACTCCCCACACGGCTGGCGAGGCACCCCGTCCCAGGCTCGGCTTGCCACCCACGCCACCCGCGCGGCGCCCGTAGATCGACACCCCGAGGTAGCACGACTAGCCACAGCGTGGCAAGTCACCCTCACGGAGTGAAACGGGCTCCTGCCAGACGACGACCGTTACACGTCCGTCCTGGTACGCACCGCGACACCGCCGCCTTCGTCGCCACGTTCCGGTCGGTCCGCACTCTCTGACCGGCTACAACCATGGTCAACTACGCGACAGCGGAATGGATATCGGTACGCCGCCAACCATCATCGACACGTACCGTGACGTGAGGAGACGGCCTTGACCAATCCGTACCAGGCGGAACAGCCACGCGACTTCTACGGCCACGCATGCTGAAGAAGATCACGATCAAAAACTACAAAGTGTTCCGGAACTTCGCGCTGGACCTCAACCCCGGCGTGAACGTGATCGTCGGCGACAACGACGCAGGCAAGTCGAACCTGCTAGAGGCCATCAACCTTGCGTTGACCGGCAGGCTACGCGGCAATCCGGCGGCCGCGGAGCTGTCGCCGTTCCTGATGAATCTGCAAGCCACCCGTGAGTACGTAGCAGCGCTGCGCGCACGCGGCCCGGCGGAGCCACCGGAAATTCTGATCGAGCTCTATTTCGACGACGCCGACAACCTGGCCACGCTCAGAGGCGCGAACAACTCGCTGCGGGAGTTCACGCCCGGCGTCAAGATCCGGATAGCCTTCAACCTCGATTTCATCGACGAGTACGCCACGTACATTGCCGAACCGGGCCGCATCGCCTGGGTGCCGACGGAGTACTACCAGGTCCATTGGACCAACTTCGCTGGTGAGGCCATCACGGCGCGCGGGGTTCCGGCGGCCGCAACGCTGATTGACGCGACCGCGATCCGACTTCCGAACGGGGCAGATGCCTACCTGCAGTCGATCATTGCTGACTCCCTGGGGCCCCGTCAGCGGGTCGAGCTGTCGCTGGCCTATCGCAGTCTGCGGGAGACCTTCGGCGACATCGCAGCGGTCAAGGAGATCAACACCAGGCTTGCCGGGGAACGCGGCGAGATCAGCGATCGAGAGCTGACACTGTCCATCGACATCTCCCAACGGGCAGGCTGGGAGCGCAGCCTCGTACCGCATCTCGACGAACTGCCTTTCCCCTACGTCGGCAAGGGCGAACAGAGTTCACTCAAGATCCTCCTGGCGTTGACCGAAAAAATCGCCGACACACACGTCGTGCTCATCGAGGAGCCGGAAAACCACCTCTCGTTCTCGTCACTGAATCAGCTCGTCCACAAGATCAACGAGAAGTGCGCCGGCAAGCAGGTCCTAGCGACCACTCACAGCGCCTTCATCCTCAACAAGCTCGGCCTCGACGAGCTGATCCTGCTGACCAACGCGGGTGGGCAGCGCATCACCGACCTGCGCAGGGACACCGTCGACTACTTCAAGAAGCTCTCCGGCTACGACACCCTGCGCCTGGTCTTGGCCAAACGCGCAATCCTGGTGGAAGGGCCCTCGGATGAACTAATCCTGACGCGCGCCTACCTCGATGAACATGGACGCGAACCCATCGCCGACGGCGTCGACATCATCAACGTCCGTGGCCTGTCGGCCGCCCGCTTCCTGGACCTGGCCGTGCCACTGGCCAAGCCCGTCGCCGTCGTCAACGACAACGACGGCGACGCCGCCAAGATGCATCAGCGCTACGCGGAGTTCGCCGAATACGACTTCATCTCCATTCACGTGGGCACCGGGGACGCCAAGACCTTGGAACCCCAGGTACTAGCCGCCAACGGTCTCGCGCGCCTGAACGAGATCCTCGGCAAGAACTTCGCGACCGACGAAGAGCTGCTCACCCACATGACGGCCAACAAGACTGGCTGGGCGCTCGCGGTCTTCGAGTCCGAGCAGACCATCACCATGCCGGAGTACATTCGCCATGCCGTCCGCCGGTAACCGCGCGGTGATCGCTGCCGCCGGGTCACGCAAAACTCAGCTGATCATCGACGCCGCGCTCGCCGACCCATCGCAGCGCGTGCTCATCACCACCTACACCCAAGAGAACCTCGCCCAGATCCGTCGGCGCCTGGTCGAGGTCACGGGAGTGATTCCCGCCCATATCACCACCATCACCTGGTTTCAATTCCTCATTCGTCAGGGCGCGAAGCCGTTCCAGGCCTGCGTCACCGGCAGGATTGACCACATCCGGTCGCTCAACTTCAACGGCCGGCGGCCACGGTTCGCCCCCCGCGACAAACCTCTCGCGTACTACTTCGACCGCAATGGCGACATGTACCGCGACGGAGTCTCCGACTTTGTCTGCTGCGCCGACAGCGCCTCCGACGGTGCCGTGATGCACCGACTGGAAGCGATGTACGACCACATTTACATCGACGAGTTCCAAGACCTCGTAGGTTACGACCTCGACTTCGTCGACAAGCTCTTCGGGTCGAGCATGGGCGTCACCGTCGTGGGCGATCCCCGTCAGCACACCCTCGCCACGAACAACGGACCACGTAACAAGAAGTACCGCGGAGCCGGGATCCTGGACTGGTTCCAGCGCCGACGAGCGGCCTGCCCGGTGGAGATGCGTACCGAAAGCTGGCGTTGCCACCAGCTCATCTGCGACTGGTCCGACCGGCTCTACCCCCAGATGCCAACCACGACGTCCCGGAACCTTGCTGAGACGGGACACGACGGCATCTTCAAGATCACCGGAGAGGGCGTGCCCGCCTATGTGGCGAAATATTCTCCCCAGGTGCTGCGTGACTCGGTCAGGACGCCAACGCTCGGACTAGCAGCCCTCAATATCGGTGTCTCCAAGGGCAGCACCTACGACCGCGTGTTGATCTTCCCCACCAAGCCGATGCTCAGCTATCTACGGACGGCCGACCACTCAGCTCTCAAAGCACCCGACCGGCTCTACGTTGCCGTCACGCGAGCCAGGCACAGCGTCGCCTTTGTGGTCAAGGCAGACGAAGCCGACTACTGGATCTAGCCGCGATCCGCGATCCCATACTCGAACGACGCGACCGCTACGAAGCCGATACCGGCCTGTCGACCAACTGATCATAAAGGGCGCGGAACGCACCCGGCGCGAGGTCCAGCAGACCGTGCACGAAGCACGCAAGGATACGGGCCTCACGGGCGTCTACACAGCTCCGCCGCCGGGCTGAGTGGTGCGAGAGCCCGCTGCCACCACGACGTAGACCACGACCGACTACCCAGTCGTGCCACTCGCCGGCACAATGACGCGACCCGACAGTCGCAGCCGAGCAGGGTCATCGCCGATTGAAAACCCATCTGTCGGCCACCGAGAAGATCAACGCTGAACATCCTGGGAGAAATAGTTATGACCGAAGCTCCGAACGACGCCGGCGACTCCGACGACGGTGCTGCCCGGGAGGCTGTCGAGCGGGAGCGGACCGAGCTGCGGGAGTTCATTAGGGGCTTGAACCCGGACGACGTCAAATCAGGCAACTGGTTCACGAAATTGGTCGCGCAGGCCCTAACTTCTTACACTAACAAGGTCGACTGGCTGTACTTCCAGGAGAAATACAAGGGCGTGCCGGCGGATGGCATCGTTGAACAGCGGATCACGATGGCATCACGATATGCCGCGCTTGAAGGTGGACTCTCGGCCGGGGCATACTCAGCGGCCGTCGCTGCCACTATCGGCAGTGCCGGCGGAGCCTCGTCGCTGACTCTGCCGGCCGCCGCGGTGACCCTCATGGTCGACCTCACCTACATCACCCAGCTTCAGCTGCGCCTGGCCTACGACATCTCCGTGCTTTATCGGGTCCCGCTCGACCTAGACGACCCAGACGACATGTGGAAGCTCATCCGTGTGGCCTTCACGATCAAAGGCGGGGAGCTCGCGCGGGAGAGCCTGACCAAGTCGGTCCCGCTCGTGGTGCGCCCGTTGGTCAAGCGGTTCTACTCCAAGAGCGTCCTGACCGCGGCGAAAGGGCTTCCCGTCGTCGGGAAGCACCTCCTGCAGCGCAACGTCATCAAGGTCGGCATCCCCTTGGTCGGCATTCCCCTCACCGTCGTGCTGAACCGCTACACGACGCTGTTCGCGGGCCGGCACGCGCGAACCGTCTTCCGTAACGAGGCGCGGGTGACTGAGCTCGCCGAGAGGCTGAGCAGCCGGAGTCAGCACCCGAGGCTGCTGCTGTGGGTCGCGTGGCTCGTCATCACAGCGGACAACAAGATCGGCCACGATGAAGCGCTGCTGATGAAGCACCTGGCGCGCACCGTCCGCGAACTGCACGGGGTAGTCGATGATCAACTAGCTGACGTTGTCGAAATTGACCCTAACGAGGTGTGGAGGCGTCTGGACGCCGAGCCCGGAGACCTGACCGAGCTCCTTGACGTCGCCAGCCGGGTGGCCACGGTCGATGGCGACATCACCGCGCCTGAGAAAGAAGTCATTGCCGAGCTTCATGACCGTTGTCGTCGAGCCTGACGCCGCCGGGAGCGCACGACTGCTGCTGTAGGCGAGCAGCGCCTGAACGCGCTCCTCGGACGGCAGGGGTGGCGGCGACGCGATCGATAGCCGTCAGGTGCCACCTTTGAGCCTGCTGCAAGAGGTTGCGGAAGTCCCCTGTCCCACCCTCACCGTCGTGGATCTGCACCCGGTAGTGTGCCGTGCCCTGTGCGCCGTCACCTGTGTGCTGTGCTGGGCATGCGATGTGTGCCGGGGAATCGAACCCCAACGCCTGCCCTCGGCGCGCCAGGAGTGAGCCGGAATACCCGCCGGCTCGCGGGTTCGTGCACGCCTCCACGTCGGCTACCTGCTCCGCAACCCCCTCAGTCCAGCAGCTCGACCTCCCAGTTCGTCCGCTGGATCAGCGTGTCGACCTCGCGCAACTGCCGGGCGAAGTCGTCGGCCTGCCGGCGCAGCTCGGCCACCGGCAACGCCGGGATCATCTTCAACTCCGACCGCAGCTGCCGATATCCGCGCTGGCCCTCACCTGCGGCGGCGTCCGCCGCCCAGTTGACCACGCTGTGCCGCAGACGGAGAACGTCGCGACGCGCCAGCGCGTCAGTAAGCGTGGCGCCATCGACGGTGGTTGCGGCGTTGGTGCGATTGATTCGCCGGATCAGCGACTCCAGCTCACCGAGGGCCTCGCCCACCTCGGTCAGGAGAGCCGAGGCGTCTTCCGCGGGTGCCTCGCCCTCCTGGTAGCGGGCACTGGCCGTAATGCGGGCACGGAGTTGTTCGGCGCGGCGCGCCGCGTCCGCGCGCAGCGCCAGGGCCTCAGCAAGCTTCATGGGCACCAGTATGGCCAGCGAAGATCAAAGCCGCGCCCCAATTTCATCCCAGTCCTGTCGGCCCCCTTGGGCTCGCCACAGGTGCAGACGATCGGCTCAAGGAGACGGCGGGAACCGTGTCGTACCACCGATGGGCCGCTCCCCGGGTGCTCGGACGTCCCCAACCGAGGACGGACCCATGACGCAACCCCGGACATCACCACGAGGCGGGCCGCACACCGCCGCGTCGTGCACCGCAACCAGGCCCTGGACCAGCGCGGACACAACGGGACAGCACTGCCGTTACTCGGACGGCAAGCCAAGGTCACGACGGCAAAAAGACTTCATAGCGTTTTGTCGTTTCCTGGCCACTTTTAATCCATAGGTTCAGGGTTCGAGTCCCTGGCGGCCCACTCTCGCGCAGGTCAGCGACACTTAGAGGCCGCTGTTGCCGTGCGTCGGGCCGGTACGGCAGATGCCAACCGTGCCGACTTCGATGGCGGTCCTGGCCGCGAGCTGCCGTGTCGCTTCACCCTTGGTCATGCGGTCCGCCCAACCGCTCTTTCAACGGCCCGATGTGCGCCAGGCCGTCGGGCGCCGAACAGCAGCGACCAGGGACGACCCTTGGCGACGACGTTTGTCGAGGTCACGCTTGATCGACAGCCCACGAGGGTCGGTGCCATGATGGGGCCATGCCGAGCGACGTCTGGGTGTCGTTGACCTCGCTGGGCGGGGTGGCACTGGGCGGGGGCTTGTCGTTCTGGGTCCAACGCATGACTCAACGGTCGGCTGAGCGAGCAGAGGAACGACGGCAGGCCATGGCTCTTGGCGAGAGCCGCCGAACGGAGCGGCTGGCCCAGTTGCAGAGTTTCATCGAGGTCACGGCCGAGGCTGAGCGATGCGCATTCACGCGTCCATTCAGCTGGCAGGACGGCGATGAGTGGCAAGTCCAAACGCAAGCGATCATGAACCGTGTATGGGTGGCTGAGCGGATGATCCGCCTGACGTTTCCACTTCCGGTTCATACCGCGGCTCGGGCCTACTTCCTTGACCTCAACCGGGCTGTATGGGAAGTGCTACCCGACGGGCAAAGCGTAAGGGACTATTTGGAAGATCATCGGCTAGCCTTCCTCGACGCCGCTCGGACGGCCGTGGACTAAGCGGTTAGGCCACGACGAACCTCGGGCTCCTCATCGGGGACGTACCCGGCTGCCGACGCCTCGGGACAGCCATCCACGGAATCGAGCCGCCGCCGACGACGACTGTCGACAGCAAGGGTGACAGCCACATCCGTGGATGACAGGTCCGGCTGGCCGAAATGATGCTCGCTAAAACTCGAAAGGAAGATCAAGCTGCATCGGCGGCGGCCGGCTCACGCGTTGACCGTACTGCCCGCCGGGACTCCCAACGACCTGCCAGCCACACCAGGTTCCCCCAGTAGCTTTCGACCCGGTATCTGTGCCGCAGCTCGGCGATAAGCGGGCTCGCTATCTCGCGGATCTCCAGGATGGACGCTCCCCAGTTGTCGACGATGAAGTTCTCGTCGGCCATATTGGCACGAACGAACATGCCCGCCACATCGAAGCCGTTACAACGGACCATGACTGCTGTCTTCTGCTCCTCGGTCCACTGACTGTAAGGAACTTCGAGGACCGACGGCAGCACCCGGGCGGCGGACCGCATTTCGGGCGAGGTGATCAATTTGACCACTTCCATCGTGCCTTGGACCTCTTGTGAACGGTATGCCGCCTCGACCTGCCGCCCAGCGTGCCGGGCCTGGCGAGCTCCGACCAGCAACGCCAGGGCGACGATCAAAGTGGAGACGACCTGGGAGATGGCGATGACAGTGTTCACGCCGCCGATCATTGCTCATACCCGGCAATAGATCGAGTGCGCTCAACTCGACATGCAGGCCGCTGAGCCGCCGCCCGAGCCGCCGCCCGAGCCGCCACCCGAGCGCCGAACCCCGTCACGCATAACCTGACGGATCAACGAGCCCGGTTTCTCCGGCGATCCGGCGCGGTGTTGACGCTCGATCAGGACGCCGACTGCCCCTGCTGTGACCCGCGTCAGGCGATGGACACCCTGCACACGATCGCCAGGGCGGTCCCTCCGACCGGCAGGCGCGAGATCCAGGCGATCGTGGATCCCCTTGCTGAGCGGTACCGCGCCCGCACCCTGCACGATCCGAGCTGGCCACAAGACGGCCAGTGGTGGTGGCGACGCATCGCCGATCGCTGAGTGACCGCGAGACCACTGCGGCGCGGGTCGGCGCTTCCGTCACTCGCGTCGGGCGGCTCCGTGCAGCGCGTACGCCACCACGCCCGCGACCGCCAGGACGGCCGCGACCACGGCCGCCGGCCGGCTGTCAAGGGGTTGGCCCGGCCAGGTGGCGAGCGCGCCCCACGTGCCCGGTTGGGGGAACATGGCGGCGGCGATCGCCCAGCCCACGGGGAGGAACCAGGCGCGGGCCGCGCCCGCGACCGTCGCGCAGAGCGCGGTCAGGCCCAGCAGGCCGGCGGAGTCGCGGACCAGCAGCGCGGTGGGGCCGAAACGGGCGCCGGTGGGTTGGGTGGCGAGCAGCACGACGAGTACGAGCGCCAGCGCGGCCAGCAGGTGCACGGCTCGCCGCCACGGCCAGCGCAGTGCGGCGGTGCGTTCCAGGTCCTCGTCGGGGGCGGCCAGGGTGGTCGACAGGGTCGCCACCATCAGCGTGACCGTCAGGACGACGAGCAGGAGGATGACGTCGCGCTCGGTGGACAGCGTCAGCCACAGCGCCCAGATCAGGGCGGCGGCGCTGACGGACGCGGCCAGTGCCACGGGTACGCGTCGTGCGCGTAGGTGCAGCATCATCGCGACAGCAGTCCGGTGGGGTCCTGGCAGGCCAGGATGGCGTCGCGTACCGCCGTCACGCGGGAGAGCGCCTCCGGTGCGGGCAGCTTCTGGAGGTCCCGCCACAGGGTGACCGCCTCGGCGTTGAGCTGCGGATCCTCCTCGATCATTTCGGGGATGACGCCGACGTCGGAGACCGGCTCGCGGCCGAGCAGGTGGTATGCGGCGGCTCGTTCGACCGCGCCGTTGCGCTCGCAGTCCGGGCCGCCGTATCCGGTGCCCAGGCCGAACACCATCTCGGGGACCACGGCGTCGGGATGAGCCAGGCCGCCGTGGTCGTCGATCCGAACGTCGATCGTGACGGTGTCGGCGTCGCGGAGGGGCACGTCCCCGATGAGGTAGGCCCGCGTGTCCTCGTGCGCCTGGGTGGGGGCGTCCGGCATCTTGGCGAGGGCGGCCAGGCCCTGGCGGGCGAGCGGGGTCAGCGTGTCCAGCACGTTGGCGTTGACCCGGGTGACGCAGACCTTCGGGGCGTCGTCGGTGCAGACGAGTTCGCGGGCCACGGGATCGATCGGCGCGACGAGGGTTGCCTCGTCACGGGGGACGAGCGCCGCCGCGACACCGAAGCCGAGCAACACCGGCAGCACGGCGGCCACCGACGTACGGGGACCTTGCGCGACCAGCAGGAGTACGCCGGTCAGCGCCAGCCCGCCCAGGAAGATGGCGAGCACGGCGGTGACCCGGGGGTCGATGGTCTGGAACGGGTAGAACGTGCTGCTGCCGTACGCGGGAGACAGGATCGCGCCCATCCAGTCCGGCCGCATGATCGCGGTGAAGAAGACCAGCAGCACACCGGCCACGGCGAGCACGGGCGCGGTCACCAGGGCGGGTAGCAGCCGCCCGATGCCCAGGCCGAGCCAGGCCGCCGCGACCAGGGAGAACGCGCCGACCAGCGTGATGGCGACGACGTCCGGCGGGAAGTACGCGGCGGTGGACGCGATCCGCATGCCGCCCGCGCCGACCACCAGCAGGAAGGCGAGCCCGAGCGCGGCCCCCATCGCGACGAGGACCGGAAGCATCCGGCGGGCGCGGGATCGGGGTGTGGTGGCGAACAGTTCCCCGACCTTGGCCCGGTGTTCGCGGCGGCCCTGCCACGCTCCGGCGGCGAGGGCGATCGGCCAGAGCAGGAGCAGGTACTCCTTGACGGCGAGCGTGAGGGACATCCACCCCTCCGACCAGCGGCCCGGGGCGAGGTAGAGGGCGGCGACGCCGACCGCCACCACGAGGAGCGCGGCGCCGGCTGCGGCGGAGCGCCGGAGTTCGATCCGCAGGACGCTCATCGGCTGGCCGCCTCGTGGCGACGGAGCAGCGCCGAGTAGCCGCGCTCGGCGGGGCTGTCACCCGGATGGCGCTCGTCGCCCTCGGCGGCCAGACCGGCGGGCGTGCCCTGCCACACCAACCGACCCTCGTTGATCAGCACCACCTCGGTACAGGCGGCGACCACGTCCTCGACGAGGTGGGTGGAGACCAGCACGCAGGCGTCCGTACCCAGGTCGCGCAGCAGCTCGCGCAGGTCGAGGCGCTGCTCGGGGTCGAGGCCGACGGTCGGCTCGTCCAGCAGCAGCACCCGCGGATCGTTGACGATGGCCTGGGCGACGCCGGCCCGGCGGAGCATCCCGCCGGAGAGTGTGCGGAGCCGGGCGTCGGCTTTGGCGCTGAGCCCGACGCGGTCGATCGCGCGCTGCGTGGCCGCTGGGATGTCGGACTTCGGCATCTCCTTCAACCAGGCCAGGTACGACACGAACTCGCGCACAGTGAAGCGCGGGTAGTAGCCGAAGTGCTGCGGCAGGTAACCCAGCGAACGCCGGGCCTGGCGCAGGTCGGCGCGGCCGTCCACCGAACTGCCGAGCAGGGTGAGCCGGCCGCCGGACGGCTTGAGCACGGTGGCCAGGGCACGCATCAACGTCGTCTTGCCCGCGCCGTTGCGCCCCAGCAGGCCGTGGACGCCGGTGCCGAGGCTCAGGTCGAGCCCGTCGACGGCCAGGTGTCGGCCGGCCCGCACCTTCAGCGCCTCGGCGTGGATGGCCCAGGGGTGGATGGTGGTGGCCGTCTCGGCCAGGCTCACCGCTCGCATGGTGGTTCCCTTCAGAACGAGGTGAGGCGCCGGAAGCTGTTGGCGCGCAGGAGGGTCAGGGCGGCCAGCACGACCGTGACGACGGCCCACCCACCGATGGCCGCCGGTTCCAGGAGCACCGGCAACTCGGCGGTGGCGAGGCTGGGTGCGATCACGGCGGCGGCCCAGGCGGCCATCAGCCCGACTGCGGCGCGGCGGACCCCGACGAGGGAGCCGAGCAGCAGCGTGGCGGCGGTGAAGGCGAGGCACGGCAGCAGCATCAGCGCGGGGTTCACCCGGCTGGCCCCGTAGGCGGCGAGCACGGCGAGCACCGGGATGACGAGGACGAGCACCCCGGCGGTACGGCGCAGGAGCATCGTCAGACCGGCCGAGGGGGTGCCGACGACGAGTTCCCAGGCCGGGTCGCCGCGTCTGCTCCAGGCCGCGGCGACCCCGGGCAGCGGCGCGAGGGGCGCGAGCAGCAGCACGATCGACGGCAGCTCGGACAGGAAGTACGTGAGCACGGCCGCGGTGCCGAGCACGCCGGCGGTCATGGCGACCCAGGGCAGCAGCGCCGCCACGAACCAGCGCTGCCGCAGCGGCGTACGGAGGAAGGCCCTTGATCGTGGGGTGGGGCCGGCGGCGATCGCGCGGTCGACGGCTGCCGCGACCTCGGCGACCAGGGCGCGCGACTCGATGGTGGTGCTGCCGGCGAGGCGGGCGCGGCAGTCGGCGCAGCTCTCCAGGTGCACTTCGATCGACCAGACGGTCGCCTCGTCGAGACCGGGATCGCCGTCGGCGTAGCGGTCGATGTCGTTCAGGGTGGGATGCGTGGTCACGACAGGGCCTCCCGCAGGACGATCCGGGCGCGGCGGATCCGGGACTTGACGGTGTTCTCGGGTACGCCCAGCAGCACGGACGTTTCGCGGACGGTGAAGCCGTCCAGGACAGTGGCGCGGAGCACCGCGCGGACCTCGGGCGGCAGCACGGCGAGGGCCTGTTCGAGTTCCTGCCCGACCCGGCCGGCGAGCGCCTCGTCCTCGGCGGCGGGCACGACCGTCTCGACCGGATGCACCTGCGGCACCCGGGCCTGCCGCGAACGACGCCGGAACGCGTCCACCAGGCGGTGCGCGGCGATGGTCCACAGCCAACCGACGGCGCTGCCGCTGACCTGGTCGCCGGCGAAGCTGCCGGCTGCCCGCCACACCGTCAGGTAGGTCTCCTGGAGGACGTCGGCGACCACGTCCGGGTCCGCGCACCGGCGGCGCAGGCGCACCTCCAACCAGGGCGCGGTACGCCGGTACAGCTCGTCGAAGGCCCGCCGGTCACCGCGGGCCACGCGACGGACGAGCTCCTGCTCGTCCGTCGCGTCCAGGCTTCGTCTCACGTGAGGTAAGACGACCGTCCCCGCGCGATCGGGTCCCCCACTCCTGTGACCGTCGTCACTCTGCTCGGCTATCTGATGCCGGCAGTGTGGCCAGCGCCTTGGCGCTGCGGCTGCCCGGTTCGGGCGTGCCGACCAGCAGTTGCTGACCGGGAGCGTCCCGGACGTCGAAGGTCTGGTAGGTCAGCTCGATCCGCCCCACCTCGGGGTGTTGGATGACCTTGAACATGCGGGTCAGGCCCTGCGCTGTCTGGTCCGCCCAGAGGGCGCGAAACTCTGGCGAGTCCCGTCGCAGGTCGGTGACGAGCGCCTCGATCCGGGGGTCGCTCGGGAAGAGACCGGCGTTGAGTCGCAGGGCGTGTACGACGTTCTCGGTTAGGGTCGGCCAGTCGGGAAAGACGGTACGGGCCTGCGGATGCCGGAACAGCACCCGGACCATGTTGGTCGGGCCGGTGAACGGGGACAGCAGGGCCGCCGCCACGCCGTTGGTGGCCAGCACGTCGAACGCGGGACTGAGCACGTACGCGGCGGAGGTGGGGAAGGCGTCCAACAGCCGCAGTAGGGCGGGGTGGACGGACGCCCGAGCATTTTCCGGGCCGGGGCGCGGATGGAGCCCGGCGAGCCGGAAGAGGTGACCGCGCGCCTCCTGGTCGAGGCGTAGGGCCCGGCCGATCGCGTCGAGCACCTGTGCGGAGGGATTGCGCTCCCGGCCCTGCTCCAGGCGGGCGTAGTAGTCGGCGCTCACCCCGGCCAGGACCGCGATCTCCTCGCGGCGCAGTCCCGGTACCCGGCGGTCGCTACTCCCGAGCAGCCCGACCCCTTTCGGGTCCACTCGGGCGCGGTTGGCCCGAAGGAATTCCCCAAGCCGGTTTGAATCGGACATGTCGACCAGCCTAGAACCCGGCGACACCGGGCCAGCCGCCGGCTTCGCGGGGCCGGTCGCCGCGCTGTACAGCTTCCGGCCGAGGGCGTACGGGACCGAGCGGACCGAAGTTGGACGAGGACGTATGCGCCGCCGAGGTGTCGCGCACCCAGGAAGCCACACCCTTCCGGGGGTCGTGCACGGGCCGCATCGTTGAGCAGCGGCGCTCGGCCGCAGGTCCGAAGGACGACGGGGGAAGCAATGGCAGACAGCACCGACTCGAAGATCATTCTCATCACCGGGGCCAGCAGCGGCATCGGCGCGGCGACGGCTCGCCGACTGGCCGCCGACGGCCATCACGTCGTGCTGGGCGCCCGGCGGGTGGACCGGCTCGCCGCGCTCGTCGACGAGCTGCGCGCTGCCGGTGGCGCAGCCGACCACCACGAGCTGGACGTGACGAGCCGGGACAGCATGCTCTCCTTCGTCAAGGCCGCTCACGATCGGCACGGCCGCGTCGACGTACTGATCAACAACGCCGGCGTGATGGCCCTCTCCACCCTCGACGCGCTGCGGGTGCACGAGTGGGAGCAGATGGTCGAGGTGAACCTGCTCGGCACCCTCTACGGCATCGCCGCCGCGTTGCCACTGATGCGGGCGCGCGGTACGGGACACATCATCAACATCGGTTCGACAGCGGCGTACCGCGTCGACGCGACGGCGGCCGTCTACTGCGCCACCAAGTACGCGGTCCGGGCCCTCACCGAGGGGCTACGCCAGGAGAGCCGGGACGTCCGGGTGACGCTGGTGAGCCCCGGCTACACCCACTCGGAGCTCACCGAGCACGGCGGCTCCCCCGAGGTGCGCGCCGCCGTCCACGCGGCGGCCCAGGAACTGGGGATGCCGGCCTCGGCGGTCGCCGACGCCATCGCCTACGCGATCGCCCAGCCGGACAGCGTCGACGTCAACGACATCACCATGCGATCCACCGTGCAGGGCTGAGCGCACACCACGAGGAGGGCACCCATGAGCGAAGCGCTCGAGATGACCACGTTCCGGCTCGTCGCCGGCCTCACCGGCGCCGACTTCGTCGACGCCAACGAGGACATCAACGAGTACCTGCGACGGCAGCCCGGCTTCCGGTGGCGTCGGATCATGCAGGCCGACGACGGCACCATCACCGACATCGTCGCGTGGGACTCGGCCGCCGACGGCCGGCGCAGCGCCTCGGAGATCATGACCGAGATGGCCGGCTCCCCGGTGCACGCCACCATCGACCAGGCCACGGTCGACTTCCGGATCGTCCCGGTGCTGCAACACACCAGCTGACATCGACACCTGACGCCACCTTCCGGAAGTGCGCCGCGGCGCGCCCGGAAGGTGGTGCCTGCCGTCCCCGCCTGGTCCGGAGCCTGGCGCGGACGGCTCACGTGGCTATCCTCTTCAGGTGCTGGTCCGTGTGGAGATCGTTGACGCGGGTCCGGCATTTCGAAGGGACTAGCGACATGGCCCGTGTGGTACCGGCAGTTATCCGCGCACTCGACGTCCTCGAACTGTTCCTGGACTGCCCCCAACTGTCGGCCCGCCAGGTGATGGAGCGGCTCGACCTGCCGCGCACGACCGTCCACGAGCTGCTCGTGACGCTCGAGGCTCGCTCGTACCTGATCTCCGTGCCGGGTCAACCGGTGCAGTATCGGCTCGGGATGCCGCTGTTCCAGCTGGGCGCGGCGTTCGCGGGTCGGCTCGATCTGGTACGCGAGGCGCAGGGTGTCGCGCGGGACGTGGCCGCCGCCTGTGACGAGGCGGTTCACGTGGCGGTGCTGGACGGCGCGGATGTCGTCTACCTCGTCAAGTTCGACAGCATCCACCCCGTTCGGATGGTGTCCGGAGTCGGGTTGCGGCTGCCCGCCCACTGCACGGCGGTCGGCAAGGTGCTGCTGTCGGCCCTCGATCCGGAGGACTTGGACGCGGTCCTGTTGAAGGATCCCCTGCCGGGCATGACGTCGGACAGCATCACCGACCCGGACCTCCTGCGGGCGCATCTCGACCAGGTCCGGGCGGAGGGCGTCGCGGTCGACGTCGGCGAGTCGGACAGCGCGATGCGCTGCGTCGCGGCGGCGATCCGGGATCACTCCGGGGCCGTCATCGCCGCGATGAGCCTGTCCGCGCCGATCATCCGGTGGACGCCGCAGGTGCAGGTGGAGTGGACCGGGTTGGTTCGCGAGGGCGCGGCAGCGCTGTCGACGCGCATGGGCTATCGGGCCCAGTCCCGGTAGCAAACCTCCCGCTTTCGGTTCGAAACAGCATCGAAACATTGACATCGGTGACCGGGCTGCTCTAGCGTCGCACCACTCGATGCGGTATATCGAACCTAGTTCGAAATCTCGAACGGCGGTGGTCTCGTGACACGACCGAACCGGAACGTCAGCGCCCCTGTCTCGACCCTGTCGCCGACCGCCTCGACCACGTCGCGCCATCCGAGGTGCGGCACCCGACAGATCTCGGGTGGCTCGGACGGAGCACGCGTGAGCGGACGTCCCGCGGCGGCCGGCTGGCCCGCTCGCCGTGACGGCGACCGACGAGCGAACTGATCTCGACAGGCGACCCTCCGTGGTCGCCACCACAGAAGCCCAACTGGAAACACGACGATCGCGGCGTTCGCCGGGTACGCCTTCGGCGTGCGGCCGTGCGCGGCGAGATGAAGGAGGCGGGTGTCCATGGAGGACAAATCGGGTTGGTCTCGACGCGGCGTGCTGGGGATGGGGGTGGGAGTGCTCGGCGCGGCGGGTCTGGCCGCGTGTGGGGGCACCTCCGAATCGCCGACCAAGGTGCAGGCCGAGGTTCCGCAGGAGCTGATCGACGCCGCCGCGTCGATGAAGGGCTCCTCGATGGGGATGTTGTCGCAGAAGCTGTACTCGACGGCGGCGAACGACGCCCTCGACAGCTCGATCAAGAAGTTCGCCGACACCACCGGCACCAAGATCGAGAACAGCCTTGTGCAGGCCGACGCGGGCGACGTGGTCGCCAAGATCGATGCCGAGGTCAAGGGCGGGGTGGCTCGTGACCTGGCGTTCATGACCGACTCCCGGTTCGTCGCGCAGTTCCAGGCGCTGGGCGACCTGGAGGACGTCACGGACGTCGTCCAGGCGCTGACCGCCAAGTACGGCGAGCCGTGCGCGGAGGCCAAGAACTACTGCGTCTTCGACGGCAAGTGGTTCGCGATCCCGTACCACTTCATCGGGATCGGGTCGTTCCTGCGCAAGGACTGGATGCAGGACAAGGGCATCACGCCCAAGGACATCTACAGCTGGGAGGAGCTGCGGGACGTCTGCCTGGAGATCTCCGATCCCGGCAAGCGCAGGTTCGGCTGGGGCATGACGATCAACCGGTCCGGCGACGCCAACGGCATGATCGAGGCGCTGATCAACGCGTACGGCGGGTCGATCGCCTCCAACGACGGCCGCAAGGTCACATTCGAGTCGCCGGAGACGGTGCAGGCGGTGACCTTCCTCGGCGACATCTACACGAACTCCAAGTACAAGCCGATGCTGCCGCCGGGAATCGCGAGCTGGACCGACACCAGCAACAACGAGAACTGGCTCGCCGGCATCCTCGGCTACACCCGCAACCAGTTCAGCGTCTACGCGGACTCGCGGACCAAGAAGAACCCGGTGCACGCCAACACCCACGTGTTCTCCGACTGCATCGGACCGGCCACCAACAACCCCCTGCTGCTCGGCCAGTCACAGGGCTTCGTCATCTTCAAGGGCGCCAAGAACCCCGCGCTCGCCAAGCTCCTGGCGCAGTACCTGGTCAGCGCGCCCGCGCTGCTCGGAGTGGCGAAGGAGGCACCCGGTCTGGTGATGCCCGCCTGGGAGAAGGTCTGGGACGCGGACCCGTTCTTCACCAGCGGCGACCCGGCGTTCCCCATGCTGCGCAAGATCACCCAGTTGCAGCTGCCGTTGAACACGAAGAACGGCCTGACCTTCCCGCAGAAGGCCAGCGCCGGCCAGCAGGCCGTCGGCTCGGCCTACGTTCTCACCGACATGATGCAGCAGGTCGTGCAGGGCACCGCGCCCGCGCAGGCCGTCAAGGCGGCCCACACGAAGATGGTGCAGATCTTCAACCAGCAGGGGCTGCCGCAGTGAGGACGCTCCGTCCCGCGCGGGTCCCGGCGGCGAGGGCTTCCTCGCCGCCGGGATCCGGCTCCCTCACGCCGACCCAGCGCCGGCTGGGTCGTGACTGGCGAATGGCGGCGCTATTCCTGACGCCGATGGCCGTGCTGGTCGGCGGCCTTGTGCTCGTACCGATCGCCCGATCGATCGTCACCAGCACCACCGAACGGCACGGGCAGGAGTCCGTGTTCGTCGGCCTGGACAACTATCTGCACCTCGTCGGCGACGACCAGTTCCACACGGGCGTGGTGAACTCGTTCGTCTTCACCGCGTACGCCGAGATCTTCAAGGTCGTGCTCGGGCTGGCCGCGGCCCTGCTGCTGCACCACCGACGCCGCGGGCGGGCGGTGCTGGCGGGGTTGCTCCTGGTGCCGTGGGTGGTGCCGACCGTGGTGACCGCGTTCAGCTGGCGCGCGCTGCTCGACCCGATCTTCGGCAGCGTCAACAACCTGCTCACCGCCACCGGAATCGGGCCGCTGCTGGTCGACCTGCACCTGGTGGACAGCTGGCCGGCGGGCTGGCTGTCCGACCCGTCGCTGGCGATGCCGTCGGTCATCATGGTGAACGTCTGGAAGGGGGTGCCCTTCTTCACCGTGTGCTTCCTCGCCGGCCTGAAGGCCATCCCGGCCGACCTGTACGAGGCGGCGACCATCGACGGCGCGTCGGCGTGGCAGCGGTTCGCCAACGTGACGCTGCCCGGCCTGCGCCACGTGATCACCGTGACGGTGACCCTGTCGTCGATCTGGACGTTCAACAACTTCGACCTGGTCTGGCTGCTCACCCAAGGTGGTCCGGGTGACGTGACCGCGCCGTACGTGCTCGTCGCGTACTCGAAGGCGATCCTGCAGTTGCAGTACGGCGCGGGCGCGGCGGTCACGCTCGTCATGCTGCCGGTCATCGGCGGGCTGGTGTTCTTCCTGGTCCGGCTGCTGCGCCAGGATTCGGGGGCGAAACTGCCCCGGGCACGACGCGCGACGCTGCGGGTCGGTACGCGGGCGCGCAAGGCCCTGCCGTGGGTGATCACCGCGGTGGTCACCGGGCTGCTGATCTGGGCGTCGCCGGAGATCTTCTGGAAGGCGGCGGTGATCCTCGGGGTGATCCTGCTGATCGCGGCGGCGGTGGGCCGGGTGGTGTCGACCCTCCAGTCGCGCGGCGGTCGCCGGGCATCCTCGGCGGTGTCGGGCTTCGGCTCCTGGGTCGCGCTCGCCGGGCTGCTCTTCTTCGTGCTCGGTCCGCTGTACTGGATCGGCGTCACGGCCTTCAAGTCCGAGGGCCAGGTCGTCATGCGTACGGACGACCTGTGGCCGACGCCGTGGACCACGGAGCAGTTCACCGGGCTCTTCGCCAACCAGCCGTTCGGTCGCTGGTACCTCAACACCCTGCTGGTGTCCGCGGCGTCCACGGCGGTGGCGCTGGTCTGCGCCGCTCTCGCGGGTTACGCGCTGGCCCGGCTGCGGTTCCGTGGCGCGCAGGGGTTCACCGTCACCGTGCTGCTCACCTACGTGATGCCGGGCGCGCTGCTGTTCATCCCGCTCTACCAGATGCTCATCGGCGTGCGACTCACCGACTCGTTGTGGTCGCTGGTCGTGACGTACCCGACGTTCACACTTCCGTTCGCCACGTGGCTGCTGGTCGGCTACTTCTCCTCGATCCCCGTGGAGCTGGAGGAGGCCGCGCTCGTCGACGGCTGCACCCGCCTACAGGCGTTCGGCCGGGTGGTGTTGCCGCTGGCCAAGCCCGGACTGCTGGCGGTCGCCCTCTTCACCCTGACCAACGCCTGGAACGAGTTCCTCTTCGCCTTCGTGTTCATCACGAAGGACGAGTACAAGACGTTGCCGGTGGGGATGCAGTCGATGATCGCCGGAGATGTCGTACCGCAGGGACAGCTCGCCGCGGCCTCGCTGCTCGTCAGCATCCCCGTGGTGATCATGTACGCGCTCGGGCAGCGCTTCCTGACCGAAGGGCTCACCGCCGGGGCGGTGAAGGGCTGACCGGCGGAAATCAGGTGTACGCGAGCAGGAAGTCGACGGTGCCCGTACCGCCGGGCTGGCCCTGCGGGGTCTGGAGTGCGGGCTCGCTGTTGATGACGTAGAACCCGCCGTTGCCGACCAGGCGAGGGGTGACCGCCATCGCCTGGTTGGCCATGTTCGCCCCGGTCGGGCGTACGACGAAGTCGCGCAGCAGCGTGAACAGGTTGTCGTTCAGATTCGACACGTGCAGCACGCGGTAGGAGCGGGGGGCCGGGGCGCCCCCGCTCGTCAGGCCCCAGATCGGGACGATCTGGTTCCGCCAGTTCGCCGGGTTGTTGCTGATCACGTTGTCGTACGAGTTGAGCTGAGTTTGAATTCCACTGTGGATGCCGGCCAGGTGGATGTGCAGTTGGTCCTGCTGGCGGGCGTCGGCCGAGTTGATCCCGAGCCCGATGTGCGGGTACACCACGTGCGAGGGCTGCCCGGGCTGCGCGTTGATCCAGGCGTCCAACCAGTAGTTCGGCGCGGCGGCGGTGGCGATGAACGGGCACTCGATGCCCTTCACGCGGCAGGTCGGCACGAGCAGATAGTTGTGGGTGTTCGGCGGCGCGCCGTTGAGCACCACGTAGGTGGACGTGGTGCGCAGGCAGTTGGTCGGCGGTGAGGTCCGTGTACCCAGGCAGACCTGGACCCGGTCCCAGAGGTCGAACCGGCCGCCGGTGTCGGTGGGATAGCCGCACAGGGCCGACGGTGTCGGGCAGGCGGTGCCGCCCGGGTCCGGCGGTGGCGGGGGTTGGGGTGTGCCGTCACCACCGTCGGCCATTCCGCCGTCCGCCCCGGCCAGGGTGAGAAGCCCGCCCGCGCTGACGGCCCCGGACAACTTGACGAACTGCCGTCGGGCCATCTGATCGATCCGTCTGCTGCCGCTCATCGCCACTCTCCACCCAGGCCGGTCCGAGGACGCTGCCCGACCCGAAGTCCCTGGTCAGGGTTCGGACGGGAAGGTTGGAACGTGCCGAGATTAGGACAAACATTCACACCTCAGAGGGTCGCCGACGGCGGAGTCCCCTGATCGTGTCCTGACCACTCCCCCCGGGGCCGGCCGCCGAAGGCGAGAGCGGGTCAGCGGCGGACGCCGACCCCGGCGTACCCGTGCGATTCCACGACCTCGGACTCCCCGTCCGGCCGCCACCGGGTGGTCTCCACCAGACCGGGCTCCACCAGGTCGTACCCGGCGAAGAAGCGCAGCGTCTCGGCGTGCGTGCGCGGCACCAGCGGCGCGCTGCTGTTGCGGTAAACGGCCTGACCGCGCTCGGCCAACTCTGCCGGGATGCCGTCCAGCGTCAGGTGCGACAACGCCAGGTGGCTGCCGGGCACGGTCGCGTCGCGCAGCCGGGCGACGGCCCCCCACGGGTTGTCCCCGTCCGGAACGAAGTGCAGCACCGCGAGCAGCAGCACGGCCACCGGGCGGTCCAGGTCGAGCGTGCCCCGCACGCCCGGGTCGGCCAGCAGGTCGTCGGGCCGTCGCAGGTCACCCTGCACGACGGCGGTGCCGGGCACGTCCGTCAACAACCGCCTGGCGTACGCGACGGCCACCTCGTCGTAGTCCACGTAGACCACCCGGGCGTCCGGCGTCACCGCACGCACCACCTCGTGCACCGTGCCCTGGGTGGGGAGCCCCGCGCCGATGTCCAGGAACTGGTGTACGCCCTGCCCGACGGCGTACCGGACGGCCCGGCGCAGGAACTGCCTGTTCATCTGGGCGGCCGCCGCGGTGTCCGGGAAGATCTCCAGCACCCGCTGGGCGGCGGCCCGATCGGCGGCGAAGTTGTTGCTGCCACCCAGGAAGTAGTCGTACATCCGGGCGACGTTGGGGCGGGCGGTGACGTCGGTGGTGTCGGGTGCCGGCTGCTCGGTCACGAGGGATCCCTTCGACGCACGGTCGGATCTCGATGTGTAGCAGCTGAGCCGACGACCCGCCGCCCCCTCGTGTCGTTGATCCGGCTGCACCCCTGGTCAGCGCCGACCACGGTGGGGGCACCCACTCACGAGGAGGGACGCCGATGACCAGTCAACGGGAGACCGTACGGGTCGAGAAAGACCTGTTCCGCGCCGTGTACGACTCGCCCGCGTCACTGCCCGGCCGACACCGGTGGACCACGCCGGAGTCGGATGTCCGGCGTCTGGAGAAGCTGCTGGGTATGCCGACGCGCACCATCGGCGCGCCGCTCTGGGTCAGCGGCGACGAGCCGGACTGCCCGAAGTGTGGCCGGCGGATCACCTGGTACGACATCGTCTCCTCGGCGGTCACCGGACTGCACGACAAGGGCATGATCGCCGAGGTCATCCTCGGCGACCACAAGTACGTCAACACCGAGGTCCCGGACGCCATCGCGGGGGTGCACTGCGCCGACTGCCACACCGTCATCGAGGGCCTGCGCAGCTTCAAGTGCCACAACTGGGCGTACGCCTTCGAGGCGCTGGAGGCCGTCCGGGAGCGCATGGCCGGCGGCCCCGGCCCGACCCAGCGCGCGGCCGAGGGAGCCGCGTCGACCTGAGCCCCGGCCAGCCCATCGCGTGCTGGACCGACCTGCCCCACGTTCGCGTTTCCAAGATGTCTCCAAGGTGAACGCGGTATGAACGTGTGGAGAGGTGATTCATGGCCGACAACGGCAGTACGGACGTCCCAGAGATCAGCGCCGAGTGGTACCGCGACATCGTCGATGCCGCCGCCGGCACCCCGCACCCGGTGCAGTGGTTCGTCGGGCACGCCACCGAGGGGGTGATCCTGCTCCTCGGCGCGCTCCTGGTGGTGGCCGCGCTGCGCCGCCTGGCCGGTGGCCCGCACGACCGGGCACTCGCCCTCGTCGCGCCGCTGCCAACTCTCCTGGCGTACGCGGGCAGCGAATTGCTCAAGACCGTGGTGGACGAGGACCGGCCGTGCCGGACGGTGGGCCGGGCCATCATCGCCGGCACCTGCCCACCGCCGGGTGACTACTCGTTCCCGAGCAACCACGCCACCCTCGCCGGCGCGCTGGCGGTCACCACGCTGCTGCTCTCCCGGCGGCTCGGGCTGCTCGCCCTGCCACTGGCCCTGCTGGCCGCGTTCTCCCGGGTCTTCGTGGGCGTGCACTACCCGCACGACGTGGCCGCGGGCCTGCTGCTCGGCGCCCTGGTCGCCCTCGTCGCGACCCCGCTGCTGGCCCGCCCGGCCGCCGAGGCGCTACGTCGCCGCACCGACGCCCGCCGTCGAATACCCGACCTGGCCGGCCGACCCCGCCCGTAACCCTCAGGTCGCCAGGAGGGCGCCCGCCGTGCCGAGGAGCAGGAACGGGCCGAACGGCAGGTGGGTGGTCCAGCGGACCCGTCGGGCCACCAGCAGCCCCAGGCTCACCAGCGCGGACAGCCCGAACGTGAGCAGCAGCCCGAGCACGAGGACGGGCCACCCGTACCAGCCGAGCAGCGCGCCCACGCCGAGCGCCAACTTGGCGTCGCCCAGCCCGAAGCCGCGGCGACCGAGCAGCAACGTGCTGGCGGCGAAGAACAGGGCCAGACCCGTACCGGCGGCGACGGCCCGCACCCACGGACCCGCCCCGGCGTCGGCCAGCGCCGCCACGCCGAGCAGCAGCCAGGTTCCGCCAGCGGCGGGCAGGGTGAGCCGGTCGGGTAGCCGGTGCACGGCCAGGTCGACGAAGACCGCCGGTAGCGTCCAGCCCAGCCACCAGGCCACGGCCGGCAACGCGCCCAGCGGCGGGCCGACGAGCACGAGCAGCGCCACGGCGGCCAGGGCCGCCACCTCGATCGTGCCGGGCGGCGGCCCGACCCGGGCGCGGCACCGACCACACCGGGCCGCCGGACCGAGCGCGGGCCACGGCCCGGTCAGGCTGATCGCGGCCCCGCAGGCGTCGCACCCGGTCCGGCTGGCGGCGTCCGAGGGTACGGCGTGACGCACGACGGCCAACCGCGCCAGCGGGGTGACGAGCAGGGCTGCCAGCACGGGTGCGAGCCGGAGACGACGGGTACCCGGCACCGGCCCCACCTCGGTGACCGTAGGACCGCCGGAGGCGGACGGTTGGTCGGTCGGTTCGGCCGTCAGCGCCACGTCGACCCCGCCGAACGTCGCGCGACCACCCCGAAAGGTGAACACGGATCGTGACTGAACGTTCGCTCGGGTGTAGCGGATGGCGCGGAAAGCGACGTCCCCCACCGACTCCGTCCGCCCCGGATCGGCCCGCACGATGTGCGGTCGCCGCCGAGCCGCGACGCTGGCCACATGCCGGCTTCCGGTTGCGATGTCCCATTCTCGTAAGGGGCGTAGGGGTCAGGACGGATCGGCCCGCGCCAACGAGGCCGGGCCATTGGCGACCCCTCGACCGACAGCCATCCGAAGCGCCGCACGGACACCTGCCACCACCACCCATCATCACTCAGAGTGTTCGCATGAATTGCCTCTGTTGCATCGGCGAGCGTGAGCTTATGCTCGCCCCTTGAGTGTGACGCAAGCCTCACATCGATGATCGGACAACACAGGACCTCGCATTTGTAGAAGATCCGCAACGGTGAATGCAGAAGCGCCAATGAACGGCCGGATGAAGTGATCCGGGCGCGCTTTCGCATGCTCGACACCGGCGCTTCGTCGCCACGTCGGGCTGTCACGAGGAGGGTTCGGCGGTGGTCGGACGGCAGTTCAGGCGAGCGACAACCTGCCTGCTGGCGATCGTGGCGACGGCGGCGGCCACCGCCTGCGGCAGCGGGCCGGAGGCGGTCGACGACCCGACGTCGGAGCGTGCCGACGGGGTACGGGCAGATTCGGATGTCGAACGCGGGGCCGCCGAAAAGGCGGCGCTCGAGGCGTACTCCGGATATCTCGCGGCCTCGCGCACGGCGAGTGGGCGCGGCGATCCGCACGCGCCGGAACTGTCCAGATTTCTCGCTGATCCACTGCTGACCCGGGTGCAATTGTCCATTCGCGACGCTAAGGAGCACGGCGCGATGCGTACCGGGACCTTGCGATCCGATCCCACCGTGATCGCCGTCGACCTCGACTCGGACCCGGCCACCGTGGAGATCCAGGACTGCCTGGACGCGACCGGCTACCGGCTCGTCTACACGAAGGACCAACGGGTGGTGCCGGGCAGCGGCGGCGGCAAGCACCTGGCGACCGCCACCGCCACCCGCTATCCGGACGGCCGCTGGCTGATCAGCTCCGGCGTCGCGCACCAGGACCAGCCGTGCTGAGCCGCCGGCTCCTCGCCGGGGTCGGTGTGGCGATGCTGCTGGTGGTCGGCACGACCCTGCCGGCCTCCGCCGCCCGCCGTGCGGGCCCGGGGGTGGAGTGCCCGCCCGGCCAACCGGACTGCAACGTCTGGGACGACGAGCCGGGCCACCCCGGCGACCCGGGGGGCGGCGGGGACAACGGCGGCGGAGACTCCGGCGGCGGCGGGGGTGGCGGCGTCTGCCAGTGGGGCGGCCGGACGATCCCCTGCTACGACGACCTGCTGGGTTGGTTCAACAACGGCGACGGCTGCTACTACAAGCTCGCCGTGCCGCAACCGTCGGCACCCGAGGGCCAGCAGTGGTACGTCCAGACCTGCAACGGCGGCGACCTCGGCGCGCAGCGGACCTTGCCGCTCGACGGGCCGCCGGCCGGCTTCGGCGCTCCGCCGGACCCGGAGGAGCTGGCCCGCCGGGCGCTCGCGTCGATCAAGCTGCTGCCGGCGCGGCTCAAGGTCGCCCCCCGCAAGGACATCGGCCCCGGCCTGGTCGGCCTGCCGGTCTGGATGTGGGCCACCCCGAGCGCCAGCTACTTCGGGCCGCTGAACGCCTCCGCGACCGACCGTGGGCTGACCGTCTCGATCGAGGCGAAGGTCAACCGGATCGTCTGGAGCATGGGCAACGGCGACACGGTCACCTGCACCAAGCCGGGCACCCCGTACGACCCGAAGGGCAAGCGCGCCGGCCGCACCTCGCCGGACTGCGGCTACGACCACGGCTACCCGAAGGCGGGCACCTACCGGGTGGGTGCCACCACGTACTGGACGGTCCGCTGGTGGACCGACAACGGCGTGGAGGGCGACCCGATCGCGCAGACCCGGACCAGCGGCACCGTGCCGGTACAGATCAGGGAGCTCCAGGTGGTGACCAGGTGAGCGACCCGGTTCTGCGAGCACCCCAGCCACGAATGGAGATCGAACGGTGAGTGTGGCGACGCGTAACGCGACCGGACCGGTGGACGCGCCGGTCAGCCCGCCCAAGGTGGTCCGGCAGCGCCGCGTCCGTCCAGGCTTGCTGGGTCTCGCCGTACTCCTGATCGCCCTCGGTGGGCTGGGGGCCGCGTTCGCGGTCACCTCGGTCCGGGCCACCGGCAGCTACCTCGCGGTGGCCCGACCGGTGGAGGTGGGCCGGGAGGTCACCGCCGCCGACCTGATCACCGTGCAGGTCGCCGGCGGCCAGGGGCTACGCCCCGTGCCGGCGGGCCGGCTGGACGAGGTGGTCGGCAAGCGGGCCGCCGTGGCGCTGGTGCCAGGCACCCTGCTCACCCTCGGGCAGGTGACCGACGACCCGCTGCTCGGCCCGGGGCAGCAGCAGATCGCGCTCGGCCTGAAGACCGCCCAGGTGCCCGCCCGCGCGCTGCACCCCGGCGACAAGGTGCTGCTGGTCAGCACCCCGGACGACGACGCCACCGGGGCGGCCGCCACGGCGGGCACCCGGTTCACGGCCACCGTCATCGACATGGTCAGCCCGACGGACGACGAGAAGGTGCTGTACCTGGCGCTCCTCATCCGGGACGTACCCGCCGTGGTGGCGCTCGCCGCCCAGGAGCGGGTCGCCGTCGTGCTGATCGAGGCGGCCTGACCATGGCGATCATCGCGTTGGTGTCCGCGAAGGGTTCGCCCGGCGTGACCACCTCGGCGTTGGCCTGCGCCCTGACCTGGCACCGCCGGCTGGTCCTCGCCGAGTGCGACCCGGCGGGCGGGTCGATCCTCGCCGGCTATCTGGGCGGCCAGTTGGACGGTCCGCGCGGCATCGGGGAGCTGGCCGTCGGCGAGCTGCGCGACGGCAACCTGGAGACCGCGTTCTGGTCCCAGTTGGTCGACCTGGACGCGCCGCGCCGGGAACGGCTGCTGCTGCCCGGTCTGGTCGACCCGACGCAGGCCGGCAGCGTCACCCCGCTCTGGCAGCGCTTCGCCGACTACTTCAACGCCCTGGACCGGGGCACACCCGGCTACGACGTGCTCGTCGACTGCGGCCGACTGCACGTGAACGGCCCACCGTGGCCACTGCTGCGGGCCGCCTCGGTGGTGCTGCTGGTGACCCGGGCGAACCTGCCCGACCTGTCCGGGACGCGGGCGGTGGTCACCACGATCGAGCGGGACTTCGCCGAGCACCGGGTACCGCCGGGCACCCTGCGGCTGCTGCTGGTCGGCGACGGGCACGGGCGCGCCGAGATCAGTCGCGGGCTGAGGCTGCCGGTGATCGCCCGGCTGCCGCACGACCCGCGTACCGCAGGGGTGCTCGGCCTCGGTGGGACCGTGCGGGCCGGACGGCCGCTGCTGCGCGCGGCGACCGCGCTGGAGGTGCCGGTCGGGGCGCTGCTGGAACGGCGACGCGCCCGGCTGGCCTGGCCGGTACAGCAGGGGGTGCCGGATGCGGTTTGAACCCGTCTCGGCCGACCCCCGCCAGCAGCCGCCGGGCGCGACGTCCACCGCGCCACCGCTGACCCCCGCGAACGGCCGGCACCACCACGTGCCGCCGATGCCGCAGCCGACGCCCACGCCGCCGCCCGAGACGGCCCCTCGACCCCGGATGGACTTCCAGGTGGTCCGGGAGCTGCGCCGGGAACTCACCGAACGACTCACCCTGTGGCAGCGCGGGCGGGAGTTCACCGCCGACGAGGAGGACACCGAGCGGGCGCGGCTGGCCGTCCAGGTGGTCGCCGAGTACGCCGACGCGGTCCGCCGGGCCGGCACGCCGATGGCCGCCGGCGAGGAGCGTCTGCTGCTCGACCAGGTGACCGCCGAGCTGGTCGGACTCGGCCGGCTACAGACCCTGCTGGTCGACGACACCATCGAGGAGGTGCACATCCTCGGCTGCGACCAGGTGCGCATCACCCGACACGGCGGCGGGGTGGACTGGGGCGAGCCGATCGCCGACAGCGACGCCGAACTGGTCGAGATCCTCCAGGCGGCGGCGCGGCGGGCCGGCGCGACCGAGCGGTCCCTGTCCACCGTGAAGCCCACCCTCGACCTGCAACTGCCCGACGGCAGCCGGTTGGCGGCGGTGTTCCTGGTCAGCCACCGCCCGTACGCGGTGATCCGCAAGCACAACACCCTGGACGTGAGCCTCGACGACGTCGCCGGTAGCCGGGGCGACCTGGACGAGATGATCGACCCGCTGCTGCGTGACTTCCTGCGCGCGGCGATGCGCGCCGGGTTGAACATCATGGTCGCCGGGCTGGCCGGCGCCGGAAAGACCACAATCATCCGGGCCTTGATGAACGAGATCCCGCCCGACGAGCCGTACGTGCTGCTGGAGGAGAGCCGGGAACTGCTGCCGGCGCGCCGCCGCGAACGGCACCGGGCGGTGATGAGCTTCGAGGCGCGGGAAGGGCACGGCGAGCGCGGCTTCGACGGCCGTCCGGCGGGCGAGGTGACGATCGCCGACCTGATCCCGCTGTCGCTGCGGATGGGCGTCCTGCGGATCATCGTGGGCGAGGTGCGGTCCCGCGAGATCGTGCCGATGCTCCAGGCGATGACCACCAGCCGGGGCTCGATGTGCACGATCCACGCCCGTACGGCCGCCGGTGTCGGCGAGCGGATCGTCGAGTTGGCGTTGGCGCACGGCCGCGAGATGACCGTCGACCAGGCACGTCGGATGGCCGGCAACGCCCTCGACCTGATCGTCTACGTCACCGTCGAGGACGAGAGCGCGATCGGCGGACGTAAGCACCGGTTCGTCTCGCACGTGGAGGAGGTGATCGGGGCCGGCGAGGCCGGACGGATCACCACCACCACCGTCTTCGGTCCCGGTCCGGACGGCCGCGCGGTCCCCCGGCACCTGCCGGAACGCGTCCGCGACCAGTTGCTCCGCGTGGGGTACGACTCCCGACTGCTGACCCGGTGGATCGAGGCCGGTACGGGCGCGTGGCGGCGGCCCCGACAGACCCGACTGGCCCGGCGGTGACCTGATGGGGAACAGCCTGGAGTTGATCGCGGTGGTCTCCGGGGCCGCCTGCGTGGCGGGGCTCCTGCTGGCGGTGGTCGCGCTGGTCGGCACCCGTCGACCCCCGGGCCCCGGCCCGGGAGCGGGGCCCGGCCTGAGTCGCCTCTGGCGGGGCTCCGGCGCCACGCCCGCCGAGCGGCGGTCCTACCAGGCGCTGTTGCTCGCCGCGGTGGTCGCCGGGGCGTTGGCGTTCCTGCTGACCGGGCTACCGGTGGTGGGGCTGCTCGTGGCGGTGGCGGTACCCGGTACGCCGTGGCTGTTCGCGGTGGGCAAGGCCGAGCAGCGGGCGATCGCCCGGATCGAGGCCGTCGGCGAGTGGACCCGCCGACTCAAGGACGTCTCCGGTACGGGCCAGGGCCTCCAACAGGCGATCATCAGCACGATCGGCAGCGTGCCACCCGGCATCGAGGACGAGGTACGACTGCTCGCCGCCCGGTTGCAGGCCGGCTGGCTGGCCCGCTCCGCGCTGCTGGCGTTCGCCGACGAGATCGGCGACCCGGTCTGCGACCAGGTGGTGGCGGCCCTGATCCTGCACCTCACCGACCGGGGCGAGCGGTTGGGCGACGTACTCGGCTCGATCGCCGGCGCGGCGTCCGCCGAGGTGGCGACCCGCCGGGAGATCGAGGCCAAGCGCACCCAGCCCCGGTTCGCGGTCCGGTTCCTGACCGGGATGACGCTGGCGACGCTGGCGTACGGCCTGATCAACACCGAGTACATCGAGCCGTACGGCACCCCGACCGGTCAGGTGGTGATGGCCGCGCTCGGCATCGCCTTCATCGGCCTGCTGGCCTGGGTCCGCTCGATGAGTCAGCCGCAGCGACCGGCCCGGTTCCTGCCGGCGCCCGACCCACAGGAGGTCGTCGCGTGAGCGCGAGCGCCACGGTGCCGGCAAGAGGCCCGCGATGATCGTCAACTGGCTCCTCGGCGTCGCCGTCACCGGCGGGGCGGCGATCGGGTTGGGCCTGTTCCTGGTGATCCGCGAGCTGGTGCCGGCCACTCCCGCGCTCGGCCCGGCGCTGCGCCGCCTGCACCAGCCGCCGGGTACCGGCCGGGTGGCCACTCCCGCCTCCCGGCGGTTGGACTGGCTCAGCGGGCTGTCCCGCTGGCTACGACCGCCGCACCGGCAGCTCGCCCTGATCGGCCAGACCCCCGAGCAGTACGCGCTGTCGGTGCTGCTGTCCGCGCTGATCGGACTGGCCACGCCGACCCTGCTCGGGGTGGCGCTGTTCGTCCTCGGCATCTCGCTGCCGCTGGTCGTACCGGTGCTCGGGGGCCTCGGCATGGCGTTCGTCGCCGGTCTGCTGGCGCACCGGTCGGTCCTGACCAAGGCGGACGCCGCCCGCGACGAGTTCCGCCAGGCCGTCTGCACGTACCTGGATCTGGTGGCGTTGCAGCTCTCCGCCGCGCACGGGCCCGTGCAGTCGTTGGAGCGGGCCGCGGCGGTCTGCGACGGCTGGGTGTTCGACCGCCTTCAGGAGGCGCTGCGGATCGCCCAGATGCAGATGCACGCCCCCTGGGACGAGCTGCGCGACCTCGCCGACAAGATCGGTATCCCGGAGTTGGGCGACGTCGGCGCGATCATGCGCTCCTCCGGCAGCGAGGGCGCGCAGGTGCACGAGACCCTGCGCAGCCGGGCCGACTCGCTACGCGACCAGATCCGCACCGACAACCTGGCCCGCGCCGAGGGCGTGACCAGCAAGCTCGACATTCCGGGCGCGCTCCTCGTCTTCGTGCTGCTCGGTTTCGTCGTCTACCCGTTCATCGCCCGTGTCTGATCCGACCCCGAGAAGGAGTACGCCATGTCCATCCTCACCTACCTGCACGTCGTGGTGACGACGCGCTTCGCCGAGCTACGCCGGGACGGCGAGCGGGGCGACAGCCCGGTACCGACTGCGGTGATCATCTTCGGCCTGGTCTTCGTGGCCACCATCGTCACCGGCCTGGCCCTCGGCAAGGCCAACGACTGGATGAAGGCCATCCCGGGCCACACGAACCCGAAGTAGCCGGCATGCGCCGAGTCACGTACCCGAGGTGGCGCCGGGCGGTTTCCGCTGCCCGGCGTCGTCTCGTGACCGGCGACCGGGAGGGGGGCGCGAATCCGGTGGAGCTGGCCGTGGTGATGCCGCTGATCCTGGTGCTGCTGTTCGCGTCGCTCCAGGTGGCGGCCGTCTTCCTGGCTCGTGCCACGGCGTTGAACGCCGCCCAGAGCGGGGTCAACGCCGAACGGCGGTACAACGCGTCCGACGGCGCCGGAGTAGCCAGCGCCAAGCAGTTCCTGTCCACCAGCGGTAGCTGGCTGCTGGGCTGGGACAAGGCCGGCGGTCCGAGCTGTGTGACCAGCGAGGTCGACGTGACCTGCACGGTCACCGGCCGGTCCCTGTCGGTCGTACCCGGCATGGACTTCGAGATCGGGCAGACCGCGCACGGGCCGGTGGAGCGGGTGACAGCGCCGTGAGCCGGACCACCGAGCGCGGCTCGGTCTCCATCGAGGTGGCGGTGCTCGCGCCCGCGTTCATCGCGCTGATGGTGCTGGCGGGCGTTGCCGGACGCAGCGCGGTGGCGGCGGAGGCTCTCGACGCCGCCGCGCACGACGCGGCCCGCGCCGCGTCGATCTCCCGCGACCCGACCGACGCGAAGGAACAGGCCCGCAAGGCAGCCCAGGAGCAGTTGGACTGGCACGGACTGGACTGCGGAGCCGCTCCGACCCTGACCTTCGGCGGCAGGGTCGGCAACAGCGACACCGGATTCGACGACGCCTACCGCAGCGCGCTCGGCCAGAACGCGACGGTCACCGTCACGGTCGAGTGCCGGGTGTCGTTCCGCGACCTACGGCTCAACGCCCTACCGGGCATGCCCACCGAGAACAAGATCGAGGCCAGTTTCACCTCGCCCCTGGACCGCTACCGGAGCCGACGATGAACCTCCGTACGCTCTCCGGCGACCACGGCCGGGTCAGCATCTTCCTGGCCGTGGCGATGATCGGCGTACTGGCCATCGTGGGGCTCTCGTTCGACGGCGCGGGCCAGCTCCGCACGCTGCAACGCGCCGACAACCTGGCCGCTGAGGCGGCCCGCGCGGGCGGGCAGGCCATCGACCGGGCCACCGCGATCGAGGGTGGGCCGACGCGGATCGACCAGCCGCAGGCCCGCGTGGCGGTCGCCGAATACCTCACCGCCGTCGGCTCCACCACCAGCCACACCGTGAGCTTCCCGCAGATCGCCGGGGAGGTCGTCGTCCGGGTACGCCTCACGATCACCTACCGCCGCTCGATGCTCGGCCTGTTCGGCTTCGCTGACCAGGTCACCATCACCGGAGAGGCGACCGCACGGGCCATCACCACAGCCCCACCCCCGGTCCCATAGGAAGGAAGGCAGCCATGTCCGCATCGGGTCGGTCCGTCGTACGGCGGACGGGACGCGTCCTCACCGGCCTCGGCGCGCTCGTCGTGCTCTGCGCCCTGGTGGCGGGCGCGCCGGTCGCGCTGCTCGCTTTCGCCGGCAATCCCCTGCCCGACCATCTGCCCACCCTCGCCGAGGTGGGCACCACCCTGACCAGCCGGGACGACGGGCAACTCTTCCTTCGGGCCCTGGCATTGGCCGGTTGGTTCGGCTGGGCCACGTTCACCTTCTCCGTCCTCGTCGAGTTGGGCGCGCAGACCCTGCGCCGGCCGGCGCCGAAGCTGCCCGGAATGAGCCGCCAGCAGAAGGCCGCCGCCGCGCTGGTCGGTTCGGTCGCCCTGATCCTCGCGGCCAGCCCGGCCGCCGCCAGCGCCGCCGCGGTCTACGTCGGTCCGGCGTACGCCCAGCCGAGCGCGTCGGCCACCACCACGCGGCTCACCGAGAGCACCCCGCTGGGCCTGGCCGCGAGCGGGCCCCGCGACGCCCTGGGGAGCGGGCCGCTCGGACTTGTCGCGCCGGGCGGGCCGAGCCCCGGCGACCAGGCTGCGCCGGTGTACCGCGTTGCCCGGGGCGACTACCTCGGCGAGGTGGCCGAGCGGTACCTCGACGAGTTCGACGACTACCGGCAACTCGCCAAGCTGAACCGGCTGGACGACCCGGACCGGATTCGTCCCGGGCAACTGCTCCGGCTCCCGGCGGAGGCCACCGACCAGGGCGCACGCTCGCACGCGACCGGCAAACTCGTCGGTCGACCCGCCGCGCCCACACCGCCCGCGCGACCGGCCCCGGAGCGGTCGGCGCCGGAGCGGTCGGCGCCGGAGCGGTCGGCGCCGGAGCGCACACAGCAGGCACCACCCAGCGGTACGGAGTCGACGGGTGAGGCACCCACGATGACCGTCGGCGCGGCCCGGGCCGGAACCACCGACCGGGTGAACCGACCGCTGGCCGTCTCCGCCGTCCTGGCCGTGGCGAGCATCGTCGGCGCCCAGATCGGCGCGGTCCTCGGTCTCCGCCGTCGGCCGGCCACGGCCGGCGCCGCACCCCGGCTGACTGCGGCCGCCCGTACCCCGCGACGCCGGTCAACCCGGGTCGGCGGCAGCTCCACCACCGAGAGCCGCGCCTCCCGGAGCGGCAGCACTGGTCGGAGCGGCAACCCCGGTCGGAGCGGCAGCACTGCTCGGAGCGGTGACGCGGGTCGGAGCGGCAGCCCTGGTCGGAGCGGTGAGGCGGGTTGGAGCGGTGACGCGGGTCGAGCGGGCAGTGGCGCCGCCTGGGCCGCCCGTCGTGCGGCGGCGGCCACCGAGACGCCCGCCCCGCCCACTGGCCCTCCGACCGGCACGCCGCTGGCCCTGCCCGGTCGTAGCGCCGGAGCGGTCGGCGAATGGGACGACGACGGCGTCCAGGGCGGTCGGCACCGGCGGGGTTGAGCCGGCACCCGCACGCGTAGGTCGCAGCCCCGCTCGCCGAGTTCCGCTCGAACGACGCCCGGGAGCTGCGGCCCACGCGCGGCCAACGCCCGAGCGCCATGGCCCACACACAGCCGACGCCCGAGCGCGAGTGGCCCACGCGCGGCCAACGCCCGAGCGCCGTGCCCCACACGCGCCCGGGAGCGGACACCCCGGACAGACTGATGCCACATAGTCATCAAGATGACTATGTGGCATCAGTGCGTCGAGGGCGGCCGGTCATCGTCGACCCCGCAGCACGCTGTCAGGGGAGACGGGTCTGGAGCACGCCGTCCTGGATGCGGGTGGGCAGGATCTGCTGGTCATTGCCGGAGGGACCTTGCATGACCTCGCCGCCGTTGAGACGGAACGCGCTGCCGTGCCACGGGCAGACCACGCACGCGTGGCCGTCGATCTCCTGGACCTCGCCCTCGCCCAGCGGCCCGCTCTGGTGCGGGCACCGCTCCAGCATCACCGTGACCTCGTCACCGTGGCGGTAGAGGATCACCGAGATGTCGTCGTCTACCTCTCGGGTGATCAGCGTGCGCTGCGGCAGGGTGGCCATGTCGGCCAGCGAGTGCCAGCCGTCGCTCATCCGGTGCAGCTCGGACACGCTCTGGTTGACCTGGGCGCCCTGCTTGTACGCCAGATGCCCGCCGATGTACGCGCCGAGGCTGACGGCGGAGAGGCCGAGGAACCCGAGCGCCCTGCCGACGCCGCTCCGCCCGGAGAGCCGCGCCGCCAGTGAGCCGGCGTAGAGGCCGACACCGACGGTGTTCGCGGCCGCGTGCACGAGGCCGACCCGGCGCTGGTCCCGGGAGAGCGCCGCCCAGTCGTTCAACCCGGCGACCGCCGCCGGCAGGGCGCTGACCGTCCCCAAGCCGACCAGCACGGTCGCCGGTCGGCGCTGCCCTGGCATCAGGTCCAGCACGGCGGCACTGATCCACGCCCCGACCGGCACCTGCACCATGGCCGGGTGCAGCGGGTGCCCCAGCGTCACGCCGTGCAGCAGGTCCCGCAGTCGCCGCGGTCGCAGCGTCCCCAGGACAGCCTTCTGCAACCGGTCACCCGCGCGGTCCAGCCGGGAGTCCTGCTCAACTTTCGTCAATAGCGCTCGCACGAGTACCGACTTCCCGGCGATCCCCCTCCCAAACCGGTCGCTGACGACAAACCTGCCGGGGGCGGGCATGCTGGCGGGATGGGTGTGCGGGTGGAGCGCAACGGGGCTGTCACTACGGTGATTCTGGATCGGCCGGAGGCGCGGAACGCTGTCGACGGGGCTACCGCTCGGGCGTTGGCGGATGCCTTCCGCGCCTTCGAGGCTGATCCGGACGCGGCGGTCGCCGTGCTGTGGGGGGCGGGCGGCACGTTCTGCGCCGGAGCCGACCTGAAGGCCATCGGCACGCCGAGAGGCAACCGGGTGGAGCCGGAGGGGGACGGCCCGATGGGTCCCACCCGGATGGTGCTCAGCAAGCCGGTGATCGCGGCCATCTCGGGGTACGCGGTGGCCGGCGGTCTGGAACTGGCGCTCTGGTGTGACCTGCGGGTCGCCGAATCCGACGCCACGCTCGGAGTGTTCTGCCGCCGCTGGGGCGTACCGCTGATCGACGGCGGCACGGTCCGGCTGCCTCGACTGGTCGGGGAGAGCCGCGCGATGGACCTGATCCTCACCGGGCGGGCGGTGCCGGCCGACGAGGCGTACGCCATGGGGTTGGCCAACCGGGTGGTGCCGACGGGCCAGGCGCGGGCGGCGGCCGAGGAACTGGCGACGGCGATCGCGCGGCACCCGCAGACCTGCCTGCGCAACGACCGGGCGGCCCTGCTGGCCGGCGTCGGACGGCCCGAGGCGGAGGCGCTGGCGACCGAACTGGCGTACGGGATGGATTCGCTGGACACCGACGCGCTGGCCGGCGCGGCCCGGTTCGCCGCGGGCGAGGGCCGGCACGGCACAACGCCGCCGGGAGGGTGGGACCTCCCGGCGGCGTCGGCTACCGGGTGAATCAGTTGCGGTTGATGGTGAAGGTCGTCGTGGGGTTCTGGATGTCCACCGCGTTGTTGCTCAGCCGCAGGTTGGTGAAGGTGACCGACCCGACGGCGGGACCCTGCCCGGACTCCGGCATGGGGTTGGCCCAGATGCCGAAGCCGGACTTGGCGTCGTAGGCGTCACCGCTCTTGCGGGCGCCGCTGATGGAGATGTTGGTGAAGACCGTGTCGGTGATCGGGTTCTGCGGCTGCCCACCGACGTAGTTGGTCTGGAACATGATGCCGCTGTAGGTCGGATCGACGATGTCCACGTCGCTGACGCGGATGCCCTGGAACACCTTCGAGGCGGAGAACACCCAGATCGCCGGGAAGGTCTGCCCACCCCAGAAGTGCCCACCGGCTCGCACGATCGAGATGTTCTCGAACTTCGTCGGCGGGCTCGCGCCGAAGCCGTTCATCGGGTAGCCGAAGTCGAGCGAGCTGATGGTGATGCCGGAGTAGACGAGCGTGTCCGCGATGTAGATGTTGCGGAACGTGTTGCCGTAGCCGCCGTAGACGGCCACGCCGGCGGCCCGCCAGGTCAGCGTCGACGTCAGGTTCTCGTAGACGTTGTCCTTCATGTCGGCGCCGCCCGCGTCGATCGCCGAGAACAGCGCGAAGCTGTCGTCGCCGGTGGCCCGTGCGTCGTTGTTGCTGACCAGGTTGTTGGTGCTGCCGTTGGTCATGTTGACGCCGTCGGCGAACAGGTTGCGGATCCGTGAGTTCCGGATCGTCATGTAGTCGGTGTTGGCGCCCCAGTAGAGGCAGACCTGGTGCTCGGCCCAGATGTTGTCGATCACGATGTTCGACACGTTGGAGAAGTCGAACACCTTGCCCGGACCGTCGATGCGAGAGGTGTAGTTGCCGAAGTACGCGAAGTTCTTGAACGACGAGCCGGCCGCCGAGTTCTCGGCCCGGAAGCCGATGTCGGTGTTCTCCTGGCCGGACGGCGCGTTGAACCGGGTGTACCAGGGGCCCGCGCCGGTCACCTGGACCGCCTTGCCGTACACCTGGAACTTGGACGAGGTGGAGTAGTTGCCGGCGGGCAGGTACACCCCGATCAGGTTGCCGGTGGTGTCCATCCGGACCCGGTCCAGGGCGTTCTGCACGTCCTGGTGGGTGAAGCCGGTCGGCGTGGCGTACCGCGCCGAGTCCGGGTTGGCGATCGGCGACACCTGCTCGGTGTTGATGAAGTCGATCGCGTACGTGGTGGTGTTGGCCGCGTCCTTCTGCAGGCGGATCTTGCTGCCGGCCGGCACGGTCGAGTTGAGCATGACGTTGGCTTCGTCGTAGATGTGGCGCGGTCCGCCCGCGCTCGGAGTGTTCCCCGGGCTGGTCTCGTTGCCGTACAGCCAGGCGTAGCGGGACGTCAGGTCGATGGCCTTGTGGAACGTGCCGTCGACGTAGACGTTGAGCGTCGAGTTGATGCCCCCGCCGCCCGCCGCGTCCGGGATGGAGAAGCGGGTGACAAGCGTGTTGGTGCTGGCCCGGGTGGTGAACTCGACGTAGGCGCCGGTCGAGTTCAGGGTCACCGCACGCCGGCCGGACGCCTCACCGGCGACGTCGCCGACGGTCCGGTTCGGGCCCACGACGTTCGCGCCGCCGCCGACCACGCCGTCCTCGGCCTCGTACATGTCGTACGGCATGTTGGCGCCACGCCCGACGAAGAGCGGCTGGTCGGAGGTGTTGTTGGTCTGCTTGACCGGCAGCTCGTTGGCGTCGGCGGCGAGCACGACCCGGACGGTGTACTTGCCGTTCGCCGCCGTCCAGGTGCCCAGGTTGACCGGGCCGACGGTGGCCCCGGCGTTGATCACACCGGAGTACGAGCCGGTCAGGGTACGGACCACGGTGCCGGAGTCGTTGAGAACGGTGAGCGTGATGCCGTGCGAACCGGACGCCGACGCCACACTGCCGGCGTTGCGGATCGACACCGAGAACGTGACGGTGTTGCCGGCCGACGGGTTCCCCGGCGACCAGGCGACCGAGGAGGCGACCAGGTCACTGGTGGCGACCGGGCTGACGACCAGCGGGCTGGGGTTGGAGTAGCTGTTGTTGGTGTCGTCCTGCTCGACGACGGTGTTCGACTCGTCGACCTTCGCGCTGAGCGGGTAGCTGCCCGCGTCGCGGGTGCCGATGCTGGCGCTGACCGTGGTCGACGCGCCGGCCGCGAGGGCACCGACCGACGCGGTGCCGACCCGGGTGGAGCCCAGGTAGAAGTTGACGTTGGTCGCGGCGGAGGCCGCCGATCCGGCGTTCCGCACGGTCGCCGAGAGCGTGACGGTGCTGGTCTCGACGGGTGCGGACGGGCTGAACGACATGCCGGTGACGGTGAGGTCCGGGTTCGGCGCGGGGGTGCCGAAGACCTGGAACTCGGCCACCTGACCGGCCGGGGCGCCGGTGTTCGAGGCGATCGAGAGGCGTACGTCGGCCGCCGCGCCGGAGACCGGGATGGTCACCGTGTTGCCGCTGCCCGGGTTGAACGTGTAGTTCGTCGCGCCGACCAGCGTGGTGAAGCTCGACGAGCCTTGGTCCCGGCCGAGCACGGTGATGTTCTGGGTACGCGTACCCCACGCCGAGTCCGGGTTGAGCTTCAGCACGATCTGGCTGAGGCTGGCGTTCGCGCCGAGCTGCACGGTCAGCGTGCTCGGGTTGCCGTTGCCCTCCCAGTAGGTGGCCACGTTGTTGTCGTTGGCGTTGGTCGCCACGAACGTGTGCACGTACCCGGAGGCGGTGATCGGCTTGCCGACCGCCAGGTTGCTCCCGGTGGGCGGGTTGCCGGTGCCGGTACGGGTCACCGTGTTGCTGTTCGATGACTGGTTGCCGGCCGCGTCCCTGGCCCGCACGTAGTACGAGACCGTGGCGCTGTCCGCCTGGCTGTCGGTGTACGTCAGCGTCGAGCCGCTGACGCTGCCGCGCAGCGCGCCGTTGGCGTAGACGTCGTACCCGGTCACCCCGACGTTGTCGCTCGACGCCGACCAGGTGAGCCGGATCTGCCCGCTGGCCGGTTGGGTGTACGCCAGGTTGCCGGGGGCGCTGGGGGCCTGGGTGTCGGTGCTGCCGCTGGATCCGTACACCTCCACCTCGGAGAGCTGCGCGGCCGGCCAGCCGGTGTTGCCGGTGACCTGCACCCGGACGTAGCGGGTGCTGGCGGCGGTGAAGCTGACGGTCGCGGTGTTGCCGCTGCTCGGGTTGAAGGTGTAGTCGGCCGACGACTTCAGGGTGCTGAAGGACGAGCCGTTGGTGGAGCCGAGCACCGACAGCGTCTGCGTACGCGTCTGCCAGTCCGACGACGGCGGCAGCTTCAGCACGACCCGGTCCACGCCGACCGTCGCGCCCAGGTCGGCCTGGATCCACTGCGGGAACGCGTTGTTGGCGCTCTCCCAGTAGGTCGAGGCGTTGCCGTCGTTCGCGTTGCTCGCCACGTAGTTCTGGTTGTAGCTGCTGGCGCTCATGGTGGCCGAGAGCCCGGCGAGCAGGGCCGCGCGGGCGGAACCCGCGGGTGCGGAGGCGGGCGTCGCCGCTGGGGCCGCGGTCGCGGGGGTGACGGCGGGAGCGGCGGCGAGGAGCAGTCCGGCGAGCGTGCCGGCGAGCAGTCGGCGGCGGGCCGGCGATCGGTCGGCTCGGACGGTCGAACCGGGCGAGCCGGTTCGCGGGGTGCCTCGGGTGGGGCCGTTTCTGGACATCGGTCGCTACACCTCTTTCGGGGGTGGTGTGGGGTGCGTTGCCCGGTGACGGGCGCAGGGGTACGCCCGTCGTGCCGCGACAGGTGGGGGACGGTGCGGTGGCCCCCGCCCTGGTCGGGCGGGGGCCGTCGGCCTAGCTGGAGTAGACCTCGAACTCGCTGAGCTGACCGGCGGGCCAGCCCGTGTTGCCGGTGACGGTCAGGCGCAGGTACCGCTGGCTGGTCGCCGTGAAGGTCACGGTGACCGTGTTGCCGCTGGACGGGTTGAAGGTGTAGCCGGCGGACGCCTTGAGGGTGTTGAACGCCGAGCCGTCGGTGGAGCCGAGCACCGCCAGGTTCTGCGTGCGCGTCTGCCAGGCCGACGACGGCGGCAGCTTCAGTACGACCCGGGACACCGTTCGGGTCGCGCCCAGGTCGACGGTCAGCGACTGCGGGAAGGCGTTGTTGGCGCTCTCCCAGTAGGTGTTCGCGTTGCCGTCCACCGCGTTGGGCGCGGCGTACACGTCGGAGTGGCTGGTCTCGGTGATCGACCGTCCCGCCGCCAGGTTGCCGGTGGGGGCCGGCGTGGTCGGGGGCGGGGTGGTCGTCGGGGGCGCGGTGGTGGGCGGGGCCGTGGTCTGCGTGCCGCCGTACACCTCGACCTCGCTGAGCTGCGCGGCCGGCCAGCCGGTGTTGCCGGTCACGGTGACCCGGATGTAGCGGCGGTCACCGGAGGGCAGCCCGATCGACACGGTGTTGCCCGAGCCGGGTGCGAAGACCCGACCGGCGGACGACGCCAGCGTGCCGTACGACGAGCCGTCCGTGGAGCCGAGCACCGACAGTGTCTCGGTGCGCTGCTCCCAGCCGGCGGGCAGCTTGAGCACCACCCGGTCGACCGAGCGGACCGCGCCCAGGTCGACGGTGACCGACTGCGGGAAGGCGTTGTTGGCGCTCTCCCAGTAGGTCGAGGCGTTGCCGTCCACCACGTTGCCCGCCGTGTAGCTCTGGTTGGTGCTGGTCGCGACCGTCGACCGGTTCAGCGCCAGGTTCCCACCGGTGGGCGGCGGGGTCGTCGGGGGCGCGGTGGTCGGCGGCGCGGTGGTCGGCGGCGCGGTCGTGGGCGGCGCGGTGGTCGGGCCGGTGGTCGGGCCGGTGGTCGGCGGGGTGCTGGGCCCACCACCCCACTGCGGCTCCGGCCACGGGCCGCAGTACGGGGTCGAGGTGTACCAGCCCGAGTTGCCCGAGCCCTGGGTGATCTGGAAGCCGCCACCCACGCAGTTGTGCATCGGGTTGCTCTGGGCGATGTTGGTGGCCCGCACGTTGGTGAACGACACCTGGCTGGGTGCCTGCACCTGGAGCGCGTACGTGCCGGCGCCGTCGATGCGGACGTTGGTGAGGTTGATGCCGCTGGTCTGACCCTCGATCCAGTGCAGCGCCGCGTACGAGCTGTCCAGGATGTCGGTGTCGGTGATGTTGATGGTGGCCTGCTGGAACGCCTCGTTCAGGGCGGAGAACCAGATCGCCCCGACGCCGAAGTTCCAGTTGTAGTCCGAGTTGCCGTTGCGGATCAACGTGTTCCGGGCGATCGTCCAGGTGCCCCGGACGGCGGTGTCGCCCTGCACACCCGGGTAGCGGTTGGCGACGTGGATGCCGCCGCCGTTGGTCAACGAGTCGGCCGTCACGTTGTCAGTGATCTTGATGTCCCGGCCGCCGTAGCTCACCAGGTGGTTCGCCAGCAGCGTCACACCGATGGTGTTGTGCGTGAACGAGTTGTTGACGTTCGGCACGCTCTGCGCCCACATGGCGAGCGCGTCGTCGCCGGTGTTGCGGACGAACGTGTTGGTCACCGTCGAGTTGGTGACGCCGGTGTGGAAGTTCACCCCGTCCGCGGTCTGGTCGAGGATCCGGCTGTTGCGGATGGTGAAGTTGTCCATCGGCCCGTCCATCCACGCGCCGACCTTGGTGTTCTCCAACCAGAGGTTGTCCACCACCGAGTTGGTCATCGCCCCGCCCAGCGCGTTGACCTGGTCGTCGTCCACCCGCTCGCGGATGTCGCCGATGATGGCGAAGTCCCGCAGGGTGACGTTGCGGCTCGGCCCGTTCGCCTCGTGCGACCGGATCTCACCGGTGTAGCCGCCGCCGGGGACGTACTTGCCGTAGATGCCGGCCGCCCGCTTGCGGTCGGTGGGGTGCCGGCCGCCGAGCACCGAGTACCAGGGGCCGGCGCCGCGCAGGGTCACCCCGTCGACCACCACGTGGTCCCAGAGGGTGAACGTGCCGGTCGGGATCCAGACCGCCCGGCCCTGGGCCTTGCCAGCGTCGACCGCCGCCTGGAACTTCGCGGTCGAGTCGGTCGCGCCGGTCGGGTCCGCGCCGAAGTCGGTGACCACATCGATGACACCGGAGGGCTTCGCGATCGGCGCGACCACCTCGAAGTCGGCCAGGTCGATCGTGAAGGTGGGTGACTGGGCGGTCGAGGAGACCTGCAACCGGATCTTCGTGCCGGCCGGCTGGGTGCTGCCGAACAACGCCCGGGTCTCGTCGTAGAAGTGGTGCGGGTTGGTGTCGCCCGGGTTGTTGTTGAACGGGTAGCCGCCGTAGTACCAGCCGTACTTCGACGTGACCGGGACCGACTTCAGCAGGTTGCCGTTGGCCCGCAGGTCGATGGTGGCGTCCCGGCCCGTGCCCGAGGAGTTGTCCGGCAGGCTGTACCGGAAGGTGACCGCGTTGGCCGGAGCGGTGAGCGTGAACTCGACGTACTCACCGACGGCGTCGAGGGTGACCGCCTCCCGGCCGGACGCCTCCGACGGCAGCGTGCCGTAGCGCCGGTCCGGGCCGATCTTCGTGCCGTTGTGCGCGGCCTTCTCCGCCTCCTGCTCAAGAAAGGGGACGGTGGCGCCCCGGCCGGAGATGTCGAAGGGGGACAACCCGGCCGCCGAGGCCGGGGTGGCACTGCCGGTGACCGCGAGGGTGGTCAGGGTGGTGGCCGCGAGCAGGGTGGCGGCGATGGCGGCCAACCCTGCCCGGGCCGGGTGTCGAAGGTGGGGCGGAGTGCCGGTGGTGTGGTTGGCCATGAGCTGCGCTCTCCCTTTCGTCAGGCAGGCCAGGTCCCCCGTGTCGGTGCGGTGTGGCGGTCCCTCGTACTCCCTTCGTGGGCGCGGTGGGCGGGTGGTGTGGTGCCGGCGGTCGGGACGGGACCGCCGGCACCACGTCGGATCAGGTCAGGGCGGCGGCGTCCGCGCGCGGTCCGTCGGCCTCGTCGGGGGTACGCAGCCAGACGGCGGTGTCCGACGGCAGCAGCCCGTCGTCGAGGGGGCCGCTGGCCAGCAGCACCTCCCCGTCGACGGGCATCGGCACCGCCGCGTCGGTGAGGTTGACGAGGCAGTGGAAGCCGCCGCCGCGGCTGAAGGCCAGCACGCCGTCCGGGGCGGGCAGCCAGGTCAACTCGCCGGCGCCGAGCGCCGCCTCGGCGCGCCGGACGTGGATGGCCTCCCGGTACAGCTCCAACATCGAGGCCGCGTCGCCGGTCTGCGCCAGCGCCGTCCGGTCCTTCCAGTCGGCCGGCTGGGGCAACCAGGGCGCCGCCGAGCCTTCGGGGCTGAACTCGAAGGGCGGCTCGTCACCGGCCCAGGGCAGCGGCACCCGGCAGCCGTCCCGCCCGGGGTCGACCCGTCCGGAGCGTTCCCACATCGGGTCCTGCCGCATCGCGTACGGGATGTCCTCGACCTCCCAGAGCCCCAGCTCCTCGCCCTGGTAGACGTAGGCGGCGCCGGGCAGCGACAGTGACAGCAGCGCGGCGGCCCGCGCCCGCCGGGTGCCCAGCTCCAGGTCGGTGGGGATCCCCTCGCGCTTCGCGGCGAAGCTGAACGTGGTGTCCGCCCGGCCGTAGCGGGTGACGTGCCGGGTCACGTCGTGGTTGGAGAGCACCCAGGTGGCGGGCGCGCCGACCGGCGCGTGCGCGCTCAGCGTGCCGTCGATGCTCTCCCGCAGCGCGGAGGCGTCCCAGGCGCAGCCGAGGAAGTCGAAGTTGAACGCGGCGTGCAGTTCGTCGGGGCGCAGGTAGTTGGCGAACCGTTGCCGGTCCGGCAACCACACCTCACCGATCAGCGCGCGGTCGGCGTACGAGTCGGCGACCCGCCGCCAGCCCCGGTAGATGTCGTGCACCCCGTCGAGGTCGTGGAACGGGTGCGGCCGGTCCGGCTCGACCTCGGGCAGCGTCCCGTCCTTCACGAGCAGGCCGGCGGAGTCGATCCGGATGCCGTCGACGCCCCGGTCGAACCAGAACCGCAGGATGTCCTCGAACTCGGCCCGTACCCGGGGGTGGTCCCAGTTGAAGTCCGGCTGCTGGGGGGCGAAGAGGTGCAGGTACCAGTCGCCGGGCGTGCCGTCCGGGTTGGTGGTGCGGGTCCACGTCTCGCCGCCGAACTCACCCACCCAGTCGGTGGGCCGCTGGTCGCCGTTCGGGCCCCGCCCGGGGCGGAACCAGAACAGGTCCCGCTCGGGCGCCCCCGGACCGCCGGCCAGCGCGGCCTGGAACCACGGGTGCGCGTCGGAGCAGTGGTTGGGCACCACGTCGACGATCGTCCGGATGCCCAGCTCGTGCGCCTCCGCGATCAGCGCCTCGACCTCGGCGAGCGTGCCGAAGACCGGATCGATGTCGCGGTAGTCGGACACGTCGTACCCGGCGTCGGCCATCGGCGACGGATACCAGGGACTGAACCAGATCGCGTCGATGCCAAGCGCGGACAGGTGGTTCAGGCGGGAGCGGATACCTGCGATGTCACCGATGCCGTCACCGTTGCCGTCGGCGAAGCTGCGTGGGTACACCTGATAGATAACGGCTCCACGCCACCACGGACTGCTGTCTGCTGTGGACACGAGCACCTGCTTTCTGCGTCAGTACGTCGCCGGGTACGCCGGTGGCGATTGTGTGTCGGACGAACGGCCGTTGTTCGCTCCGCTGTCTTCGGTGGTGGCTATCCCTTGATGCTGCCGGCGGTCAGGCCAGACATGATGTTCCGCTGGAAGATCAGGAAGACGATAACGGTCGGGATGGCGGCGATGACCGACGCGGCGATCACGATGTTCATGGGCGTACCGCCCGCGAAGGAGTAGATGCCGACACTGACCGTCCGGGTCTCCGGTGAGGGCATGACCAGCTTCGGCCAGAGGAAGTCCTTCCAGACCGCCGTCATGGCCAGGATCGCGACGACGCCGAGGATCGGGCGGGACATCGGCAGGATGATCGACCAGAGCGTCCGCAGCGACGTCGCCCCGTCGACCAGGGCCGCCGCCATCAATTCTTCGGGAATCGAATCGAAGAATCGCTTCAGCAGAAAGATGTTGAATGCGTTCGCCACCAGCGGCAGCCAGATGGCGAACGGCGAGTCGAGCAGGTTGATGTGCAGGATCGGCAGGTCGATAACGGTCACGTACTGGGGGACGATGAGCACCATTGCCGGAATCATCAGCGTGGCGAGCATCAGCCCGAGAATCACGTTGCCGAAGATCGGTCGCAGTTTCGACAACGAGTACGCGGCGGCCGCGTCGAGGACGAGCTGGAACAGCACCGCGCCGATCGCGTAGTAGAACGTGTTGAACAGCAGCTTGGCGAGTTCCAGGTTGTTCCAGGCGTCGATGTAGTTCTGCGGCTGCGGGTCCTTCGGGAACAGCGTGGGTGGGGTCTGCGCGATCTCCTGGCCGGACTTGAGCGCGCCGGTGACCATCCAGTAGAGCGGCCCGATAAAGACGAGCGTGAACGCCGTCACGACGACGACCAGCAGCGTCCAGTAGATGACCCGCCCGCGCCCTCGGCTGATCTGGGCATGCGAGATGAGGGTCCGGGTTCCGGAGTCCTGTGCCATTGCGCGCCGTCCTAGTCCTGTTTCGCAGTCAGCCGCACGTACACGGCGGAGAAGCCGGCCAGCACCACGAGCATGAGCACGCCGAGTGCGGCCGCGCCGTTGAGGTCGTTCTGGAAGAACCCGTGCTGGTAGATGAGGTACGCCACGGTGGTCGCGGAGTCCTCCGCGCCCGCGCCGTTGGCGAGGATCAGTGGCTCGATGAAGAGCTGCATCGTGGCGACGATCTGGATCATCGCCAGGAGCGCGAGGATGAGCCGGGTCTGCGGGATCGTCACGTGGCGGATCCGCTTGAAGATCCCGGCGCCGTCGAGCTCGGCGGCCTCGTACAGTTCGCCGGGGATGTTCTGCAGGGACGCCAGGTAGATCAGCACAGCGCCGCCCATGTTCATCCAGGTGGACGCGATCACCATGGCCGGCATCGTCATCTCCGGCGACTGCATCCACTGCGACGTCGGCAGGTGCAGCGCCTTGAGGATCGCGTTGAACAGCCCGGCCTCGCTGGGGTCGTACGCGTAGAACTTGAAGAGGTACAGGGCCGAGGCCGGCGGCAGCATCACCGGCAGGTAGACCAGGATCCGCAGGTAGCCCTTGGCGTGCCGGAACTCGTTGAGCAGGATCGCCACGAAGAACGGCACCGCGTACCCGAGCACGAGCGCGAGCAGCGTGAAGTAGAAGGTGTTCTTCCATGCCGGCCAGAAACTGGGGTCGGCGAGGAGGCGGGTGTAGTTGTCCCAGCCCACCCAGGTCGTCTCGCCGCGCCGGGTCCGCTGGAAGCTCATGACGACGCCACGGACCATCGGGTACCAGGAGAAGACCAGGAAGCAGAGCACGGCGCCGATCAGGAAGGCGTGCCCGGTGAGGTTGTCCCGTACCTTGCGGCCGAGGCTCGTACGCTGCTTCGGCCCTGCCGCGTACGACGGCATCGGGCGGCCCGGTTTCCCGGGGGCCTGGGGGGCGGCGGTGATCGCCACGGCACACTCCTGCGGAGATCGGTGGGGCGGACGGTACGGCGCCGGGGTGTGGGGGCCGGTGCGACGGCCCCCACACCTGCGGATCAGCTCTCCGCGGCGAGGAGCTGGTTGACCTTTTCTTCGGCCGTCTTGAGCAGCGCGTCGATGTTCGCGTTCGGGTTCGTCAGCACCCCGGACATCGCGGCGTCGAGCACCGCGTAGATCGCCTGGGCGTTACGCGGCTCGCCCTTGATCGGCACCGGGGTCGCCTCGAAGAGGGCGAAGTTCGTGGTGTCGACGTTGGCGTTGGCCTTGCGCAGCTCGAGTTCCTGCTTCTGCACCTCACTGCCGTTGGCGAACAGCAGCGGCTGCGGCAGACCCACCGGATAGTTCTGCGGCTTGGCGCGCACGTAGTCGAACTGGCCCTTGCCGGGGGTCAGCTTCTGGTACGCGACCCACTTCAGACCGGCCTTGACCTGCTCGGGAGAGAGGTCCTTCTTGAAGAAGTAGCCCTCGCCACCGCCGAGCGTGCCCTTCGCCGGACCGTCCTGGCCGGGCAGCGGGCTCATCGCCCAGTCCTGGAACTTGCCCTGGAACTGGCTGACGATCGCCTGGGTGGCGTCCGGCGCGCCGATGAACATGCCGACCTTGCCCGCACCGGCGTTGGTGAGCAGGTCACCCCACTGGAGCAGCTGACGGGAGCCCATGCTGTTGTCGCCGTACCGCATGTCCTTGATGTTCTGCAGGACCTGCTTACCCATCGGGTTGTTGAAGTCGGCCTTCTTGCCGTCGGCCGTGAGCACCTGGCCGCCCTGCGAGTAGAGCAGCGAGGTGAAGTGCCAGCCGCCGGTGTTGCCGGCGCTGTACTCCGAGTAGCCGGCGATGCCGTTGCCGAGCGCCGAGATCTTCTTGGCGGCGGCCCGGACCTCGCCCCACGTCTTGGGCGGGTTGTTGACGTCCAACCCGGCCTGCTGGAACAGGACCTTGTTGTAGACCAGGCCCATCGAGTAGTTCTTCACCGGTACGGCGTAGAGCTTGCCGCCGTCGGTGAAGACCTCCTTGAGCGCCGGGTCGACGCTGTCCCAGGTGGAGATCGTGTCCTTGTTGACGTACTGGGAGATGTCCATCGCCTGACCGGAGTCGAGCACCTGCTGAAGATCCGTCATGTACCCGTAGAACACGTCGGTCACGGTGCCGCCGGCCAGGCGGGCGGTGAAGTCCGGCGGGTTGTTGCACTGCTCGCCGACGCTCACGCTCTTGATGACGATGTCCGGGTTCTGCTTCTGGAACTCGGCAACGTCGTCGTTCCAGTTCTTCAACAGCTCTTTCTGCGCGCCGACCGGCTGGCAGTCGACGGTGATGGTGACCTTGCCGCCGGCGGTCGAGTCCTTGTCGTCACTCTTCGTGGAGCATGCCGTGAGGCTGAACCCCAGGCCGGCCACGAGCGCCAGCGTCGCAGCCCTTCGGTATTGCGGTACGGACATCTGTCCATCCCTTCGGGAACGGGTGTCTCCATGAGATGCGCTGATCTGCGGTGATACGACCTGACGCCCTGTAGCTGCGCCGAAGCCAGGTGTGAGTGGAGTCACTGTAACGAGCACGACTCATTTCAGCAAGGTGTCGACGAGGTTTTGAAAGGACTCGACATCGGGGCGACAGACGACGACAGGATGCGGGATTGCGCCCGTTATGCGGCTACTTGCGCACCAAAAAGGCCGTCGACCGCGAGAGCGGTCGACGGCCTTCGGGGAAGGTCGGTCAGTGGGCCAGGAGCGCGATCACCGGCGGGGTGCGGGCGCGGTCGAGCCGCGGACCACCAGCTCCGGCTCGAACAGCAGCTCGTCCTGCAGGACGCCGGCACCCTCGATCTGGGTCACCAGCAGGTCCACCGCCGCCTGTCCCATCGTCTCGATCGGCTGCCGGACAGTGGTCAGCGGCGGATCGGTGCAGGTCATGAACGCGGAGTCGTCGAAGCCCACCACCGAGATGTCCGTCGGCACCGCACGACCCAGCCGCCGGGCGGCCCGGATCGTGCCCAGAGCCAGGACGTCGCTGGCGCAGATGATGCCGGTCACGCCCCGCTCGACCAGCTTCGTCGCGGCGACCCGGGCGCCCTCCATCGAGAAGCTGGAACGCTCGACGCACTCCCGTTCGGCGTCACTCCAGTCGGCGGCCTGCACCATCGCGTCCAGCTTGCGGCGGGACGGCACGTGCCCCTCCGGGCCGAGCACCATCCCGATCCGCTCGTGGCCGAGCGAGCGCAGATGCCCGTACGCCTGCTCCACCGCCACCGCGTCGTCGGTCGAGACCCGGGGAAAGCCCAGCTCGTCCACACCGGCGTTGACCAGCACCACCGGCAGGCCCCGGTCGGTCAGCCGTCGGTAGTGGTCGTGCCGGGCGTCGGCGAGCGCGTACGAGCCGCCGGCGAAGATCACGCCGGACACCTGGTGGTCGAGGAGCATCTCGACGTAGTCCATCTCGGACACGCCGCCGATGGTGCGGGCGCACAGGGCCGGCGTGTAGCCGCGCTGGGCGAGCGTCCCGGTCACCACCTCGGCGAGCGCCGGGAAGATCGGGTTCTGCAACTCGGGCAGCACCAGCCCGACCAGCCGGGCACGCTCACCGCGCAGCTTGGTCGGCCGCTCGTAGCCGAGCACGTCGAGCGCGGTCAGCACCGCCGTCCGGGTCGCCTCGGAGACACCGTCCCGACCGTTGAGCACCCGGCTGACGGTGGCCTCGCTGACGCCCGCCTTCTTGGCAACTTCAGTCAACCGCTTGGTCACGGCCGCAATCGTACGTCACAGAAATGAAAGAAATGAACCGTGAAACGGTCAGATTTTGCGGTGCAACTGTCGCAGCTCGCCAGGCTTCAACCGGTTCGTGGTCAGGACAGATCGCGCAGCGCGTCCTCGATGGCACGGTGGAACGTGGGGTACGCGTAGATCATGTGCCGCAGTTGGCTCAGCGGCACGGCCGCGTGCACCGCCACCACGAGCGCCGACAGCACCTCGCCACCGGCCGGGCCGACCGACGTCGCGCCGATCAGCACGCCCTGGTCGGCGTCCGCGACGAGCTTGATGAAGCCCTCGTCGCCGACCCGGTGGATCCAGCCCCGGGTCGAGCTGCTGAGCTTGGTGAACCCGACCTGCACGTTGATCCCGCGTTCGCGGGCCTGCCGCTCGGTCAGCCCCACGGCGCCGACCTCGGGATCGGTGAAGGTCACCCGGGGCAGCGCGCGGTAGTCGGCGCGCGGGACGGTACCGGCCGAGCCGCTCGATCCGCTGGCGGCCAGCGAACTGGAGGAACCCATCGCACCGCCGACCACGCTGGCGGTCCCGCTCGCGTCCGGGCCGGCGGTCGCCTGCCGGTAGTGGGCGAGGACGTCGGACACCACGATGGCCGCCTGGTACATGGCGATGTGCGTGAACGCCCCCTCGCCGGTCAGGTCACCCACCGCCCAGATGCCCTCGGTGACGTGCATCCGGTCGTCCACCGGCAGGTAACGCTGCTCGGCGTCGACGCCGACGGTGTCCAGCCCCAACTCCTCCAGGTGCGCCCGACGCCCGGTGACGACGAGCAGGCGCTCGGCGGTGAACTCCGCCCCACCACCGCCGTGCAGCGTGAAACGGTCACCGTCATGGTCGACCCGTTCGGCGCGTACCCCGGTGTGGATCTCGACGCCGTCGGCGCGCAGCGCGGCGGCGGCAACGTCGGAAGCCTCCGGCTCCTCCACGGCCAGCACCCGGTCCAACGCCTCCACCACGGTGACACGGACGCCGAAGCGCGCGAAGACCTGGGCCAGTTCCAGCCCGATCGCGCCACCACCGAGCACCAGCAGCGACTCCGGCAGCTCCTCGACCTCGATCGCCTGGTGGTTGGTCCAGTACGGCGTGTCGGCCAGGCCGTCGATCGGCGGCACCGAGGGCCGGGTGCCGGTGCCCAGGACGATGCCGTGCCGGGCCTGGAACACCTGGTCGCCGACGCGGACGCGCGCCGGGCCGTCGAGCCGGCCACTACCCCGGACGAACCGGCCACCCTTGCCGGTGAACCGGTCGACCGCGACCTTGTCGTCCCAGGTGTCGGTGGCCTCCTCGCGGATCCGCTTCGCCACCGGCGCCCAGTCCGGCTGGACCTGCGCCGTGCCCGCCAGCCCGTCGACCCGACGCGCCTCGGCGAGCGCGTTGGCGGCCCTGATCATCATCTTGCTCGGGATGCAGCCCCAGTACGGGCACTCGCCGCCGACGAGGTCCCGCTCGACACCGACGACGCTCAGGCCGGCCTCGGCGAGTCGCTCGGCCACCTCCTCGCCGCCCACCCCGAGGCCCACCACGACAACATCCACCAGCTCCGGCTCCGCCACCGGAACAGCATCCCCCAACGGCACCGTCCCGACCACCGGGGTCCGGAAAGTCGGCGGGCGTACCGCTCCGGAGCGCCTACGGTGATCCGATGCACGCACGCTTCGCCCCCGTCCGGGACTGCTTCCACGACCTGCTGACCGCCGGCCGGGAGACCGGTGCCAGCCTCACCATCTGGTACGACGGCCAGCCGGTGGTCGACCTGGTGGGCGGGTTCCGCGCCGGTGACGGGCCGTCCGGCCAACCGTGGCGACCGGACACGCTGGTCAACGTCTACTCGGTCGGTAAGCCGGTGGCCGCGCTGTGCCTGCTGCTACTCGTCGACCGGGGCCGGGTCGACCTGGACTCGCCCGTGCAGCGGTACTGGCCGGAGTTCCGTACCCCGGCCACCGTGCGGCACGTGTTGTCGCACACCGCCGGGCTGCCGGCGTTCCCGGTGCCCCGGCCGGCCAGCGCGGTCGCGGACTGGGCGCTGCTCGCCGGCGACCTGGCCGCCGCCGAGCCCGAATGGCCGCCCGGAACGCTGGCCGGCGAGCACGCCTGGACGTACGGCCACCTGGTGGGCGAGCTGGTCCGCCGGGTGGACGGCCGCAGCGTGGGCCGCTTCCTCGCCGACGAGATCGCCGGCCCGTGGCAGCTCGACCTCGGGTTCGGGCTGGCCGAGACGGACCAACGGCGCTGCGCGGACCTGCGCTACGGCGACCCGGAGTGGCCGATCCGCAAGCTGGGCGAGCCGGAGACCCTGCGGGCGAGGGCGTTGGGCAACCCGGCCGGTGGGCTGGACCTCGCCGTGCTGAACAGTCCGCTGTGGCGGGGTGCCGAGATGCCGGCGGTCAACCTGCACGCCACCTCCGTCGGCCTGGGCCGGCTCTACGCGGGTCTGCTGGCCGGCGGCGTCCTGGACGGCGTACGGCTGTTCAGCCCCGCCCTTCTCGACGAGGCGACCCGGGTCCAGTACGACGGCCCGGACGTGGTGCTGGACCGCCGGGTCCGGTGGACGCTGGGCATGCAGTGGGAACCCGACCTCAGTTGGGGCATGGGCGGGCTCGGCGGCAGCAGCGCCTGGGCCGACCCGGTACGCGGCTACACGCTCGCGTACGTCACGGCACAGCTCGCCGAACACGACCGGGTCGACGAGCTGGCCGAGGTGCTGCACTCCTGCCTCTGATCAGCGCAGCCAGACCGGATCGGTGCCGGGCACGGTGAGCGGCGGCGGATAGTCAAGCGTGCGGCGAAGGTCGTCGGGCAGCTTCCACGGCTGGTGGATGGCCTTGCCCGACACCTGCGCCAACTCCGGCACCCACCGGCGTACGTAGTCGCCGGCCGGGTCGTACCGCTCGGCCTGCCGGACCGGGTTGAACCCCCGGTACGGCTTGGTGTCGTTACCGGTGCCGGCGACCCACTGCCAGTTGCCGGAGTTGTTGGCCACGTCGCCGTCGAGGAGCCAGCGGAAGAAGACCTGTACGCCGGCCCGCCAGTCCTGCCCCAGGTGCTTGGTGAGGTAACCGGCGGTGATCAGCCGGGCCCGGTTGTGCTGCCAACCCTGGGCCCGCATCTGCCGCATCCCGGCGTCCACGATCGGCATGCCCGTCCGGCCCTCGGCCCAGGCCGTGCGGGCGTCATCGTCGTAGCGCCACTCTTCGGTGGCGCCCCGCCGGTACGCGGCCGTCGAGATCTGCGGGAACGCGGCGGTGACCTGGTAGTAGAAGTCGCGCCAGCAGATCTGCCGCACGAACGGACCGGACCGGTCGCCGGCCCGGTTGGCCACCGACATCGGCGACACGCAACCGAAGCGCAGGTACGGGCTGAGGCGGGAGGTGTCGTCGCCGGCCATGTCGTCGTGCTGGTCGTCGTACCGGCCCAGCTCGGGCAGCCAGTCGGCGAGCCGCTGCCGGGCGACGCGTTCGCCGCCGACGGCCGCGTCCGGTGACTCCCCCGCCGGCAGCGCCGGCAACCCGCCCACGCTCACCCCGTCGGGCAGCACGATGCGGCGCGGCGCGGCCAACTCCTCGCGCCACCGGGCGGCGGCCCACGCCCGGTGGTAGGGGCTGAACACCCGGTAGTGGTCGCCTCCGCCGCCGGGCCGCAGGGCGCCCGGCTCGACGACCGTCAGCCCCGGAAAGAGCCGCAGGTGCAGCCGGTGCCGCTCGCACTCGGCCCGCAGTCGGCGCTCCCGCCGGCGGGCGTAGTGGCTGACGTCGGCGGAGAGCGCCACGGCGGTGGCACCGACCTTGCCGGCCAGCCCGATCGTCTCGGCCACCGGGTCGCCGCGCCGCACCACCAGGTCGCCGCCGCGCTCGCGCAGCGCGTCCCGCAGGTCGGCGAGCGCCTGGTGCAGGAACCGGGTGCGGTTGGCCGACAACCCGGCCAGGGTCGGGTCGAGCACGTACAACGGCACCACCCGGTCGAACGCCGCGCAGGTCGTCGCCAGCGCCGGGTGGTCGTGTACCCGCAGGTCGCGGGTGAAGAGCACGACCGCGGTGCCCCCGCTCACGGGGCCGCCGGCTGGACCGTCGGGCCCGGGATCGTGACCGGGGTACCCGTCGACGTCAGCAGAGCACGCGCGGCCACCGCCATCCGTCGCCGCTGCGGCACCAGGGCGCGACGGGCGAACACGTCGTAGTCCTGCGCGGCCACCTCGTCGAGGATGCCGCCGTAGAGCGCGTACGCCGTGCGCATGCACGCCTGCGAGGCGGGAGCGAGCATGGTGATGCCGGGCGCGGCGGCGGCGTAGTGCGCCTGGGCCCGGGTCACCTCGTACTCGATCAACTCGCGGGTGTGGGGCGTGCCCTGCCCTCGGTCGCGGGCCTCGATCAGCTCCTCGCGGGTGACGCCGAACTTCGCCAGGTCCTCGTCGGGGAGGTAGGTGCGGCCCCGGTCGAGGTCCTCGGCGACGTCCCGGATGAAGTTGGTGAGCTGGAAGGCGAAGCCGAGCTGCCGGGCCGGCTCGCGGGCCGCCGCCGGGTCGGAGCTGCCCAGGATCGGCAACATCATCGTGCCGATCACCGCCGCCGAACCCTCCATGTAGTCGAGCAGGTGGTCGTATGTCGGGTACGAGGTGACCGTCAGGTCCATCGCCATGCTCTTGAGAAACGACGCGAAGTCGTCCCGGTCCAGATCGAAGATGGCGATCGTGTGCAGCACGGCCGGCAGCAGCGGGTCGTCAACCGACGCGCCGTGCAGGCCAGCCACGAACCGGCTGGCCCAGTCGTCGAGCAGGGCGGCCCGCTCGGCAGGTGGGAGGGCCTCGGTGCTGTCGACGATCTCGTCGGCGTACCGCGTGAATCCGTAGAGAGCGTGCACGTGTCGCCGTTTCCACGCGGGGAGCAGCCGGGTGGCGAGATAGTAGGTGCGGCCGTGACGTTTGTGCAGCTCACGGCACCGGTCATAGGCAGCGGTGAGATCGGTGTCCACGGGCCCTCCTCAAATATCGACGCACCAATCGACGCAACTCGTACCCTAGGGTACGCTCGTCCACATGGCCAACGACGCAGTTGCGGGCAACGCGGTACGTGTGGCGCCGACGGAGCCAGGCGAGCGGGACGACCCGGTCCGCGCTGTCCTGGCCGCTTACACCCAGGACCTGATCACCGCGGTCGACGAGACCCTCTCCACCTTCCTCACCGCCGAGGTCGACACACTCACCGAGATCGACGCAGCCATGGGCGGATTCGCGTCCGCCGCACGCGCGGCCGTGCTGTCGGGCGGAAAGCGGATCCGGTCCACGTTCGGCTACTGGGGCTGGCGCGGGGCCGTCGGTGGCGACGAACCGCTCCCCGCAGTCCTGCCCGCGCTGGCCGCGCTCGAACTGCTGCACACCTTCGCGCTGGTCCACGACGACGTGATGGACGCCTCCACCACCCGTCGCGGCCGGCCCACGGCACACGTCGCGCTCGCCGCCCAGCACGTCGCCGCCGGTCACCGGGGCGACCCGGACCGGTTCGGCGAGGCCGCCGCCGTGCTGATCGGCGACCTCTGCATGGTCTGGGCCGACAAGCTGCTCGCCCGCACCGCCATCACCCCGGCGAGGCTGTTCGAGGTCCGCCGCTGCTACGACCAGATGCGGGTCGAGACGGTCGCGGGGCAGTACCTGGACGTGCTCGGCGAGAACGACCCGGAAAGCTGGTCGGTCGATCGGGCGCTGCGCGTAGCGCGCTACAAGACCGCCAGCTACACCGTGCAGCGACCGCTGCTGTTCGGCGCCCGCCTGGCCGGGGTGACGGTCGACGACGCGCTGGTCACCGCGTACACCCGCTACGGCCTGGCCGTCGGCGAGGCGTTCCAGCTCCGCGACGACCTGCTCGGCGTCTACGGCGACCCGGAGTCGACCGGCAAACCGGCCGGCGACGACCTGCGCGTCGGCAAGCCCACCACGCTGCTCATGCTGGCCCGCCAACTGGCCACGCCGAGCCAGCTCCGGGCGCTGGAGCAGACCGACGGCGAACCCGTCGAACGGCTCGCCGACGTGGTCGCCGCGACCGGTGCGGTGGCCCGGGTGGAGCGGATGATCGCCGAGCGGGTCGGCGATGCCCTGGCCGCGCTCGACAGCGCGCCCGTGGACCGGACGGCGCGTACCGCGCTGACCGGGTTGGCCACCGCTGCCACCAGTCGGCGGGCCTGATGACCGAGGATCTCGAGGAGGTGGTCACGTGCGGACGGTGACGGGACGGACGGACCGGGTGGTGGTCGTGGGCGCCGGGCTGGGTGGGCTCGCCTGTGCGCTGCACCTCGCCGGCAGCGGCCGGCAGGTGACGGTGCTGGAGCGCGAGCCGGTCCCCGGCGGGCGCGCGGGCCGACTCTCCGTGGACGGGTACGAGTTCGACACCGGCCCGACCGTGCTCACCATGCCCGACCTCATCGCCGAGGCGCTCGGGGCCGTCGGCGAGGAGCTGCGCGACTGGCTCGACCTGACCCCGCTGGACCCGGCGTACCGGGCGTACTACCCGGACGGGTCGACCCTCGACGTACGCACCGACACCACCCGGATGGCCGCCGAGATCTCCCGGGTCTGCGGTCCCCGGGAGGCCGACGGCTACCTGCGCTTCGTCGACTACTCGCGCGAGCTGTGGCGGCTGGAGCGGGCCGACTTCATCGAGCGCAACCTGGACGCGCCGACCGACCTGCTCACCGGCAACCTGCTCAAGCTGCTCACCGGTGGGGCCTTCCGCCGCCTCCAGACCAAGATCAATCAGTTCTTCCGGGACCCGCGTACCCAGCGGATCTTCTCCTTCCAGGCGATGTACGCCGGGCTCGCCCCACACGACGCGCTGGCCATTTACGCGGTCATCGCGTACCTCGACTCGGTTGCCGGGGTCTACTTCCCCCGGGGCGGCATCCACGCGGTCTCCCGCGCGATGGCCGGCGCGGCCGAGAAGCACGGCGTGCAGATCCGGTACGACACCACGGTGACCCGGGTGGAGACCGCGAACGGCCGGGCCACCGGCGTACTGACCGCCGACGGCGAGCTGGTGCCGGCGGACGTGGTGGTGCTCAACCCGGACCTGCCGGTCGCCTACCGGGACCTGCTGCCCGCCGCGCCCGCGCGACGCCTCACCTACTCGCCGTCCTGCGTCGTCCTGCACGTCGGCTCGCGGCAGGGCTATGCGAAGATCGCCCACCACAACATCCACTTCGGACGCGCGTGGAAGGGCACCTTCGATGAGGTCATCCGCAGGGGTGAGCTGATGACCGATCCGTCGCTGCTCGTCACCAATCCCAGCCGGACCGACCCGTCGGTGGCACCAGCGGATCGGCACACCTACTACGTGCTCGCGCCCGTGCCGAACCTCGATCGGGCGCCCTTCGAGTGGCGTGGCGACCTGACCCAGCGGTACGGCGACCAGCTCATCGCGACGCTGGAGGAGCGCGGCTACGTCGGGTTCGGCGACGGCGTCGAGGTGCTGCGGGCGATCACCCCCGCCGAGTGGGCCGAGCAGGGCATGGCCGCCGGCACACCGTTCGCCGCCGCGCACACCCTCTTCCAGACCGGGCCGTTCCGCCCGTCGAACCTGCACCGACACCTGCCGAACGTCGTCTTCGTCGGCTCCGGCACCCAACCCGGCGTGGGCGTACCGATGGTGTTGATCTCTGGCAAGCTGGCCGCCGGCCGGATCACGGGGGAGGGACGATGAGCAGTCGCGAGGACCACCTCGTCGAGCTGGTCGACGACAACGGGCGAGCCCACGGAGACACCACCGTCGCCGCCGCACACCAACCACCGGGGCAACTGCACCGGGCATTCTCGGTGATGCTCGTCGACCCGGACGGCCAGGTGCTGTTACAACGACGGGCCGCGGTCAAGACCCGCTTTCCGCTGCGGTGGGCGAACTCCTGCTGCGGCCACCCCCGGCCGGGCGAGTCGCTCACCGAGGCGGCCAACCGGCGGCTGCGTGAGGAGTTGGGCACCGGTCCGGTCGAGCTGACCCAGGTGGGCGTCTACGTCTACTACGCCGAGGACCCCACCACCGGTCGGGTCGAGTTCGAGTACGACCACGTGCTGCGCGGCGAGTTCCGGCCCGTCGCGCCACTGCGCCCCGACCCGGACGAGGTGGCCGAGCTGCGCTGGGCCGACCCGGCCGCCCTGGAAGCCGACCTCGACCGGGACCCTCGTTCGTACGCGCCCTGGCTGGGCGGGGTGGTGAACCGTCTGTTGCGCCCCTCGGGGTCCTCGTCGGACACCCCCGGCTCCACCACCACGACCCCGCCCGGATCGCCGGCGGACGACGCGGTGGAGCGGTCGGGTGGCCGATGAGGCGTTGAGCGCGGGCGCCGTGGCGCGCCGGCTGGGGGTCGCGGTCACCACGCTGCGTACCTGGCACCAGCGCTACGGGCTCGGGCCCAGCGAGCACGTGCCCGGCCATCACCGCCGGTACACGCCGGCCGACCTGGCCCGCCTCGAAACCATGCGGCGGCTGACCGCCGAGGGCGTCAGCCCGGCCGAGGCGGCTCAATGGGCCCGGCAGGGACCGGACCGCACGCACCTGGACACCGTCCCCCGGGGTCGGATCCGTCCGGCGAGCCGCGACGGCGGCGGCGCCATCGGGGTGGGCCGCGCCGGCCCGGCGGCCCGGGGCCTGGCCCGCGCTGCCATGCGCCTGGACGCGGCGGTGATCAACGAGACGATCGCGCACACGATCGCCGCCAGCGGGGTCGTCGCCACCTGGGAGACCCTGCTGCGGCCGGTGCTCGCCGGCATCGGCGAACGGCATGTCGCCACCTCCGGCCTCATCGAGGTGGAGCACCTGGTCTCCCGGTGCGTGTCGGAGGCGTTCGCCGCGGCCAGCCGGGCCAACCCGCCCGCCGGGCCCGCCCGGATCCTGCTCTCCTGCGCCGACGAGGAGCAGCACACCCTGCCCCTGGAGGCACTGGCCGCCGCGCTCGCCGAGGCCGGGGTGGGCTACCGGATGCTGGGCGCCCGGGTGCCGGTGGCCGCCCTCGTCGAGGCGGTCAACCGGACCGGACCGGCCGCCGTGGTCCTCTGGTCACACACCCGGGCCACCGCCGACCCGGACCAACTCAGCGCGCTGCTCGCCGCACCCCGCCGCCCGCTGCTGATCCTCGCCGCCGGGCCGGGCTGGCGGGCCGATGGCCTGCCCGCCGGAGTGGTCCGGCCGGTCGACCTGGCCGAGGCGGTCTCACTGGCGGTGGCGGTCCGCGATTCGCTGGACCAGTCGCGAGAGGCCTGACCGACCTGTCGGCTCCCCGGCCGCTTCCACTACCGTCGGAGTGGTCCGCCCACCCCGACCCTCCGGGAGCGAACAGATGCAAGCCCGCGCCGCCCTGGCGTCCGTCCTCGCCGTGGTGCTGGTCTTGTCCGGTTGCGCCCAGCCAGACACTGCCATCCACGTCGCCGGGCCGCCGCTGCCCGTCGAGTCGACCACCAGCCCCACGCCGACGCCCACCCCGAGCGCCACCCGCACCAAGCCGCCGAAACCGCCGCTGCGACCGCTGCCGGCGAAGCTCCCGGCCGGGCTCCGGCGCAACACCGGCGTACGGCCCGTGGCGCTGACCTTCGACGACGGGCCCAGCCCCGCCTGGACGCCCAAGGTGCTCGACCAACTGAAGGCGGCCCACGTGACGGCCACCTTCTGCGTCGTGGGCCTCGAGGCCCAGCGGCACCCCGAGCTGATCCGGCGGATCGTCCGGGAGGGCCACCAACTGTGCAACCACAGCTGGCGGCACGACCTCGACCTCGCCCGTCGACCGGTCGCCGACATCAAGGCCGACCTGGCCCGCACCAACAAGGCCATCCAGAAGGCCGCCCCGGGCACGCCGGTGCCCTTCTACCGCCAACCCGGTGGCCGGTGGACGCCAGAGGTCCTCGCGGTGGCCAAGGAGCTCGGCATGCACCCCCTGCACTGGGCCGTCGACCCGCAGGACTGGGACAAGCCGACCGCCACCACGATCGCCAACCGGGTCCACAACTCGGCACGTCCCGGCTCCATCGTGCTGCTGCACGACGGGGGCGGAAACCGGGCCGCGACGCTCGCCGCCTGCCCGCACCTGATCGCCGACCTGAAGCACCGCTACGGCATCACCCGGCTCAAGGCAGATGGACCCTGACCTGCGGTTATGCGCTCCCCGACGGCCCCGGCCATACCGGTTTTGTCGACCGGCCAGGCATCACGTATGCTTTCCAAGCCTCCGGCGGGGCCGGATGGGAGCAAGTCCGCTTGAAGTTGCGAATGTGCAATGATGGCGGGGCCGCCCTCATCGTCTAGCGGCCCAGGACGCCGCCCTTTCAAGGCGGTAGCACGGGTTCGAATCCCGTTGGGGGCACGACCGGCGCAAGCCGGAGCAACACAAGCTAGGTCCTGTGGAGCAGTTGGAGTGCTCGCCGCCCTGTCAAGGCGGAGGTCGCGGGTTCAAGTCCCGTCAGGACCGCAGCGCTGACGCCGCGCCTCGCGCGGCGTTCTGCGTATCGGAGCGTGTGATCCTGTCAGCAGCTCAATCTGCTGGCGGGTAGCATGAGCCGAGCAACACGGCCAGGTAGCTCAGTTGGTACGAGCGTCCGACTGAAAATCGGAAGGTCGGCGGTTCGACCCCGCCCCTGGCCACATAGCCTTTCGCCGGGCTACAGAGGTCCCCACCAGCGAATACGCAGGTGGGGATCTTGCTTTTGTGCCCTCGCTGCGTCCGTCGCCGTTGCCCCTGGTTGCTGCCCGGCCCACCACCATGCGCGGCTAGCGGCGCAGCAGCGCCACCGATCCCGCCGCACTCAGCAGAAGCAACAGGAACACCGCGATCAGTGCAACTCCCACTGGATAGGGCATGGGCACGAGGAACGTTGCGCCATACGCGACCAGGCCCGCGCCGCTCATGACCTGGGCGCAGCCCATCCGCACGGGCCGGGCCCGCTGGATCGGCGTCGGGCGTACCAGTCGAACCCAGGCTGCGGGAAACCGCCGTGAGAGGGCCACCCGCGCGCCCAGCACAGCCCAGGCGAGGCCGAGGACCACGGCCGCAAGGCTCACGGCAATCAAGACCGGGTCACCGTCATCCAGGCTCATGCAGCCATCATCGATTGCGCGTCAAGGTCGCAATCGCCGACAGATCGCACGGCACTTCCACGGCCCGATCGCGGCGGGTACGAGATCTTGGACAGCACAGTTCGGGCCGAACGGAAACTGTCCAAGATCTCGATGTTGTGTCACTGGTCCCCGCAGCCCTGTTGGCGGTGCTGGGCGATCCCACCCTGGATCGCCTCCCACACGCTGCGCCCGGCCTGGCGGATGCTCTCGCTCGCCTGCTCGGCGAGCTGCGCCGCGTTCTGGGCCGCTGCCTGCGCCCCACCCGCGACGCCACCGCCAACCTGCCCGCCACCTCCGCCGCCGTGCTGACCGGCACTCTGCTGGCCGCCGCCGTGCTGACCACCACCACCCTGCCGACCGCCGCCCTGGGCACCACCTGTTGGCCCGCCACTAGCGGGGCCGCCACCGGCTTGGCCGCCCTCCCCGCGCGCCTCCGGGCCACCGCCGGCCCGACCCGCCCCAGTCGGGCCGCCCCTACTCGGACCTTCGCCGGAGGGACCACCACCGGACGGGCCGCCCTCTGGCTGCCCGCTGTCACCTCGGCCACCGGCGGGAGCGCCGGACGGGCCCGGAGCGGGGGTCGAGACGGGCGCACCGGCCGACGGACTCACCGGGCGGACCGGCCGTACCCGCCTCTGGTCGCCGCCCCCGCCGGGCACACCCGCCTGCCGGGCCAGTTCGTCGCGGACGTTGCCGTGCTGTGCGCGAGCGGTGATCTCGGCGGCGCGGGCCGCCAACTGCTCGCTACTGCGGTTCACGTCGTCGAGCGCGCCAGCGCCCGCGCGCGAGAGAGACTCGATGACCTGCGGGTTGTTGTCGATGGTGTCGAGCGCGCGGCCCAGGAGTGTCACCAACTGCTCCAGTCGTACCCGTAGCTGCGCCTCGGCGTGTACCCCGTCGATGTCCAGTTCGACGCCGTGCAGGTGGACCCGTACGCCCGCGTCGAGTTGAAGCAGGTTGGCCAGCCGGGCACGCAGCGAGATGTCGGCGTCCAGCCCGTCCACGGCCAGCCGGATCGAGTCGACCGAGACCTTCGGGATGTCGAGGAGCACGTCCGGGTCTCCGGCGTCGGCGTCCCGCTCCGGCCGTCGCTGCTGCGCGTTCTCGCTCATGCTCTCCCGCTCCGCCCGTGCGCCGAACCCGGTGGTCCGGGCCGTCCGGCGCGGTTACCCGCTTTCCGGCGGGCCATCCCGTGCGTGACGACTCGGCAACCCACTGTCTGGAAAAGGGCACTGCGGAAGCTGCACACCCGGGCATCAGCCGGTATGGTCCGGGCCTATGGGACAGGGGATGGCTGATCCGGCCGACATTCGGCAGGACCTGGAGCGCTTCTCCTTACGGTGCAGTCTCCTCGTCCCCGGGTCCGCCGAGCGGGCGTTCGCCGTGTTCACCGACGAGCTGACCGAGTGGTGGGTCACCGAGTACACCTGGTCCGGTCCGGAAGCTCTCGCCGAGCTGGGCATGGAGCCCCGGGCCGGCGGAATGCTCTACGAGATCGGCCCGTACGGCTTCCGGGCCGACTGGGGTCGGGTGCTCACGTGGGATCCGCCTCGACGGCTGGTCTTCGCCTGGCAGCTCGGGCCGGACCGGGTGCCGGTGCCGGATCCGGCGAAGGCGAGCGAGGTCGAGGTGCTGTTCCTGCCGGACGGCCCCGAACGGACCCGGGTCGAGCTGGAGCACCGGCACTTCGACCGGCACGGCGAGGCGGCCGAGGGCTATCGCAAGGCGCTCACGGCGGGCTGGCACGAGTTGCTGACCCGCTATCTCGCCACGGTGTCGCGCGGCGGCCCGCACACCGCCTGAGCCGCGCCGGGCCGGGCTGATCCAGGCCGAGCCGGGCTGATCCAGGCCGGGCCGCGCCGGGCCCGGCCGCGCCAAGCCGCGCTGCGCCGGGCCGGGGTCAGTGGCCGAGTTGTCGACCGACCCGGCCGGTGTCGAGATTACGGCCGCCCAGGTGAGCGCGGCTGCCCGCCTCGGCGCCGGAGCCGAAGCCCGTGCCGCCGAGGCGACGAGCCGGAGCGGTACGCAGTCGCGGGTACTCCTCGGTGAGCCGTCGCTGCACCCGGTCGGAGCGGTCGGCCAGCACCAACGCCATCGACGGGGCGCCTGACTCGCTGGCCGCCGCGGACTCGGCCGCCCAGAGCCGCCCCCCGATCACCTCCGCGAAGCCCGCGAGCCAGGAGCGCCGGAAGGCGGCCGGATGGTCGTCCGCCGGCACCGCCGTGGCCGCCAGCCCGTGTGCGGCCTGTACGAGCAGCGACGTGAAGAGCAGGTCCACGCGTTCGAGGTCGCTGGCGAAGCCGAACAGGTGGGCGACGAAGCCGTTGCCCTGCTTACGCCGGACGCAGCGGCAGCGCAGCGGCTCGGCGACCGCCGCGAGCAGGCCGACCTTGTCCCGCGCGTACGGGGCGACGATGTCGAGCACGCGGTCGCCGACCGGGTCGCTGGTCGGGTCGCGGACCGCGAGCAGCGCCCTGTCGACGCCGTAGCGGGCGATCAGCTCGGTCGCCTTGGCGGTGAACGCCGCCGACTCGGCGGGAGTGCAGGCCGGATCCTCGGCCTGGGCGAGCAGCTTGCGCACCTTGCTGAGCATGGCCTCGGACATGCCCCAGAGCTATCACACCCGACCGACGATCCCGGACCACGCCGCGATTAATCGATCAGTATCATCGTCACGGTCAGCTCGTACGTCCAATACGGACAGTCAGTTAACTGTTTTCGGAGGCCGCCTGCATGTCATCCCCGACCGCTCGCCTGCTCGCCGTCGCCACGGCCGCCGCGCTGCTCGCCACCGGCGCACCCGCCCAGGCCGCCACGGCCACCCCGAGCGCCGACTCCACCGATTTCACCTCGGGGCCGAACCTCTTCGCGCCGCTCGCCACCTGCTACGGCGGCGCGGTCCGCTCGTTCTTCCAGACCGGCGGCTACGGCGGCCAGGCCGGCCCGTACCGCACCACAACCCGCTGCCGCGACATCAACGTCCGCAACACCAGCGCGTACGCCACCGAAGCCTGCGTGATCTTCATCGACAAGACCAGCAACTGCAACTACTGGACCTACCTGCCGGCCAACTCCGGCTGGACCGTCGTCGCGACGAACGTCCGGGACGGGGTCAACTTCCGGGTCCGCTTCGACAACCTGCGCTACGAGTACGAGCCGCTGGTCGCGTACCACGCTTTCTGAACGGCCCGCGCGGACGCGGCACCCGAAGCGGGTGCCGCGTTCAAACGGCGCGGCTGCGCAGGGTGGCGATCGTCGAGCCGGCGAGCGTGAGCAGGCAGTCGGAGAGCAGCCCGTCGGCCGCCGCCGCGCCGAACAGGGCCTCGCCGGTCGATACGTCCCGGTTGGCGTAGGCGCTCACGAAGCGGGCCACCCAGCGGGTGTCGTAGTCCGCCTGCTCGATGCCCGGGAACTCCAGCGCGCATCCGGTGCTCGTCGGCGCGTCACCGACCATCGTCGCGGCCAGGCACCAGGCGACCCCGTACGCCCCGGACAGGCCGGCCCGGTCGACGACGGCGTCGAACGTACCCGTCACGGCGTCCCCGTCCCCGGCCAGCGCCGATCGGAGCACGGCGGTCGCGTCGTCGAACGTCTGCTGTGGTAGGTCCGTCACGCAGCGCACAGTAGGACGGGGGGTCAAGCCACGGCACTTCCGTCACTGTGTGTATTCACAGTGAGCTACCTACGCATTGCGCCGCCTCCACGGTCCCGCGACCGGCCCGGGCACGCTAATGTGCGCAGCGGACCTTCGCCGGAGGAAGGACGACCATGCTCGTATCACGCCGCTCGCGGGTGGCCACACTGGCTGCCTGCGCGACGATCCTGCTCGCCACAAGCGCTTGCGGGGATGACAAGGCCCAGGAGGGGAGCGCCCAACAGGTGCGCCTCTACGGCACGGACGGCAACATGCTCAACTCCTACCCAGCGGAGTTGAAGGAACGCGCCGACCTCGTCGACGGAATGAAGGGGACCACGCCACTCACCCCACTGCCCGAAGACTTCAAGGGCCGGCTACGGTCCGTCAATCCGGCGCTGACGGACTACCTCTACTCCGCCGAGACGTACGACGCGGTGGTCATCGGTGTGCTCGCCGCCCAACTGGCCGGCAGCACCGACCCGGCGGCCATCGCCAAGCAGATCGTCGGCGTGACCAACAACGGACAGCGCTGCGAGACCCCGGCCGCCTGCCTCACGCTGGCCCGGGCCGGGCAGGACATCGAGTACCGCAGCGTCTCGCTGACCCGCGCCGGCTTCACCGACAAGGGTGAGCCGGCCACCGCGAGCTACGCCACGCTGACCTTCGACGGCCAACAGCTCAACGACGGCAAGACCGAGTTCGTCGGCGCGGGCTCCGAGTCGGCGGCGAGCACCAAGACGCCGCCGAAGGGCAAGAAGCCGCGCCCCGGTGACGCCGACGACCAGAAGCCGCTGATCGTGGGCGGTCTGCTGCCGAAGACCGGCGACCTGGCGATCGCGTACCCGCCGATGGCGGCCGGCGCGGCGCTGGCCATCCGGGAGATCAACGCCGCGGGCGGCGTGCTGGGCAAGCCGGTGACGTGGAAGGACGGCGACGACGGCACCAACCCGGCGGTAGCCAAGGCGACCGTCGCCAAACACGTGGCGGACGGGGTCAGCATCATCATCGGCGCGGGCGCGTCGGGCATCTCCCGCGAGGTGCTGCCGGACGTGGTCAAGGCCGGGAAGATCCTCTTCTCGTCGTCGAACACCGACGCCGGCCTGACCGACGTCGAGGACAAGGGCCTCTACTTCCGTACCGCCCCGCCGGACAGCCTCCAGGGCCGGGCGCTGGCCGACGTGGTCCTCCGCGACGGGTCGCAGAAGATCGTCATCGTCGCCCGTAAGGACTCCTACGGTGAGGGCCTGCAGGCCACCGTCCGTGACGAGTTGGAGAAGGCCGGCATTCCCGGTGACCGACTCAAGCTGCTCACGTACGACCCGCCGGCAGACGCCAAGGCCGCGCCGGTGGACTTCTCCGGCGGCGCGAAGGAGATCAAGCAGTTCGGCGCGGACGCCGTCCTGATCATCGGCTTCGGTGAGTCGGCCCAGGTGATCCGGGCGCTCGCCGACAGCGGGGTGCAGATCCGGCACTGAGCAGTACCTGCGGACCGCGTACGGCCGCACCGGCTCGACAGCCGATGCGGCCGTTCCCGTTTGCCGCGTCAGCGGGCCCGGCGGCGTTCCAGGAACTCGGTCATGCGGCGGTGCTTCTCCTCGTCCTCGAAGAGCACCGCCTGACTCACCAGGTCGAGCTGCGGGTGCGCGGCGGCGGGCGCGTCGACGGCCAGTTTCGTGAGCCGCAACGCCAGGGGCGAGGCCTGGGCCATCTCGTCCAGCAGCCCGTGCGCCGTCGTCAGCAGCTCGCCGGGTTCGTCCACCACCCGGTTCACCAGACCGATCCGCAGGGCCTCCGCCGCGTCCACCCGACGGCCGGTGAACAGCAGTTCCTTGGCCCGACCTTCGCCGATGAGGGCGGGCAGTCGGTGGGTCGCGCCAGCGCCGGCCAGGATGCCCAACCGCACCTCCGGCTGGCCGAACACCGCCCGGGCCGTACACACCCGAAGATCGCAGGCGTACGCCAGTTCCGCGCCGCCGCCCAGCGCCGGCCCGTCCACGGCGGCCACGCTCGGCATGGGTAGTGCCCTGATCCGCGCGAAGGCCGCCGAGTTGATCGCGGCCAGGGCGTCCGTGCGGCCCCGCTCGCGGAGCTGGCCGATGTCGGCGCCACCGGCGAAGATGCCCTCCGCGCCGCCGGTCAGGAGCAGCAGCCGGGGACGGGCCTCCAACTCGGCGCAGACCTCGTGCATCTCGGCGATCAGGTCGGCGTCGATGGCGTTGCGCTTCTCCGGTCGGGCCAGCGTCACCACGAGCCGGTCCGACCGCTCCTCGATCCGCAGACCACTCATTGCTTGACGCCACCTTCCCAGCGGTAGAAGCCGTGCCCGGACTTCTTGCCCAGCCGTCCGGCGGCCACCATCTCCACCAGCAGCTCCGGTGGCGCGAAGCGGTCCCCGTACGCGGCCTGGAGGGTACGGGCGATGTCGAGGCGCACGTCCAGGCCGACGAGGTCGGTGAGTTCCAGCGGCCCGATCGGGTGCCGGTAGCCGAGCACCATCGCCTTGTCGATGTCGGCGGGGCTGGCCACCTGGTCGGCGACCATCCGGATCGCCTCCAGCCCGAGGGTGACCCCGAGGCGGGAGGTCGCGAAGCCGGGCATGTCGCGTACCACGACGGGGTCCTTGCCCAGCCGGCCGGCGAGCGCGACGGCCGCGGTGGTGGTCTCCTCGGCGGTGGCCGGGCCGACCACGATCTCCAGCAGCGCCATCGCCCAGACGGGGTTGAAGAAGTGCAGGCCGAGGAAGCGCTCGGGCGCGTCCAGAGCCGCGGCCAGCTCGCCGATGGCGATGCTGGACGTGTTGCTGCCGAGCAGGGCCGGGTTCAGGGCGGCGGCGTCGCGCAGCACCGCCCGCTTCAGCTCCAGCCGCTCCGGGACCGCCTCCACGACCACTCCCGGGGCGGGGGCGACGTCGGCGAGGCTCGGCCGCAGGATCACCCGCTGCCGGTACGCGGCGGCCTCGTCGGCGGTCAGCCTGCCGCGCTGCACCGCGCGCTCCCACAGGTCGGCGAGCCGGGTCAGCGCGGTCGCGCCCCGGTCCGCGTCCACCTCGACCAGCTCGACGGCGTGACCGGCGCCGGCCGCCACGTACGCGATGCCGAGCCCCATCGTGCCCGCACCGACGACCACGAAACGATCGTTCATCACGCCTCCCTGTCCGTCCCGGTGGGCGCGCGGGGTCTCCGCCACGCCGGCCCGGGTGCTCGGCCCGCTGCGCTCGCTCATGGTGCGACCCTAGACAGCCCGGTACCCCGCCGATGCGTGGGGGAGCGCGGGATCGGGTACGTACGGCCCGTCAACTCAAGGGAAGGACCGCATCGAGATGAGCCAGGCACCGGAGAGCGTCACGACCGACTCCGAAACCGTGGAGACCCGGGGCGACGAACGGGTCGACCTGCTGCGCGCCGACACCAACAACGACGGCAAGACCGACGTGTGGGTGGTGGACACCGACGGCGACGGCAAGGCCGACCTGTTCCAGTTCGACACCGACGGTGACGGCAAGGTGGACATCACCATGGTCGACCTCGACGAGGACGGCACCCCCGACGAGGTCGTCGACGGCGACGGCGGCCTCCCGCCCGAGCCGCTGCCCCCGACCGTTCAGGTCTGAGTCGTACGACGGCTCCCGCGTCCGTCGCGGCGCGGGAGCCGTCGCTCAGCCGGCGAGGCGCAGGGTGGCCAGGTAGTAGGGGGCGTCGCGGTCGTCCACATCGATCAACCGCCAGCCGCTGCCGTGCACCAGCTCGGCGAACTCGTCCGGCGAGCAGACCAGGTAGTCGAACCATTCGGTGCCGAGTTCCCGGTAGCGCAGCCGGAGCCGGAGCTGGCCGCCGAGCCGCCCCCGGCGTCGGTTGCGCTCGTGGTAGCCGGTGTGCACGGGGTCGCGGGTGCCGTACGGGTTGGTGCCGTGCGCGATGATCTGTGCTCCCGGTCGGGCCAGCGCGGCGAGCGCGGCGAGGAACGCCGGGGCCCGCTCGCGCCCCTCGAACAGCCCGAGGTTGTTGCCGAGCAGCAGGAACGTGTCGTAGCGCCGGCCGTCGGCGACGTGCGTGTCCACCGTTGCGTGCACCAGCCGCCGTACGCCACGCCGTCGGCTCACGTCGAGGGCGCCCGCCGACGTGTCGAGGCCGGTGACGGGTACGCCGCGCTCCTGGAGCAGCAGCGCGATCCGGCCGGCCCCGGTGCCGACGTCAAGCGTCTCGCCCCGGGCCCGGTCGACGGCCCGGTGGTCGTACGGCTGCCAGTCGGCCGGCCCGTCGAGGTAGTGCGCCGCCGGAGCGCCGTTGATCAGGCCGTCGTCCCGCTCGATGATCTCGATGACCGGCCGGGGCAGCCGACCGCCGACCATCGGCCGGGGCCCGACCCCGGTCGCCACGGCGAGCGTGTCCCGCAGCAGTTCACCGACAACGTCACCAATTCCAGGCTCCCCCGTCACGCCGTTCACGCTATCTGGCCGCTCAGTGGCCCGCAGCGGCCTATCCTGGCGGCGTGACCACGCTGGACCGACTGTCGGCCGAGAAGTACATCCTGCTCACGACCTTCCGCAAGGACGGCCGGGCGGTGCCGACCCCGGTCTGGGCGGTCCGCGACGGCGACGCGTTGGCGGTGTGGACCCGCGCCGACTCGGGGAAGGTCAAGCGGATCCACCACAACGGCGAGGTGACTGTTGCGCCGTGCGACGTGCGGGGCCGGCCGCACGGCGCGGAGGTGCCCGCCCACGCGAGCCTCTACGGTGGCCGCGACACGGGCCGGGTTCGCGACCTGCTCAAGCACAAGTACCGCCTGATCGGTCGGCTGAGCCTGCTGGGCAGCCGGTTCCGTCGCGGTGAGGGCGGCACGGTCGGCATCCGGGTGACGTTGACCGGCCCCGACACGGACTGACGCGCCACCGTCGGAGCTGAGCGGACATGAAGAGGGGCGGTGGATCGAAATCCACCGCCCCTTTCCGGAAACCTCTATCGGGTCAGTCGCCCTGCCGCTGCTGCGGGATCTGGCCCTGTAGCAGCGCCCTGACCTCCGACTCGCGGTATCGACGGTGGCCACCCAGGGTGCGGATGGCGCTGAGCTTGCCCGCCTTCGCCCACCGGGTCACCGTCTTCGGGTCGACACGGAACATCGACGCCACCTCGGCCGGTGTGAGCAGCGGCTCTGGTTCGTGCGTTCGCGATGCCATCGGTCACTCCTCCACATGTATAGACATCGGCCGGGGTCCCGCCGGCCGACGCGTCTCCCATGGTCCGGCTAGTCCCCGATGTCCGACATGGGCCGAACGGATGAAGGTCCCTAGACGGACGGATGAACCATGCCCGATTTTTACGACTTTTACACGGCAGAAAGTACCTTATTCGGACTCATGATCACGGTTCGTGATGCGTCAACTACGAGACACCCTCGCTTTGGGAGCGCTCCTAGGGGCGATTTGCCCTAGTTGCACCGCTCCAGAAGCTGCACCGCGCGCCAGCGGGCCACCAACTTGTCGTACGCGGCCGACGCCTCGTCCGCCTCCCCCCGCGACAGGCCCGCGAGGCCACCGGCGACCAGCTCCGGCGAGTCGTCGGCGGCGAGAGTCTCATCGGAGAGCAGGTCGACGAGGCCGCCGTAGTCCAGCTCCACCACCGAGCCCGGGTGGAACTCCTCGAGCCAGCGCGCCGCCTCCTGGACCGCCTCGGTGATCGGCGCCTCACCCACCGACTTACGCAGCACCGACAACGCCCGGGACGAACGACGACGAGCCTTGGAGATCTCCGTCCGGTAGCGCAGCGCCCGCCGGCCCGGCTGGGTGACGAGGTCCCGCTCGGTCGGGTCGAAGAGCACGAACCACCGCAGGGGTACGCCCCAGGTGGCGATCTGCTCGTGCACCCGGGGCACCCCGTGCTCCAGAACCCGGGCGCCGCTGCGCCAGTCGTCGACGACCGCTCGGGCCTGCCCGGCGAGCACCGGCGGCACGAAGGCGTCGGCAAGCACCGGGGGCACCCCGTCCCGGGCGTTGAGCGCCGCCTCAGCGACCCGGATGCGCAGGTTCCAGGGGCAGACCAGCAGGCTGTCGTCCGTCTCCAGGACGTACGCCTCCTCGGGCAGGTCGGGTAGGCGGGTCCAGCCCGCGCCCAGCGCCTCGATCACCGCCGTCCGCTGCCGGCCGGGTCCCTCGACCGGGGCGATCGCCCGTCCCTCCGAGACATAGCGACGCCAGTAACTCTGCCGGTCCCGGTCGAAGGCGGTCAGCGGCTCGTACACGCGCAGGTAAGAAGCGAAGAGCGACGGCACCGCGCGATCCTCCCATGAACCGCACCCCGGCGCGGCCAGCGGTGCGGACCGCGCGCCCCGCACCGTGGGACGGCGGCGGCACGTCGGGCGGTCGCACGGCGGCCGATACTAGGCTCGATCACACCGGCAGCATCCCCGCCGGGGTCCACCAGGTCCGCGTCCCACAAGGAACGCACACCATCGTAGGAGCCAGTCATGGGCGTATTCGCGAGCACCGACGACCCGGTATCGACCGGTCACGAACAGGTCGTCTTCTGCCAGGACAAGCAGAGCGGCCTCAAGGCGATCATCGGGATCTACTCCACCGCGCTGGGGCCCGCGCTCGGCGGCACCCGCTTCTACCCGTACGCCAGCGAGGACGACGCCCTCGCCGACGTGCTCGACCTGTCCCGTGGGATGGCGTACAAGAACGCGCTCGCCGGCCTGGACCTGGGCGGCGGCAAGGCCGTCATCTGGGGCGACCCGGAGCAGATCAAGAGCGAGGCGCTGCTGCGCGCGTACGGCCGCTTCGTGGAGTCGCTGGCGGGCCGCTACTACACCGCCTGCGACGTCGGCACCTACGTGCCCGACATGGACATCATCGCCCGCGAGACCCGCTACGTGACCGGCCGCAGCGTGGAGCACGGTGGCGCCGGCGACTCGTCGATCCTCACCGCCTGGGGCGTGTTCCAGGGGATGCGGGCGGCCGCCGAGCACGTCTGGGGCACGCCGAGCCTGAACGGTCGCCGGGTCGGCGTGGCGGGCCTGGGCAAGGTCGGTAAATACCTGACCGGGCACCTGCTGGACGACGGCGCCGAGGTGGTCGCCACGGACGTCAACCCGAAGGCCCTGGCCTGGGTACGCGCCAACCACCCGCAGGTCACCCTGGTGGACGACGCCAGCGCGCTGGTCGCCGCGGACATCGATGTGTACGCCCCCTGCGCGCTGGGCGGCGCGCTGAACGACGACACCGTTCCGGCGCTGCGCGCCAAGGTGGTGACCGGCGCGGCGAACAACCAGCTCGCGCACCCGGGGATCGAGAAGCTGCTGGCCGACCGCGGCATCCTCTACACGCCGGACTACGTGGTCAACGCCGGCGGCGTGATCCAGGTGGCCGACGAGATCGAGGGCTTCAACTTCGACCGGGCGAAGCTGCGGGCCACCCGGATCTACGACACCACCCGGGAGATCCTGCGCCTGGCGGACGACGAGGGCGTGCCGCCCGCGGTCGCCGCGGACCGGCTGGCCGAGCGGCGGATGGCCGAGGTCGGTCGGCTGCGCACGATCCACCTGCGCTGAGGCATCCCGGAGGCGGATCGACCGGGATCCGCCTCCGGGCCTCCTGTACCGGCCCGACTCGGTAGGCTGAGGCCCGGGTCAAGTTTGGCGTGTTTTGCCCGGTGTCACGGGTGCTCTCCGTTCCGCTCCTTACCAGGTACACTGGGTGACGGCCGGATCGCCGCGACGCGCAGAGCCGGCTGACGGTAACCCGAGGTGCCGAACGATGGCATCCCCATGTACCGTAAGAGCCACGAGAGATGCCTGACGTCATCGGGGCCCGCCTTCGGGCTGCCCCGCATTCTGTGCGAGGGGGTCGAGCCATGGGGCGCGGCCGTGCTAAGGCCAAGCAGACGAAGGTGGCCCGGGAGTTGAAGTACCACTCCCCGAACACCGACCTCACCGCCTTGCAGCGCGAACTGGCGGGTGCTGGTAAGTCTGAGCACCACTTCGACGACGACTCAAAAGAGTTCGTCGACGACGATGATGAGAATCACGCGGACGACGACCCCGATCCCTGGGTCCGTCCGACCCGCTGACCTCTCGACGTAGTTGAGCACGCGGTAACCCCCGCGTGCTCACGCATGTGTCCTTCGGGAGCGAGATCGGTGCCGATCATCAGGGGCCTGCCCTGGCCGGGGACTACCCCGTCTGGCCGACAGGCCCCTGATCACGGCCGCCCTAGCGCGGCCGGTTGTTCCAGTTGTAGAACGTCGGGATGTTCTCGAAGTGGTTCCACGCGCAGACCGCGCTGACGCCGTCTCCGCCCGCCACCTCGGCCCGTAGCCGCCGTGCGTCCGCGGCCTCCTGCAACAGCGCGACAAGCCCGGGGGCGGCCTCCCGCACGCGCTCGGTGACGTCGTCCGGGGCATCGTCCGCTTCGCGTTCAGGCCGCCGGTGACTGGTGATCTCGGGCATGCTCCAACACTCCCTCCAATAGGCGGATCTTGCTGTTGCGGCAGTGCTCGGTCTCCGTACCGTCAAAACGCCCCAGCTCGAAGTAACGGTTGGCAGCGTGACCGCCACCACAGAAGCCGAAATACGGGCACGACACCCGACACGCTTCCACCCCCGTCAGGAACTCGCCGACCCACGAGGTCGACGCGGCACCGGCCAGGATCCGGGCCAGCGGAGTGGTCAGCACGTTCCCACTGCTGAAGTCGCCGTAGCGCGGGTCGGTGAAGCCGGCCAACTCCGGGGAGAGCACCGTCACCGAGCCGTCGTGCCCGATGGTGGGTATCGGATCCAGCCGGCGGGGCAGCACACCGTCCGCCGTGCCGTCGAGGACCGCCGCCGCGTACCGCAGCGACCACTCGACCTCGCGCAGGTGGATCCGGGGCGCCCGCCGCCAGGCCGCCACCAGTTCGGCCCAGAACGTGGTCACCGCCGCCGGGTCGTGGCTGTTGTCGCGGGTGTTGACCCCTTCGGTCTCCTCGATGTTGATGCCCAGCACGTCGCAGCCCAGATCGAGGAAGTAGTCGTACAGCTCCGCGGCGAGGCCCGGCGTCGGCCGGGACACCACGGCCAGCGCGGAGAAGGGCAGGTCGTGCCGGCGCAGCGCGGCCACACCACGCAGGATCCGGTCGTACGCCGGCTGACCGCCACGGTTGACCCGGTCGCCGTTGCGCTCACGCGGCCCGTCCACGCTCACGCTGACCCGCATCTCGTGCCGGGCGAAGAACTCGCACCACTCGTCGTCGATCAACGTGGCGTTCGTCTGCACGTGGTGTTCGACCTCGGGCCCGAAGGGCGCGATCAGGGCGGCCAGGTGCTCCCGACCGGCCGCCAGCGGCTCGCCGCCGTGCCACACGACGGAGAAGCGCCCGGAGGCCGCCCACGGGTTGACCGCCGCCGCCACCGCCTCGGCCACCGGCACCGACATCCGCCGGTCGGCGGACCGGAACGGCAGGTAGCAGTACGCGCAGTCGAGGTTGCACAGCGTGGTGGGCTGCATGACGACGTACGACGGGACGGCGGCCAGCCCGCGCATCCCGCTGAACGTCGGTTCCCCAGCAGCCATCACCCTCCTCCGCCCAGCCCGAGCCTTTCAGGCTAGGCGGCGCCGGCCACTCGGGTGAAGCCCTGATCAGGTGCCCGTACGGTCACCGGAGCGTGATCAGCCGCGGGTGTGCTGACCCACCATCTGCACGTTGCCGGTGCCCTCGATGATCTCGCCCGCCTGCCAGGCCTCGACCCCACGACCGGTCAGCGTGGCCAGGGCGCGATCGGCGTCCTCGGCCGAGACAATCGCGAACATGCCGACGCCCATGTTGAACGTCGACTCCATGTCCTGGTCGTCGATCCGGCCCTTCGACTGGATCAGGTCGAAGATGGGCTGCGGCTTCCAGGTGGACCGGTTGACCACCGCGTCGACGTGCTCGGGAAGCACCCGCACCAGGTTGCCCGGGATGCCACCGCCGGTGATGTGCGACAGCGCCCGCACCTCGGCCTCCTCGATCAGCTTGAGGCAGTCCTTGGCGTAGATCTTGGTGGGGGTCAGCAGCTCCTCACCGAGGGTCCGCTGCCGGCCGAAGTCGTCGATCACGATGTCCAGTCGCATCCGGGCGGCGCCGAGCAGCACGTGCCGGACCAGCGAGTAGCCGTTGGAGTGCAGGCCGGAGGAGCGCATGGCGATGACGACGTCACCCACCTCGACGCGCTCCGGGCTGAGGATGTCGGCCTCCTCGACCACACCGACGCCGGTCGCGGAGATGTCGTACTCGTCCGGGCGCAGCACACCGGGGTGCTCGGCGGTCTCCCCGCCCAGCAGCGCGCAGCCCGCGTACCGGCAGCCGTCGGCGATGCCCGCGCCGATCTCGGCCACCTTGTCCGGAACGACCTCGCCGGTGGCGATGTAGTCGAGCAGGAACAGCGGCTCCGCGCCGCAGGCGACCAGGTCGTCGACGACCATCGCGACCAGGTCGATGCCGACCGTGTCGTGGATGTCCATCTGCTGGGCGATGACCAGCTTGGTGCCCACACCGTCGGTCGAGGACGCCAGGATGGGGTTCTTGTACTTCTTCGTGTCCAGGCGGAACAGGCCGGCGAAGCCGCCGAGGTCACCCAGCACCTCGGGGCGCCGGGTCTCGCGCACCTTCGACTTCAGCAGCTCGACCGCGCGGTCGCCCGCGTCGATGGAGACCCCGGCGTCGGCGTACGAGACGGAACGCTTGCCCCGCTGGCGGCCGGCACCGCCCGTCCACGGCTGGTGGTCGCTGCCAGCGCCGTTCGGGCTGCTTCCTGCGCCGCTGCGCTCGGACACGTGCGTCACGGTTCTCCCCTTTTGTGGTTCTCGGTGCCGCGCCGGCGGTGGCCGGGCCGCGCCGGTTGGTGCTACGGGCGGTTTGCGGTCACGCCACCCGGAGTGGCGACGAGCGAGCCGAAGCTCTCCGGGGCCTCCGGCGGCGCGTTGGCGACCCAGCGGCCCATCCCTTCGAGCACATGCTTGCCGATCAGGTTGCCGGCCGGCAGCTCGATCGGGTACTCCCCATCGAAACACGCCCGACACAGCCGGGTCTTCGGCTGCTCGGTCGCGGCGATCAGGCCGGGAAGCGATACGTAACCCAGCGTGTCGGCGCCGATGGAACGCCGGATGCCGTCGTTGTCCAACCCGTTGGCCAACAGCTCCGCCCGGGTGGCGAAGTCGATGCCGTAGAAACACGGCCAACTCACCGGCGGGGAGGAGATCCGGACGTGCACCTCGAGCGCCCCCGCCTCGCGCAACATCCGGACGATGGCCCGCTGCGTGTTGCCGCGCACGATCGAGTCGTCCACGACCACCAGCCGCTTGCCACGCACGTTCTGCCGCAGGGGGTTGAGCTTGAGTCGGATGCCGAGCTGACGCAGGGTCTGCGACGGCTGGATGAAGGTCCGCCCCACGTACGGGTTCTTCATGAGGCCCGCGCCGTAGGTGATACCGGACGCCTCCGCGTACCCGATCGCGGCCGGGGTGCCGGACTCGGGCACCGGGATGACCAGGTCGGCCTCGACCGGATGCTCCTTGGCCAACTGGCGGCCGATCTGCACCCGCGCCGCGTGCACGTTCCGCCCGGCGATGGTCGCGTCGGGGCGGGCGATGTAGACGTACTCGAAGAGGCAGCCCTTCGGCTCGGGCGCGGCGAAGCGGGTGGACCGCAGCCCCTCCTCGTCGATCGCGATCAGTTCGCCGGGCTCGATCTCGCGCACCACGCTCGCGCCGACGATGTCCAGCGCGGCGGTCTCGCTCGCGACCACCCAGCCACGCTCCAGCCGGCCGAGCACCAGCGGGCGTACGCCGTGCGGGTCGCGGGCCGCGTACAGCGTCGACTCGTCCATGAAGACGAAGCTGAACGCCCCACGTAGCTGCGGCAGCACCTCGAGCGCGGCGGCCTCGACCGACAGGTCGGGGCGGCTGGCCAGCAGCATGGTCACCAGCGAGGTGTCGTTGGTCGAGCCGTCCGCGACCAGGCCGCGCTCGGCGACCTCCTTCTCCAACTCGGCGGTGTTGACCAGGTTGCCGTTGTGGGCCAGCGCGATGGTCGTGCCGGAATCGGTCGACCGGATGGTCGGCTGGGCGTTCTCCCAGTTGGACGCGCCGGTCGTGGAGTATCGGGCGTGCCCGATCGCCAGGTGGCCGCGCAGGCTGGCCAGGGTGGGCTCGTCGAAGACCTGGGCCACCAGGCCGAGATCCTTGTAGACCACCACGCCCGAGCCGTCGCTGACCGCGATGCCCGCCGCCTCCTGGCCGCGGTGCTGCAGGGCGTAGAGGCCGAAGTAGGTCAGATTCGCGACCTCTTCGCCGGGGGCCCACACGCCGAAGACGCCGCAGGCATCCTGGGGGCCAGGTCGTTGGGGGTCAAGGTCGTGGCTCAGCCGGCCGTCGCCTCGGGGCACTACCGCTCCCTCATGCTGGTCTGGACCGGCCTGGCGGGGATCACGGGTCGGATCCACACTTCTCGGCCGGGACCACTCTCGTCGCCTGACAGTGTACGCGAGTCAGCGTCAATACAGATAGTCACGATTTCCCTGCCGAGAGTCACGATCACTCGGACATCGGCGCAGCTAGAGGGGCAGATAGGCCGAGATGTCCGCCCGAATGCCGCTCACCTGAACACGTCCATCGGTGACCGCGTCGGCCCACCCGAGCCGACCGGTGGCGAGCTCCAACCAGGTCTGCGGCGACATCTCGACCACGTTCGGCGGGTTTCCTCTGGTGTGTCGAGGACCGGGGACGCACTGGATCGCACCGTATGGTGGAACGCGCACCTCCACCGATCGGCCGGGGGCGCGCTCCGTGAGGACGGCCAACAAGGACCGGACCGCCTCCCGGAGTACCGGCCGTTCGGGCGTACGCCCCTCGTCAAGCGCCGACAGAGCCGCCACGACGGCGGCGGACTTACTGTGCGGAGAGGACACGACGGGACGATACGACCCACAGGTGGAGCACCTGACGTTGGCCCTGGGTCGCGCCGATCCAGTGAGACAAGGCATAGTGGCCGACGGCGTATTCGTACCGTGATGATCCCCGGCCCGGCGCCCCGCCGGTCGAGGGACGTCAGCCCGGAAGGCGGTGGACGTGTCAACACACCGACGTGCCTGGAAGCAGCGGGCCGGTGTGGTCGCAGCGCTGGTTGCCGGCGCTCTGCTCGCCGTCCCCGCCACACCAGCAATGGCCGCTCCCAAGGTCACAAACGTCTCAGCCTCCCCGGGCACCGTCCAAGCGGGCGGCGAGACGACAGTGAGCTACACGCTCAGCTTCGACGACCAACCAGTTCCCGCCGATGTAACTGTCAGTTCTGACAACCCCAAGCTTCAGTGCATCGATGGTTGCTCGCAGGGGAACGTGACCGAGGCCAAGACCTACACGGCCAAGTTCAAGGTGGCGGACGACGCTTCGAACGGGTCCGCTCGCGTCACCGTCAGGGCCAGCGCCGGCCTCGGAAACGGACAGGGTTCGACCACGGTCAACCTCACCGCGAAGGCCGCATCGCCGCCCCCGCCGCAGCAGAACCAGACGGTGAAGTCGGTCTCCGGCAAGGTGGTCAAGAAGGCCGACGGCGAGCCGGTGCCGAACGCGTTCGTCCTCCTCCAGGACACCGCCGGTCACCGCTACGACGCCGTCGCCGATGGCAGTGGCAACTTCAAGTTCACGGGCAGCAGTCAGAGCCCGATCACTCCCGGTCGGATCGACCTGGGTGCGTCCTCCGAAAACATCAAGGCGTTCAAGAGCTTCACCGCGAACGCCGGGCAGACCATCACCGGCCAGCGGATCACCTTGGAGATCAAGGTCGAGGTGACGCCGAGCGCCACCCCGTCGCCCACCGCCGACGCCACCCCCACCGACGAGGCGACCGAGGAGGGTGCCGAGGACCAACCCTCCGAGGAGGCCAGCCCGGGCGCCCCGGCGAACGCCAGCAAGGAGGACGACGGCGGCGGCTTCGGCTCGTACCTGATCATCCTGCTCGGCGGCCTGCTCGTCGCGGCCGGCGTCGGCACGATCGTCCTGCTGTGGATGAAGCGCCGCGAGAGCGGCGACGACGATGACGAGCCGGCGGCGGCCGGCGCTGCCGGTGCCGGCGGCGCGGTGCCGGCGGCCCGTGGGGCCTTCCGCGGGGCCGACGACCAGACCCGGGTGGTCAACCGCCCCGGTGGCGCGCCCGACCCGACCATGGTCGGCGGCGCGGCGCTGAGCGAGGCGCCGACCATGATGCACCGCCCGGTCGTCGACGACGTCCCGCCGGACCCGTACGGCGCGCCAGCGCAGCCCTACGGCGCGGCGGGCCAGCAGGGCTGGGGCGGGACCGGCTACGACGACGAGCCCGGCCAGGGCGGCTACGGCGGCTACGGCAACGCCCCCGCCTCGGGTGGCGGCTACGGCACCGGGGCAACGCCGGACGGCGGCTACGGCGGTGGCGCGGACGGCTACGGCGCCGCACCCGGCTCCGGCGCGGGCTACGGCGGCGCGGCGGCCCCGGATGGTGGCTACGGCGGCGCGGCGGCCCCGGATGGTGGCTACGGCGGCGCGCCCTCCTCGGGTAGCGGCTACGGCAGCCGTGACTACACCGCGCCGGCCGGCGCGGGCGGCTACCCGCCGGCTCCCGCCGGTGGGGCAGCCGGCGGCTACGGCGAGCGCTTCGACGAGCCGACCGGCCGGTACACCGGCGACAGCACCCAGTACCCGGCGCCGGCCGACCCGTACGCCACCGGCGTGTACCAGCCGGAGCAGGGCCAGGGCTACGGCCAGCCCGACCCGACCGCCCCGTACGGCGGCGGTCGTGGGGCGGAGCCGACGGGCGGCTACGGCCAGCAGACCAACGCGTACGACCAGGGCGGCTACGGCCAGACCGGTGGCGGGTACGACCAGGGCGGCTACGGCCAGGAGCCCCCGCAGCAACGCGGCGGCTACGACGACCGGGGCTACGACCAGGGCGGCTACGGCCAGACTGGCGGCGGGTACGACCAGGGCGGCTACGGCCAGGAGCCCCCGCAGCAACGCGGCAGCTACGACGACCGGGGCTACGACCAGGGCGGCTACGGCCAGCAGCAGCAGGGTGGCCGGGCCCGTCCGGACAGTCCCCCGCCCACCGAGCGCGGCGGCCGCCGGCTCGACTGGCTGGACGACTAACACCAGCACTACCCACAGCGCACCGCGAACGGCCGCCCGGAAGACCGGGCGGCCGTTCGCCGTAACCCCCACCCACCCCCACCCGGTCCCACCTCGTCGATCACGAAGTTATTGCCCACGCGCACGGCGTGTCGGGGCGATAACTTCATGATCATCGCCGTGGGCGCCACCGGGGCGGGTGCCGCCGGGATGGGTGCCACCGGGGCGGGCGTCCGGGGACGGGAGCTGCGGGGGGCGGGTGCTGTGCGGGGTGGGTCAGGCGGCGGAGAAGACGCCCTGGCGGAGGACCGGCACGACCTCGGACACGCCGACCTGGACGGCGACGTCGACGTCGGCTTCGAAGCCGCCCTCGGTCAACTCCCGGCCGGAGACGCTGCCGCGTACCGCGGCGGGTACGTCCGGAGTGCTGGCCAGCGCGGCGAGCGCCATGGCCGCCTCCACGGAGAGACCGCCCGGCACCCCGGACAGAGCGTCCAGCACGCTCGCCGCACCGAGTTGGTCTTCGACGCAGGGGCGCAGCGACCCGTCCGGCCAGCGCTCCCCGGAGGCGATGACGCCGATCGGGGCGTCCGTCGTGCCGTACCCCTGGCGGCGCAGCCAACGCCCGACGGCGCGCGCGTTACGCAGGCACGCCGCGACCACCGGTAGCCCGGTGGCGCTGGCGGCGGCGCTGATGGCCGAGCCGTTCGGCGAGGGCAGCACCAGGTCCGCGACGGTCGGCGCGGCGCTCAGCGCGGCGGGTGAGAGTGACCACGGGTGGTCGGCTGTCACCCGGCGACGGCCGACCGCCGCCACCGCGCCGACCCGCAGCGCGTACTCGGCGGCCTGCTCACCCCACGGGAAGGGGTGCACCCGCGTACCCCGGGCGACCGCCACCTCCACGGCGGTGGTGAACGAGAGCACGTCCACCACCACCAGCGCCGCGCAGACCCGGCCGAGTTCGGCCGCCCCGGTCAGGCCCCAGTCGAACCTGGCGCCTGACCCGGGCTGGCCGTAGACGGCCGCCGTCAACGCCTCAGCGCTCGTCAGGCGACGGCTCGGTGGCACCGGAACCAGACTCGGACGGCTGCTGCGACCCGATCGGGTCGACAGCCCCGGTCTGTGGCGACGGGCCGGCCGAGGCGATCGGCTCGGAGAGCACCTCCGACGCGTCCACCGGCTCGGCCGGGGCGGCCGGCAGCGGCACGGCCTCGACCGCGCCCGCCACGCCGGCGGCCGGGGCGGGCACCTCGGCGACGGCGGGCTCGGTGACAGCCGACGGCACAGCCTCGACGGCGGCGGTGCCACCAAAGAGGCGCGGGAGCGTCTCGGTGTGCGCGGCGCGCAGCTCGTCCAGGCCGATCCGGAACTGCCCGTGCACCTCGAGCGCCCCGCCGGACGGGTCGGTGACACCGATCAGCTCGAACGGCACGCCCCGCTCGGCGCAGAGCGCCGCGAACGCCTTGTCGTGGCCACGCGGCACCGACACCAGCGCCCGCGTCGCGGACTCGCTGAAGAGGTAGACGAAGGGCATCGAGCCCTCGGCGAACTGCTCCGGCACGGCGATCCGGGCGCCGACGCCACGCCGCAGGCAGGACTCGACCAGGCTCTGGGCGAGACCACCGTCGGACAGGTCGTGCGCCGAGCTGAGGTGGCCCACCCGGGCGGCCTCGGCCAGCAGGTCGGCCAGCGCCTTCTCGCGGAGCAGGTCAACCTGCGGCGGGATGCCGCCGAGGTGCTCGTGCGTCACCCAGGCCCACTCCGAGCCGGACAGCTCCACGTTCGTCTCACCGAGCAGGTAGAGCTGGTCGTGGTCGCCGCTGGGACGCGGGACGAAGCCCATCGGCACCCGGTCGGCCACGTTGTCCAGCACGCCCAGCACACCGACCACCGGGGTCGGGTGGATGGCCGCGGCGCCGGTCTGGTTGTAGAAGCTGACGTTGCCGCCGGTGACCGGGATGCCCAGCTCCAGGCAGCCGTCCGCCAGGCCGCGCACGGCCTCGGCGAACTGCCACATCACGCCCGGGTCCTCCGGCGAGCCGAAGTTGAGGCAGTTGGTGACGGCGATCGGCTTCGCGCCGGTCACCGCCACGTTCCGGTACGCCTCGGCGAGGGCCAGCTTGGTGCCCTGGTACGGGTCGAGCCGGGCGTACCGGCCGTTGCCGTCCACCGACAGCGCCACGCCGAGCCCGGTCTGCTCGTCGATCCGGATCACGCCGCCGTCCTCCGGCTGGGCGAGCACGGTGTTGCCCAGCACGTAACGGTCGTACTGCTCGGTGACCCAGGTCTTGTCGGCCAGGTTCGGCGACGCGATCATGCGCAGCACGGTCTCCCGCAGCGCGTCCGGGTCGGCCGGGCGGGGCAGCGTCTCGGCACGGTCTGCCTGGAGCAGGATCAGGTCGGCCGGTTCACGCATCGGACGGGCGTACACCGGGCCGTCGTCCACCAGCGAACCCGGCGGCACGTCGACGACCAGGTGGTCCCGCCAGGTGATCAGCAGGCGACCGGGGCGGCCGTCCGGCTCCGGGGCGGTGACCTCACCGATCGCGGTGCCGAGGACGCCCCACTTCTCGCAGGTCTTGAGCACCGCGTCGAGCTTGTCCGGCTCGACGACCAGCAGCATCCGCTCCTGGGACTCGCTGGCCAGGATCTCGTGCGGGTCCATCGAGGGCTCCCGCAGCGGCACCCGCTCCAGCCAGACCCGCATGCCGGTGCCGGCTGCGGCGGCGGTCTCGGTGAGCGCGCAGGTCAGGCCGGCACCACCGAGGTCCTGGATGCCGACGACCAGCTGGCCGTCGTACAGCTCCAGGCACGCCTCGATCAACAGCTTCTCGGTGAAGGGGTCGCCGACCTGCACGGCCGGGCGACGGGCCTCGCTGCCCTCGTCGAAGGTGGCGCTGGCCAGCACCGAGACGCCGCCGATGCCGTCCCGGCCGGTCTTCGCGCCCATCAGCACGACCACGTTGCCGGGGCCGGCGGCGGCCTTGTTCTGCAGCCGGTCGACCGGCAGCACGCCCAGGCAGAGCGCGTTGAGCAGCGGGTTGCCCTGGTAGGACGGGTCGAAGACCAGCTCGCCGCCGATGTTGGGCAGGCCGAGACAGTTGCCGTAGCCGCCGACACCGGCGACCACACCGGTGAGCACCCGGGCGGTGTCCGGGTGGTCCGCCGCGCCGAAGCGCAGCGGGTCCATGACCGCGATCGGGCGGGCGCCCATGGCGAGGATGTCCCGGACGATGCCGCCGACACCCGTCGCCGCGCCCTGGTACGGCTCGACGAAGCTCGGGTGGTTGTGCGACTCGACCTTGAAGGTCACCGCCAGCTTGTCGGAGACCTGCACGACACCGGCGTTCTCGCCGATACCGGCGAGCAGGCGGTCGCTCTGCGGGGCCTTCTCACCGAACTGACGCAGGTGCACCTTGCTCGACTTGTAAGAGCAGTGCTCGCTCCACATGATCGAGTACATGGCCAGCTCGGACTGGGTGGGCCGGCGGCCGAGGATCTGCCGGATCCGGTCGTACTCGTCGTCGCGCAGGCCCAGCTCGGTGTACGGCTGAAGCTCGCCCGGGGTGCCACCGGCACGGGGCACGGTGTCCACGCCGTCGGTCCAGTCGGCGCTCGCCGGCTGCGCGGGAGCGACCGCCGGGGCGGTGGGCTGCGCCGGCGGCTCGGTCGGCTGCGCCGGGGCGGAGTACGCCTCCGGAGTGTCCCGTACCGGGTCCGGATGGGTGGTCATGACCTCTCCTCGCTGCGCTCGTGCCCGCCAGAGCGGCGGTTGAGCTGACCGATGCTCACGCTGGGGTCCCCACCAGGTGCTTGAGGACCGAGGTGAAGAACCCGAGACCGTCCAGCGAGGGGCCGGTGAGCGCCTCCACCGCGTGCTCCGGGTGCGGCATGATGCCGACCACGTTGCCGGCGGCGTTGGTGATCGCGGCGATGTCGCGCTGCGACCCGTTCGGGTTACCGCCGACGTAGCGGGCGACGACCCGGCCCTCGGCTTCGAGCTGGTCCAGCGTCGCGGTGTCGGCGACGTAGCAGCCCTCGCCGTTCTTGACCGGAATCAGCACCTCCTGGCCGGCCTGGAACGCGTTGGTCCACGCGGTGCCGGCCGACTCGATGCGCAGCACCTGGTCCCGGTTGCGGAAGTGCAGGTGCTGGTTGCGGGTGAGCGCGCCCGGCAGCAGGTGCGCCTCGCAGAGGATCTGGAAGCCGTTGCAGATGCCGAGCACCGGCAGACCGCCCTGGGCGGCGTCGACGATCGTCTCCATCACCGGGGCGAACCGGGCGATGGCCCCGCAGCGCAGGTAGTCGCCGTAGGAGAACCCGCCGGGCAGGACGACGGCGTCCACCCCGTGCAGGTTCTCGTCGCCGTGCCAGAGCCGGACCGGCTCGGCGCCGGCGATCCGGACGGCGCGGGCCGCGTCCCCGTCATCGAGCGAGCCGGGGAACGTGACCACACCGACCCGGGCGGTCACGAGCGGGCGTCCGCGGTCTCGTCGGTCTCGACCAGGCGGACGGTGAAGTCCTCGATGACCGGGTTGGCGAGCAGCTTGTCGGCGATTTCCCGGGCCCGGTCCAGGTCCGGTTCACCGGTGAAGTCGATCTCGATCCGCCTGCCGATCCGGACTGAGGCGACGTCGCTGACGCCGAGCCGGGGCAGCGCGTTTGCGACGGCCTGGCCCTGCGGATCGAGGATCTCGGGCTTGAGCATGACGTCGACGACGACGCGAGGCACTGGGCACTCCTGACTGTGTACGCAGTTGGGTGCCTACCCACAACGGGCGAGCGCAGCCAGCGTACCTGGCAGATTCCGTCGCGGACGCACCGGCCGGGCGCAGTTCAGGCAGTGATCCACATAACCGGCGGCGAGCGCGCGCGGCAACCCGGCACAGGCCGCCTCAGCAGGGCATATACGGCGCAGCGGGTAGCCGAATCGTTACATTGACTGAACTCGATCAGCTTCTTGAAAACGATGTCCGCCAGCCCTACAGTACATCGACATGGCTCGATGCCAGCGGCGATGGGGACCTCCCGTCGTCGCCCCCGGGCACCCGGCGACCCCGGGCCCCACCCGCCCCAAGGAGTCCACCGATGCGCGTTCGTCCCCTGCTCGCCCTGATCAGCACGGCGCTGGTCGGCGCCCTCGCCGCCGCGTCCGGCGCGTCCGCTGCCCCGGCCGGCCCCCAGCCCATCATCGGCGGCGGCACCGTCTCGTCCGCCCCCTGGGCCGCCGCCGTGCTGAGCAACGGCTCGTTCACCTGCTCGGGCAGCGTGATCGCCGCGCAGTGGGTGCTCACCGCCCGGCACTGCATCAGCGGCACGATGTCCGTCCGGGTCGGCAGCGTCTACCGCGCCTCCGGTGGGGTCACCCGCACCGTCAGCGCCACCTACACCCGTAACGACCTGGCCCTCATGCGCCTGTCCAGCACCGTCAGCACCTCGACGGTCTCCCTGGCGAGCAGCAACCCGCCGGTCGGCTCGACCAACTCGATCTACGGGTGGGGCATGACCTGCTACAGCGGCTGCTCCGCGTCCAGCCAGCTCAAGACCGCCACCGTCCAGGTGACCAGCACCAACGTCACCGACGCGTACGGCGGCCAGGCCATCCGCAGCACCCGGATCAACGGCAACGCCTGGCGGGGCGACTCGGGCGGCCCGCAGTTCTACAACGGCCAGCAGGTCGGCGTGGCCTCCACGGCCGACGGCTACAACATCCAGAACTACGGCAGCGTCGCGTACAACCGGGCCTGGATCACCTCGGTGGCCGGTGTCTGACGGTTAGCGCCCGTGCGGCGCGGATGGTCGGCCCCGCGCCGGCCGTCCGCGCCGCGCCGTTTTGCAGCATCCGATCAGGTGAACACGGCACCCGATCGGGTCGCGCAACTCCTGACAGCATCGGAAACGTGCTGGTCGTGACGACAGAGCAACTGCCCGGCTACGAGATCCGCCAGATTCTCGGTGAGGTGGTGTCATCGATGGCCAGGACGCGCAACCCGTACCGCGAGGGGGTCAAGAACCTGCGCGGTGGCGCGTACGACCCGATGGCGCCCGACAACCTGACCCGGTGGCGCACCGACTCGGTGACCCGCCTCGGCGAGGAGGCCCTGCGGCTCGGCGCGAACGCCGTGATCGGTATGCGCTTCGACAGCCGGGACTGCGGCGAGATGTGGATGGAGATCTGCGCGTACGGCACGGCGGTCGTCGCCGTACCGACGATGCCCGCGGTCATGCCGCCCGACCAGCCGGCGGTGGCAGCGGACACCGCCACCGACCCCGCCTTCGCCGAGTCCCTGGGCGGCATCGCCGAACCAGCAAGCGCCCCCACCCTGCGAACAGCCGCCGAAACCCCCACCGGCGACTGACCGCCCAAACCCCACCCCTCCCCCTCCCCTCCACCTCCCCTCCACCTCGGGTGATCAAGAGGTTTGCGTCACCAGGGAGATCAAAGTTGACGCGAACCTCTTGATCACCGGGCCAGAAGGGGGCGCGGGGCGCAAGAGGGGGGACCGGGGGGGACCGGGGGGGGGTTAGAGGATGGGGGGTGGGGTGTAGGTGGCGGCGTTGGGGTGGGTTTCCACGACCTTGGTGATTCTGCGGGTTACCTGCTCCACCTGGGACTTGGCCGCTCCTACGAAGGCTGTGCGGTCGGCTACCAGGGTGTCGATGTCGGCGCGGGACAGGCCGAGGCGGCCGTCGGCGGCCAGGCGGTCGAAGAGGTCGTTCTCCGGGGCGCCCTTCTCGCGCATGGCCAGCGCCACCGCGACCGCGTGCTCCTTGATCACCTCGTGGGCGACCTCCCGGCCGACGCCCCGCCGGACCGCCGCCACCAGGATCTTGGTGGTCGCCAGGAAGGGCAGGAAGCGCTCCAACTCCCGGTTGATCACCGCCGGGTACGCGCCGAACTCGTCGAGCACGGTGAGGAACGTCTGGAACAGCCCGTCGGCGGCGAAGAACGCGTCCGGCAGAGCGACCCGACGGACCACCGAGCAGGAGACGTCCCCCTCGTTCCACTGGTCGCCGGCCAGTTCGCCGACCATCGACAGGTAACCCCGGATGATGACCGCGAAGCCGTTCACCCGCTCGGACGAACGGGTGTTCATCTTGTGCGGCATCGCGCTGGAACCGACCTGACCCGGCTTGAATCCCTCGGTGACCAGCTCCTGGCCGACCATCAGCCGGATCGTGGTGGCCAGCGACGACGGCGCGGCGGCGGTCTGCGCCAACGCGGCCAGCACGTCGAAGTCCAGCGAGCGCGGGTAGACCTGCCCGACGCTGTCCAGCACCCGCGAGAAGCCCAGGTGCTCGGCGACCCGTCGCTCCAGCTCGGCCACCTTGTCGGCGTCGCCGTCGAAGAGGTCGAGCTGGTCGGCGGCCGTGCCCACCGGGCCCTTGATGCCGCGCAGCGGGTAGCGGGCGATCAGCTCCTCCAGCCGGTCGTACGCGATGAGCAGCTCCTCGGCCGCCGACGCGAAGCGCTTGCCCAGCGTGGTGGCCTGCGCGGCGACGTTGTGCGAGCGGCCGGTCATGACCAGCTCGGAGTGCTCGTACGCGAGCCACGCCAACCGGGCCAGGGTCGCCACCACCCGGTCCCGGATCAGCTCCAGCGAGGCACGCACCTGAAGCTGCTCGACGTTCTCGGTGAGGTCGCGCGAGGTCATCCCCTTGTGCACGTGCTCGTGCCCGGCCAGCGCGCTGAACTCCTCGATGCGGGCCTTCACATCGTGCCGGGTGACCCGCTCCCGCTCGGCGATCGACGCGAGGTCGACCTGGTCGAGCACCCGCTCGTACGCCTCGACCACGCCGTCCGGGACCGCCACGCCCAGGTCACGCTGTGCGCGGAGCACGGCGAGCCACAGTCGCCGTTCCATCCGGACCTTCTCCTCGGGCGACCAGAGGGCGACCAACTCGGGCGAGGCGTACCGGTTGGCGAGCACGTTCGGGATCGTCGTCACGTACCTCATTGTCCCGCACCCGCTGACCGGCGCCTGGACCGGGCCGGACCCCGGAGGCGGTCAGGATCGGGTGAGCTCGTAGACGGTCACCGGGCCGGCGACCAGCCGGATCTGGGCCAGCCGGGCCAGCTCCGGCGACACCGCACCGGCCCTGCTGTCGGCGAAGAGCCAACGGACCCCGTACTCCGTCCGGAGCCGATCCAGGTCGGCCAGGGTCGGCGCACTGAACACCCCGTCGTTGAGCGCGAGCAACTCCTGGTCGGGAAAGCTCTGCCGGGCGTACCCCAGGTTGTCGACGCCGTGCGCGGCCACCACCGCGTCGGTGTAGCCCCAGCTCTCCACCACCGTGCGGTGCCCGCCCAGCCCGGTCACCCAGAACGCCCGGGCGTCGCAGTGCGGGGTGGTCCGCACCGGCCGGCAGTGGACGTTGGTGGCGACCACGTCATCGTCGGCGGCGTTGTCGTCAAGCCACAGCGCCGCGCGCATCTCGGCGGCGGTCAGCGAGTACGGCTGCGGTCCGGTGGCCGGCGGCCCCGGCTCGGTCAGCACCGAGCGAACCGTCCCGCCCAGCACGACGGCGGCGCTGGCACCGAGCAGCGCCGCGGTGACCCCGGCCACGGCGATCGTCACCGTTCGCCGACGACCTGCTCCCGCATTTGCCGGCGCCGAAACGCGACGCCCCCACAGGGCCGCCACTGCGACGGCGAGCGCGGCGGCAACCGCCACGAACAGCACGTACCGTGCGGCCGAGAGACCCAGGACCCGCAGCCACCCCTCGATCGTCGAGGTGGTGGGGGTGCCGGGCCGGCTGATCCTCGGCACGGCGAAACCCACCACCGTGCCGGCGGTGGCGAGCCCCGCCAACCCGCCGGCCACGGCGGGCACCACCAGCACCGGCCAGGACGCCCGAGCCGCAGCGAGAGACCAGGTGGTGAGCACGACGCCGATCGGGATGACGCCCATCCAGAAGTAGATCTGACTGATCGACGGGTGCTGGAACACCCAGGTGGTGGCGGCCCCGGCGAGGACCGTGCCGGCGAGCAGCCAGACCGCCGGATCGGCCCGGTGCCCACGCTCGCGGAGCAGGCCCATGCCCACCCACCGTGGCGACTGACCCAGCACCCACCAGCCCACCACCGCGAACGCCAGCAGCCATCCGAGGACACCACCGTCGTTGATGCCCGGTGGCAGCGGTGCGCTCGGCCAGATCCCGTCACCCGGCCCGAGCGTCTCGGCGTACGGGGCGACGAAGTGCAGCAACGCCAACGCCTGCACGCGCAGGGTGGAGGCCCCGCCACCGGCGAACAGCCGGAAACCGAGCGCCATCGCCGCCACCAGGCAGGCCAACGCCACCAGGGCGGGTCGGGGGATCTGCCGCTTGCGCCACCAGAACACCACGGCGGTGAGACCCAGGCCGGCGATCAGCGGCGGCAACGCGCTGGACTTCGCCCCCGCACAGACCAGCCCGAGCGCCGGGACCAGCGGCCAGGCCGGGCCGAGGGAACGCCCCCTGGCCGCGTCGACAACGAGCCCGGCCAGCAGCAACAACGGCACCAGCACGTACGTCTGGGAGGGGCTGGCGTAGGAGAGCGGCATCTCGCCGGACGCACCCACGGGCGAGCCGAGCGTGACCGCCGCACCGGTGAAAGCGGTGAGGGCGGCCACCGGACCGGCCCAGACCGCTCCACTCAGGTCGCGGGCGAGCCCGGCCGCGAGCACCACCGCCACGCCGACCACCGGTACCAACCAGAGTCGCAGCAGCACCGTCGTCGGCGCGATGCCAGTGATCATGCTGCCGCTGGCGATGTGGGCGTCGGAGAGGTAGTGGTAGCGCAGCGCCTCCCCCGCGACGTGCGGCAACTCGAACGGCATCGCCCGGGTCAACTCCTGCACCAGACCCAGGTGGTAGAGCACGTCCTGGTAGTAGCCGCCGGACACCGGAGGCAGCGGGACCATCCGCCACTGGACGTACCCCCAGGCCAGCACCACCAGCAGCGCCGCGCCCATGCCGTAGTGCCAACCGACCGGCAGCGGACGGCGTTCGCCGACCCGCCAGTGCCGGCGCAGCCCGGGCACGGCGGCGAACGCGACGAGTACGGGTAGCGGCCACCACCGCAGCAGGGTCTGTTGACCGGCCGCCGCTGCCAACGCCCAGGCGACGATCTCCAACAGCAGGCCGGTGGCCGCGCCGAAGCCGAGGTCCTCGGGGAGGTTGCCGCGACCGCCGCGCAGCGCGCGGTGCACCAGGGTCCCGGGCAGCACCAGCGCGAACGCCCAGTACGCGGAGAACCCCGCGAGGTCCGGCACCGGCACGCTGCCCCGTGACCACACCACGAGCAGCGCGCCGATCACGAGCACCCACGGAAGCGTGCTGAGAATCGGCACGAGAGCGTTCCGGTGCGGGGCCGAGGCTGGGGCCGGAGTGTCGACCCGCTCGGCCAGCAGGGCGTCAGCCACGGAGGCGGACAACGTCGTCACCGACACGACCACGTGCATCTGCCTCCGCGCCCGGAACCCCGTCCCGGGAGTCGAACCCGACGTGGAAGGCGGGCCGGTTCTGCACTGTCGCGTAGATCCGGCCGACGTACTCGCCGAGCAGGCCGAGACAGACCAACTGCACCCCACTGAGCAACAGCACCGCGACGAACATCGAGGTCCAGCCGGGGATGGTGGCACCGGAGACGTGCACGACCATGCCGAAGACGATCAGGGCCAGGCAGAGCAGGAAGCTCGACATCCCCATCCAGGTGGCCAGGCGCAAGGGCGCGGCCGAGAAGTTCGCCGTGCTCTCCCAGGCCAGCGCGACCATCCGACGCAGCGGGTACTTGGTCTCCCCGGCGGCCCGCGCCGCGCGGGTGTAGCGCACCTCGGCGCTGGGGAAGCCGAGCGACGGCACCAGCAGCCGGTAGACCGGCGCGCGTTCCGGCAGCCGCCGCAGCACCTCGACGACGTCCCGGCTGAGCAGCCGGAAGTCACCCGCCTGGGCGGGCAGATCGGCGCCCACGATCCGCCGCATCACCCAGTAGTAGGCGCGGGCGGTGTTGCGCTTGAAGATGGTGTCGGTGCTGCGGTCCGCCCGGACGCCGTAGACCACGTCCACGGCGTCCGTCCGGGCCACCCGCAGCATCTCGGCGATGGCCTCGGGCGGGTCCTGCAGGTCGGCGTCGAGACTGACGATCCACCGGCCGACGGCCCGGTGCAGGCCCGCCGTCAACGCCGCCTGGTGACCGCTGTTGCGCCGGAGCCGGAGCACCCGCAACTGCGGCCAGTTCCGGCCGTGGTCGAAGAGCACCGACACGGTGTTGTCGGCGCTGCCGTCGTCGACGGCGACCACCTCGTAGTCGACGCCGAGCGCGTCGAGCACCGGCCGCAGTCGGGCCACCAGGGCCGGGATGACAGCGGTCTCGTTGAACATCGGGATGACCACCGACAGGGTGGTCGTCCCGGGGACGACGGACTCCATGGAGATACGGCCCCGTTCCGCACGCAGGAGTGATCAGCGCTGCGTCGAAGACGCGGCAGCGATCACCGTCGCGTGGTAAACCCACCGCCTGCGGACGGCCCGCTGAACAGTCCGTTAACGCCTGCTGGCGGTCACCCCGGTAAGGGACGATCGAGCGCTCAACGCTCCAAAATGGCGGTCACGCCTTGGCCGCCGGCCGCGCAGATGGAGATCAGCCCGCGTCCGCTGCCCTTCTCGGCGAGCAGTTTGGCCAGCGTGGCGACGATCCGCCCACCCGTCGCGGCGAACGGGTGCCCGGCGGCCAGCGACGAACCGTTGACGTTGAGCCGGTCGCTGTCGATCGCGCCCAGCGGGGCGTCCAGGCCGAGCCGGTCCTTGCAGAACTCCGGCGACTCCCAGGCGGCGAGGGTCGCCAGCACCTGCGAGGCGAACGCCTCGTGGATCTCGTAGTAGTCGAAGTCCTGCAACGTGAGCCCGGCGCGGGCCAGCATCCGGGGCACCGCGTACGCGGGGGCCATCAGCAGCCCTTCGTCGCCGTGTACGAAGTCGACGGCCGCCGTCTCCGACCAGCTGAACCAGGCCAGCACCGGCAGGTTGTGCGCGGCAGCCCACTCCTCGCTGGCCAGCAGCACGGTGGACGCGCCGTCGGTGAGCGGCGAGGAGTTGCCGGCGGTCATGGTGGCCTGCTCGGCGTCCGGGCCGCGGGTGCCGAAGACCGGCTTGAGGGCGCCGAGCTTCTCCACGCTCGTGTCCGGGCGGAGATTCTGGTCGCGGGTCAGGCCCAGGTACGGCGTCATCAGGTCGTCGAAGAAGCCCTTGTCGTACGCGGCGGCGAGCCGCTGGTGCGAGCGCAGTGCCAGCTCGTCCTGGGAGCGCCGGTCGATCTGCCAGCGCAGCGCGGTCTGGGCGGCGTGGTCACCCATGGACAGGCCGGTGCGCGGTTCGGCGTTGCGGGGGATGTCCGGCTTGAACGGCTGGAGCGGGCGCAGCTTCGCGGCGATCTTCAGCCGCTGGCCGACCGTGCGGGCGGAGTTGAGTTTGAGCAGCGTACGACGCATGTCCTCGTTGACCGCGAGCGGCGCGTCGGAGGTGGTGTCGACACCGCCGGCGATGCCCACGTCGAGCTGACCGAGGGCGATCTTGTTGGCGACGAGGATCGCGGCCTCCAGGCCGGTGCCGCAGGCCTGCTGGATGTCGTACGCCGGGGTGTGCGGGTCGAGCCGGGATCCGAGGACGACCTCGCGGGTGAGGTTGAAGTCGCGGGAGTGCTTGAGCACCGCCCCGGTGACCACCTCGCCGACCCGCTGCCCGGCCAGCCCGTACCGGGCGATCAGACCGTCGAGCGCCGCGCCGAGCAGGTCGGCGTTGGACGCGTCGGCGTAGCGGGAGTTGGAACGGGCGAAGGGGATGCGGTTGCCCCCGATGACCGCGACCCTCCGGATGCTCTGCACGATCCGCCTCCTCGCGAGTGTTGCTCGAACCTTACTCGCCAGTAGGCTACGCCCATGACCGACAGGTACGCGAGCTTCGTCCAATCGGCCGCCGGCCGCACGCTGGTGAAGCGTCTCGGGCTGCCCGATCCGCCGCGACTGCGCCGGCACCAGCCCGGCGACCCGCTGCTGCCCGGCCCGGCGCTGCTCGGCGCGGCCGACGGCGGCCGACTCGCCGAGCCGGTCCGGACGATCCTGACCGCCGCCGGGGTCGAGCTGCGCGACGGCGGCACGGCCGAGGGGCAGGACCGCTTCGGCGCTCTCGGGTACGACGCGACCGGCATCACCGACTCGACGCAACTGCGCCAGCTCTACGACTTCTTCCACCCGCACGCCCGCACCCTGCTGCCCAGCGGCCGGGTGATCGTGCTCGGCACCCCGCCCGGTGAGTGCCCGACCCCGCGCGAGGCGACCGCCCAGCGGGCCCTGGAAGGGCTGGTCCGCAGCATCGGCAAGGAGTTCGGCCGGGGCACCACGGCCCAGCTCGTCCAGGTGGCTCGGGACGGTGATGCCACCAGCCTCGAAGCGACCCTCCGGTTCCTGCTGTCCGGCCGGTCCGCGTACGTCTCGGGGCAGGTCGTCCGGGTCGGCACCGGCACGGCGACCGCCCCGGACGACTGGAACCGTCCGCTGGACGGGCAGGTCGTGCTGGTCACCGGGGCGGCCCGGGGAATCGGCGCGGCCCTGGCCGGGGTCCTCGCCCGCGACGGCGCCCAGGTGGTCGCGCTGGACATCCCGGCGGCCGGGGACGCCCTCGCGGCGGTCGCGAACGACATCGGCGGTACGGCGGTCCAGCTCGACCTGACCGCCCCGGACGCGCCGACCCGGCTCGCCGACCACCTGGCCACCCGGCACGGGCGCGTCGACGCGGTGGTGCACAACGCGGGCATCACCCGCGACAAGACGCTCGGCCGGATGGACGCCGACCGGTGGGACCAGGTCATCGACGTCAACCTGTCCAGTCAGGAGCGGATCAACGACGTACTGCTGGAACGGGAGTTGATCCCGGCCGGCGGGCGGATCATCGGGGTGTCCTCGATCGCCGGGATCGCCGGCAACCGGGGTCAGACCAACTACGCCACCAGCAAGGCCGGCGTGATCGGCCTGGTCGACTCTCTCGCCCCGGCCCTGCGCGACCGGGGGATCAGCGTCAACGCCGTGGCGCCCGGCTTCATCGAGACCCGGCTGACCGCCCGCATCCCGCTGGTCGTCCGCGAGGCGGGCCGACGGATGAACAGCCTGGCCCAGGGCGGGCTGCCGGTGGACGTGGCCGAGACGATCGGCTGGTTGGCCTGGCCGGCGAGCGGCGCGATCAGCGGCAACGTGGTCCGGGTCTGCGGCCAGAGTCTGCTGGGGGCGTGATGGGCCGCAAGAGAGAGCCGGACGACCTGTCGGTCCACGAGCTGATCGAGGGCCCGACCGAGATCCTGTCGCGGGAGACCCTGGACGCGATCCGCCGGCCGGAGTCCACCGACGCCGACCCGAGCGTCGAGCAGACACACGACCTGAGCGCGTCGGCAACCGAGGTGACCACCGACCTGGGCGGCCACGGGCCGGCCGGCACGGGTGGCCGCGAGCTCGTCGAGCTGGCCCGGATGCCGGCCGCCGGGGCGCTCTACCGGCGGGCTGCGCTCGGCGCGCTGCCGGGCCTGGGCCGGGGGCGGAAGAGCAACGACCTGCCGGCGGTCGAGCTCGCCGTTCGCGGCGTGCGGGTCGACCGGGCCCACCTGGCCGACTACGACCGGGTGTGCGGGTTCCGGCTCACCGACCGGCTGCCCGGGACGTACCCGCACATCCTGGGCTTTCCGCTGGCCCTGCGGCTGATGACCACGCCCGGCTTCCCCATCGCGCTGACCGGCGTGGTGCACGTCGGCAACCGGATCACCATCCATCGCCCGATCACCGCCGACGAGACCCTCGACTTCACCACGTACGCCCAGGACCTGCGCCCGCACGACCGGGGGCGGCAGGTGGACGTGGTGCTGGTCGGCTCGGTCGACGGGGAGGAGGTCTGGCGCGGCGTCTCGACGTACCTGGGCCGCGAGCGCACACCCGGCGGCCGCGAGCGGGGCGAACGTCCGACACCGCCCACGGCCACCGCCCGGTGGCGGGTCGAGCCCCGGGTGGGCACCGAGTACGCGCGCGTCTCCGGGGACCACAACCCGATCCACACCTCCCGGCTCGGCGCGCGACTGTTCGGCTTCCGCCAACCGATCGCGCACGGCATGTGGAGCAAGGCGCGATGCCTGGCCGCGCTCGAGACGCGGCTGCCGGACGCCTACACCGTCGAGGTGGCCTTCAAGCTGCCCGTACCGCTGCCGAGCACGGTGAACTTCGCCCTCCTGCCGGACGACGGGTTCGCCCTGCACGACTCCGGCGGCCGGCCGCACCTGGTGGGTCTCGTGCGCTGACGCGCCCCTGCCGATCCAAGGGGTTGGCAGGGGCGCACGTCTGCGCTAAGTTGTTCTCACAGCGAGATGTTCTCAGATTGAGAGAGACATGGTTGACGAGCAGCGATTCCTGGCCGCGTACGACCCTCGGGACTACCCGGCGGTCGCCGTGACCGTCGACGTGGTGGCACTGACCATTCGCGACGGCCAACTGCACCTGCTGCTCATCCGGCGTGGCCAGGCACCCTTCGCGGGGCACTGGGCGCTGCCCGGCGGGTTCGTCCGCCCCGAGGAGGACCTGACCGCCGGCGCCCGCCGGGAGTTGGCCGAGGAGACCGGGCTCGGCGGTGAAGGGCTCCGGCGCGTACACCTGGAGCAGTTGGGCAGTTACGGCGCTCCCGACCGTGACCCGCGGATGCGCGTCGTCTCGATCGCCCACCTCGCGTTCGCCCCCGACCTGCCGGACGCCGCCGCCGGCTCGGACGCCGACGAGGCGAGCTGGCTGCCGGTCACGGCGCTGACCAGCCGGCAGCTCGCCTTCGACCACGGCCGGATCATCGACGACGCGCTGGAGCGGGCCCGGTCCAAGCTGGAGTACACCCCGCTCGCCACGCGCTTCCTCACCGCCGAGTTCACGATCAGCGAGCTGCGGGCCGTCTACGAGACGGTCTGGGGTCACCCGCTGCACGCCGGCAACTTCCACCGCAAGGTGCTCTCCGTGCCGGGCTTCGTGGAGAGCACCGGCGCGAGCACCGAGCGCGGCGGTGCCCGGGGCGGCCCCCGCGCCCGGCTCTACCGGGCCGGCGACGCCCGGCTGCTGCACCCGGCGCTGCTGCGACCGGCCCGCGAGGAGACGGTGCGATGAGGACCGCCGAGGCCATCGACCTGGTCACGGCCGCCCGCACCGACGCCGAGCTGTTCGGCGCCGACCAGCCGGCCCGCCGCTACCGCGAGCTGGTCGCGGCCCTGCACCCCGACCGGCTGCCGACAGACCCGGGGGTACGCGCCGACGCCCTCGACGCGTTCGTCCACGTCACGACCCGGTGGCAGGCCCGGCGGACCACCGTCCTCGGCGACTACCGGCTCGGCACGCCGGCGCACTCGGGCGACCTGGCCGACCTGTACGACGTCGGCGACGACCGGCTGCTCAAGCTCCCCCGACGCCCCACCGACAACGACCTGATGGCGCGGGAGGCACACGCGCTGCACACCATCGCCGAGCGCGGCGACCCGCGCTACCTGCCGTACGTACCCCGGCTCGTCGACGAATTCGCGCACCGCGACCCCGCGACCGGCGCGGAACGGCGGATCACCGTGCTCGCCACCGCGCCCGGCCTGCACGACCTCGACGCGGTGCGGCGCGCGTACCCCGACGGGTTGGACGCCCGGGACGTGGCCTGGATGTGGCGGCGACTGCTGGTGGTGCTCGGCCTGGCCCACCGGGCGGGCGTGGTGCACGGCGCGGTGCTGCCGCGACACGTGCTGATCGAGCCGGACGCCCACGGCGTGGTGCTCGTCGACTGGTGCTTCTCGGCCCCGGCCGGTGCCAGGGTCCCGGCGCTCGTGCCGGACCACGAGGACTGGTACCCGCAGGAGGTGCTGCGCAGGCAGCCCTGCGGTCCGGGCACCGACCTCGCGATGGCCAGCGCGTGCATGAGCTGGCTGATGGGGCCGCGCGCACCCCGTGAGCTAAACGCCTTCGCGCAGGGCTGCCGGCAGACCTCCCTGCGCGGCCGGCCCGACGACGCCTGGGGCCTGCTGCGCGAACTCGACCAGGTGCTGGACCGGCTCTACGGGCCACGCACCTTCCGACCCTTCACCCTCTAAAGGAGCTGTCATGGGCAGTGGAACCTGGTCCACCGACGTGTACGACGCCGCCGACCGCTACCGGCGCTCCACCGGCCGCAGCGCGTTCTCCTACAGCGACAGCGGGGCACGGACCGTGCACCCCGCGCTCGACCCCCGCGACGCGACCCGGGAGAGCCGCGACTCCGCCGAACACCCCCGCTCGACGCCCGTCGCGGTGCTCTTCGACGTGACCGGCTCGATGCGCATGGTGCCGCGGGTTTTGCAGACCAAGCTGCCGCAACTGCTCGGGCTCCTGCAACGGCAGGGCTACGCCAGCGACCCGCAGATCATGTTCGGCGCGATCGGCGACGCCACCTGCGACCGGGTGCCCCTGCAGGTGGGCCAGTTCGAGTCGGACAACCGGATGGACGACGACCTCGGCCGGATCGTCCTCGAAGGTGGTGGCGGCGGGCAGATGAGCGAGTCGTACGAGCTGGCCCTGTACTTCATGGCCCGGCACACCGCCACCGACAACTGGGAGAAGCGCGGCCGGCGCGGCTACCTGTTCGTCATCGGCGACGAACTGGCGTACCAGCGGGTCAAGGCGCGGGAGGTGGCCGGCCTGATCGGTGACAACCTGGGCGAGGACGTGGCGCTGCGCCAGATCGTCGACGAGGTGACCCGGCGGTGGGACACCTACTACCTGCTCCCCGCCGGCAGCAGCCACGCCGGCAACACGAAGGTGCTCGACTTCTGGCGGGACCTGCTCGGGCAGAACGCCGTCGTGCTCGACGACCTGGACGCGGTCTGCGAGACCATCGCGGTCACCATCGGCCTCGGCGAGCAGGCCATCGACCTGGACGAGGGCCTGCGCCACCTGGACCGCGCCGGCTCCGGCGCCACCGGCACGGTGTCCAAGGCGCTGGCCCGCCTCGGCCGGGGTCGGCGGGCCGAGGTGTCGACGCTGCCGGCGTTCCACGACACCACCGGCGGGGTGACCCGGCTGTGAATCACGTGGCGGTGGTCGACCTCGGCTTCGGCGACGCCGGCAAGGGCACGGTCGTGGACTGGCTCTGCGCCACCCGCCCGGTGCACACGGTGGTCCGCTTCAACGGGGGCGCGCAGGCGGCGCACAACGTCGTCCTGCGCGACGGGCGGCACCACACGTTCGCGCAGTTCGGCGCGGGCACGTTCCACCCCGGCGTCGGGACACACCTGTCCCGGCACGTGGTGGTGGATCCGCTGGCCCTGGCCGCCGAGGCCGACCATCTCGCCACGGTCGGGGTGCCCGACGCGCTGGACCGGCTGACCGTCGACTCCGAGGCGCTGCTCGCCACCCCGTACCACCAGGCCGCCAACCGGGCCCGGGAGATCGCCCGGGGCGCCGCCCGGCACGGCTCCTGCGGGCTGGGGGTGGGCGAGACCGTCGCGTACGGCCTCGCCCACCCCGAGGACGCGCCCCGGGTCGGCGACTGCCGGCGTCCTGCCCTGCTGCGCCGCCGGTTGACGGTTCTGCGGGACCGGCTGACCGCCGAACTCGGCCCGCTGGACGCGCCGCCGGTGCAGGACTGCCTGCCCGCGTACACCGGGTTCGCCGGCCGGGTCGCCATCGTCGACCGGACCTGGCTCGCCGGGGCGCTGCGCTCGGGGACCTGCGTCTTCGAGGGCGCGCAGGGGGTGCTGCTCGACGAGTGGCACGGCTTCCACCCGTACACGACGTGGAGCACCACCACGTTCACCAACGTCGACCGGCTGCTCGCCGAGGCGGGACAGGCCGGCGAGCTGACCCGGATCGGCGTGCTGCGGACCGTCACCACCCGGCACGGTCCCGGCCCGCTGGTGACCGAGGACCCGACGCTGCCCTTCGTCGACGGGCACAACCCGACGAACCCGTGGCAGGGCCGGTTCCGGTTCGGCCACTTCGACGCCGTCGCCCACCGGTACGCCCTCGCGGCGGCCGGCGGGGTCGACGGCCTGGCGCTGACCCATCTCGACCTCGCCGGTCCCGACCTGCGGATCTGCCGTCGTTACGACACCGGCGACCGGCTCATCCCCGGCCCGCCCGGCGACCTGGACCGGCAGGCCGCGCTCACCGACCGCCTGCTGCGCTCCCGCCCGGTGTACGACGACGCTCCGGCCGACTGGGCCGAGGCGGTGGGCGCGGAGTTGGCCACGCCGGTGGTGCTGACCTCGCACGGGCCCACCGCCGACGACAAGATCCCGTGCGGTCCGCTGCTCACCCCACCGGCCCTGGTCGGCTCGGTCTCAACGTAGCGGCGCGTCGGCGTCCGGCGGGTGCGGGTCGCTGGGCTGGTCGAGCACGCTCACCGGCCGTTCGAAGAACGTCTCGAGCACGACCATGGCCTGGGTGCCGGTGACGCCGTCGACGCCGAAGATGCGGCGCAGCGCCGCTTGCAGGTCTTCGGTCGTCGCGGTACGGATCTTCACCAGCAGTGATGCCGCGCCGGCGATGATGTGCGCTTCCTGGATCTCGGGAATAGCCGCAAGCGCGTCGCTGGTCCGGGCGTCGCCCATCCAGGAGTCGGCACTGACCATCACGAACGCCGACACGCCACGGCCGACGAGCGCCGGGGAGACGTCGACGGTGGTCCGGCGGATCACGCCGCGTTCGCGCAGCTTGCGTACCCGGTCATGGGCGGAGCCGGCGGACAGTCCCACCGCCTTGGCCAGTGCCGCATAGGACTGGGTGGCGTCGCGCTGCAGCTGCGCCAGCAGCGCGCGGTCGATGTCATCTACCACCGAGGCATCTCCATTGAACGCAATTCGGTTGACCGGCTTGCCTACCATACCAGGTATGGTTTCCACGTGCCTTTGCCGAATGATGCTCCGACGCAAGGGGAGGGATGGCGATGACCGACACTGTTCCCACTGAATTCCGCCTGCTGGATGAGCGGTTCCGTGGCTGCGACGGCGACTTTGTCGTCGAACTGCTACACAGCGGCGCACGCAAGACTGAGGGGCCGGCGTATTTTCCGGCAGGCCGCTACCTGGTGTGGAGCGACATCCCCAACGACCGGATGCTGCGCTGGGATGAGACCACCGGCGCTGTCGGCGTCTTCCGCCACGGCTCGGGCTACGCCAACGGCAACACCGTGGACCGCCAGGGTCGGCTTGTCACGTGCGAGCAGGGCAATCGGCGGGTCACCCGCACCGAGCACGACGGCACGATCACCGTGCTGGCCGACGGCTTCCAGGGCAAGCGGCTCAACAGCCCCAACGACGTGGTCGTCCGCGCCGACGGCACGATCTGGTTCACCGACCCGAGTTACGGCATCCACAACGACTATGAGGGCAACAGAGGCGACAACGAGTTCGACGGCGCCTGTTATGTGTTCCGCCTGGACCCTGGGACGGGCGACATGCGCGTCGTCGCGAATGACTTCAGCCGCCCCAACGGCCTGGCGTTCTCGGCCGACGAACAGCAGCTCTACGTGGTGGACACCCGACAGGACCCGAGTCACATCCGCGTCTTCGACGTCACCGCCGATGGCAGCCTCAGCGGTGGGAAGATCTTCGCTGAGTGCGACTTCGGCCGTTTCGACGGCATTCGTCTCGACGACGCTGGGCGGGTGTGGGCGGGGGCCTGGGACGGTGTGCACTGCTTCGATCCCGACGGAACCCTGATCGGCAAGCTGCTGCTACCCGAACCGGTAGCCAACCTCGCCTTCGGTGGGCCGAAACGCAACCACCTGTTCATCACCGCCGGAACCTCGGTGTACTCGCTGCGAGTCACCTTCAACGGCGCCCACTACCCTCCGCCCAGCAGCGAGAAGCAGTGAGCGAGGCCATGCCCCCGAGGTGCGGGAGTTCGTCGCCCGCGCCAAGGGGGTGATCGGATGACCATTCGGCGCAATGTCGGCGAAGCGCCACCGACCGCCGCCGAGCCATCAAACATGGGGGCATGGACGCCCTGCTCGACCTCCTCCGTGGGACGGTCACCTCGCCATGGGTGTACCTGGTGATCTTCGGCCTCACCGCGGTCGACGCGTTCTTCCCTGCGGTGCCCGGCGAGGCCGCCGTGATCACCGCCGGGGTGCTGTCCGCCAGCGGCGGTCACCCCAGCCTCACCCTCGTGATCGTCAGCGCCGGCGTGGGCGCGCTGGTCGGCGACCACATCTCGTACGCCATCGGGCGCGGCGGTGGCGCGAGCCGGCTGGCCCGGCTGCCCGACGGCAGCCGCCGGCGAGCCAGCTCCGACTGGGCCCGCCGCGCGGTGGACCGCCGGGGCGGGATGATCCTGACCACCAGCCGGTACGTCCCGGGTGGCCGGACCGCCGTCACCCTCACCATGGGCGCGGTGGGCTACTCCCGCCGCGCGTTCCTGCTCTACGACAGCATCGGGGCGTTCACCTGGGCCGTGTACTGCGGCCTGCTGGGATACTTCGGCGGGCTGGCCTTCGAACGCGACCCGGTGAAGGGCGTACTGGTCGGGGTGGGAGTCTCCCTCGTCATCACCTTCGGCCTGGAGGGGATCCGGTGGCTGCGCCGCCAGGCACACCGGCGCGCGGCCTCCCGCCGGTGATCGCCGCCCGGCCACCGGGGTACGTCACAGCAGGTCGGCGTCGTGCACCAGGATCGCCAACCGCACCCGATTGCCCACGTGCAGTTTCGCCAGCGCCCGGCTGACATGCGCCTTCACGGTGGCCTCGCTCATCGTCAGCCGCCTGGCGATCTCGGCGTTGCCGTGCCCGCGTGCCACCTCCCGCACGATCTCCAGCTCCCGTCCGGTGAGCGCGGCGAGCCGTTCGCGAGCCGCGTCCCGACGGGCCGGACCTCGCTCGGCGAACGAGCTGATCAGCCGCCGGGTCACCGTCGGGGCCAGCATCGCGTGGCCGGCGGCCACCGTACGGACGGCGGCGGCCAACTCGTGGGGCGGAGTGTCCTTGAGCAGGAAGCCGACCGCACCGGCACGCAGCGCCCCGTGCACGTACTCGTCGAGGTCGAAGGTGGTCAGCATGATCACCCTCGGGCCGGCGGCGACCAACTCCGGCGCGACGGTCAGCCCGTCGACGCCCGGCATCCGCACGTCGAGCAGCACCACGTCGGGGCGCAACCGGTGGGCCTGCTCCAGCGCGCCGGCGCCGTTCGCCGCCTCGCCGACCACGGTGATGTCCTTCGCCGCCTCGAGGATGAGCCGTAGCCCGGCGCGGACGAGCTGCTCGTCGTCGACGACCAGCACCCGGATCACGCCACACCCGCCAACGGGAGCAGGGCACGGACCAGGAAACCGCCGTCGACGGACGTCGCGTCCAGCCGGCCGCCGAGCAGTTCCACCCGCTCCCGCAGCCCGAGCAGCCCTTGCCCGGCACCGGGCAGCTCCGGCCCGGCCACGGACGGACCGTTGCGCACGACGACCTCCAGCCCGTCGGGGAGGAAGCGCAGGCGAACGACCGTTTCGGCGTCGGCCGCGTGCTTGCGCACGTTGGTCAACGCCTCGCGGACGACCCGGTACGCGGTGCGCCCCAACGTCGCGGGCAGTGCGGTCGGCGCGCCCTCGTCCTCCCGGGACACCCGCAGACCGGCGGCACGGGACTCCCCGATCAGCTCGTCCAGCGCGTCGAGCCCCCGCTCCGGCAACACCGCCGCCTCGGCCTGGCGGAGCACACCCAGCACCTCACGCAGGTCGGTGAGCGCCGCCCGGCCGGTCGTCCTGATGAGCGCGGCGGTCTCGACGGTCGCCGGGTTCGCGGCGGTCACCTCCAGGGCCCCGGCGTGCACGACCATGAGCGAGACCCGGTGCGCCACCACGTCGTGCATCTCCCGCGCGATCCGGGTCCGCTCCTCGGCGCGGACCCGGTCGGCGTGGGCCTCCTGCTCGCGCTCCAGCCGTTCGGCCCGGTCCCGCAGCGCGGCGAGAGTGTCCCGACGCGCGCGGATCCAGAGGCCGAAGAGCAACGGAAGCCCGACCAGGCAGACGGCGAGCAGCAGCACGTTGCCGGTGGTCGCGGTAGTGATCCGGCGTACGCCACCCACCTGCTGCCCGACCACGACCCCACCGCCGAGCACCACGGCGACGCCGACGAGGTAGCCGGCAAGTTGGCGGCCCCGCAGCCGCACCCCCGCCTGGTACGAGGCGACCACCCCGGCCGCCGCGGCGGCGAGCACCAGCCAACCAACCGCCGCGACCAGGAACAACGGCCAGCGACGGGTACCCACGGCAGCGCTGGCCCAGCCGGAGGCGACGGCGAGGACCAGCGTGACGACGCCCGGCAGCGGCGAGCGGACCCCGAGGTCACCGGCCGCGCTGGCCCACACCGCTGCCCCGACAACGACCGCGAGCAGCAGCGAGGCGTACCGCTGGAAGGCTCGCCGGACGGCGACGGTGGTGGATGCCACGCAGCGAGCGTAGGGCTTGGTGGACGGGCCGGCCCGCCTCGCGGCACAGGACGGGGGTGTGGTGGGGGAACACCCTGAGCCGTCGTCCGGGCCGACAGCTACCTAAGTAGTGTCGCCCGCCTGACCACTGGCCGATGGCGGGGGCCGCCCCGGACAGCAGCATCAGGATCATGGATCTGCTCGACCTGCTGCACGACACGATGTCCTCGCCCTGGGTGTACCTGGCCCTCTTCGCCATCGCCGTGCTCGACGGCTTCTTTCCGGTGGTGCCGAGCGAGACGGCGGTGATCACGGCCGGGGTGTTCGCCGCCTCGGGAACGCCGTACCTGCCCGCGGTCATCGTGGTGGCCGCCGCCGGGGCGCTCGTCGGCGACCACGTCTCGTACGCCATCGGGCGGGGCGGCGGAGCGCGACTGCTGGGCCGGCTGCCGGCCGACGGCCGACGCTCAAGGGCCATCGACCGGGCCCGTCGGGGAATCGCGACGCGCGGTGGTCTGATCCTCACCGTGGCCCGCTACGTGCCGGGCGGCCGGACCGCGGTCACCCTCACCATGGGTGCGGTGCGGTTCCCCCGGCGACGTTTTCTGGCCTTCGACGCGCTCGCCGCCGGCTCGTGGGGGCTCTACTCGGCGCTGGTCGGCTACGTCGGCGGGCTGGCGTTCGAGCAGGACCCTCTTCGCGGTCTCCTGCTCGGTCTGGGCCTCGCCCTGACGGTGACGGTGGTCGTCGAGGTGGCCCGCTGGCTGCGCAACCACCGCCGTGCGACGCCGGACACCGAGGCTTTCTCCGCCGAGGCCGTCAGTCGACCGGCGGACGCCAGGTGACGCCGTGCAGAAGCTGGGCGGCGCCGAGCCAGGCCACGTTCATCATCCGGGTGGCAGTCTTCTCCGGGTCGGCCTCCGGGTGGTCGGCGAGCCAGTCGGCCAGCGACTCGGTCGCGCCGACCAGGGCGTACGCGACGACCTCCAGGTCGGTGGGCGCGATCTCGCGACCCTCCTCGCGCAGCGCGTGGTCGAGCATCCCGGCGACCACCTCGACCAGCCGGGCGCGCATGGTGGCCAGTTCACCGGCGAACGGCTGCTCGCCGCGGGCCTGCCGGTAGAGCACCGCCCAGCCGTCGCGGTGCGCGCCCACGAAGCCGAAGAACGCCTTGAGTCCACGCCACAGCCGCTCGTCGGCCGGCAGGTCGGGGGCGGCGGCACCGGCGATGGCCTGCATCATCCGGGTCCCTTCCCGGTGCAGGCAGGCGACGAAGAGCTCCTCCTTGGTGCCGAGGTACGCGTACACCATGGGTTTGGAGATGCCGGCGTCCTCCGCGATCTCGTCCATGCTGGCGGCGTGGAAGCCGCGCCGGGAGAAGACCTTCACGGCCGCGTCGAGCATCTGTTGCTCGCGTACGGCGCGCGGGAGGCGCTTGAACGCGGGAGGCGTGGACACCTTGCGAGCATACCTACTCGTGCGTAGGGTTACGCACGAGTAGCCAAATCTTCCGGAAGGCGCGTCTCATGACTGACTTCGACCCGGCCAACTTCGCCAACGTCGGGCCCAAGGAGTTCGCCCAGCTGGTCAAGTCCACCCCGGACGACAAGATCGCCCAGGTGATGGCCGGCGAGCTGCGCGGCAAGGTCCTCGGTGAGGTGTTCGGCCGGATGCCGTCGCTGTTCCGCGCGGACCGGGCCGGCTCCACCAACGCGGTCATCCACTGGATCATCACCGGTCGCCCCGACGGCGGCAGCGACACCTACGAGGTGGCCATCGCCGACGGCAAGTGCGAGGTGAACGAGACCCCGCAGCACGACCCGAAGCTGAGCCTCACCATGGGCCCGGTCGAGTTCCTGAAGATCGTCTCCGGCGGCGCCAACCCGGTCATGATGTTCATGACCGGCAAGCTGAAGGCGAAGGGCGACCTCGGCCTCGCCGCCAACATCGCCAACCTGTTCGACATCCCCAAGGCCTGACATGGCCGAGTTCTCGCTCGACCTGAACGAGGAACAGCGGGATCTACGCGACTGGGTGCACGGCTTCGCCGCCGAGGTCGTGCGCCCGGCCGCCGCCGAGTGGGACGAACGCGAGGACACCCCGTGGCCGGTGATCCAGGAGGCCGCGAAGGTCGGCCTCTACGGCTTCGAGTTCCTCGCCACCTGCTGGGCCGACCCGACCGGGCTGTCCCTGCCCATCGCCAGCGAGGAACTCTTCTGGGGTGACGCCGGCATCGGCCTGAGCATCTTCGGCACCTCCCTCGCCGTCGCCGCCATCTACGGCACCGGCACCCCGGACCAGATGGTCGAGTGGGTGCCGCAGTGCTTCGGCGACGTCGACTCGCCCGCCGTCGCCGCGTTCTGCAGCAGCGAACCCGAGGCCGGTTCCGACGTCAGCGCGATGCGCACCCGCGCCGTCTACGACGAGGCCACCGACGAGTGGGTGCTCACCGGCCAGAAGGCGTACGCCACCAACGGCGGCATCGCCGGAGTGCACGTGGTCACCGCCTCCGTGGATCCCACGCTCGGCTCGCGCGGTCAGGCGGCGTTCGTCGTACCGCCGGGCACCCCCGGCCTGGCCGCGACCCGCAAGCTGCGCAAGCTCGGCCTGCGCGCGTCGCACACCGCCGACGTCTTCCTCGACGAGGTACGCGTGCCCGGCCGCTGCCTGCTCGGCGGCAAGGACGCCCTGGACGAACGCCTGGCACGAGCCCGGTCCGGGCAACGCGCCAGCGGGCAGGCCGCGATGCGTACCTTCGAACTGTCCCGACCCACCGTGGGCGCGCAGGCACTCGGCGTGGCGCGGGCCGCCTACGAGTACGCCCTGGACTACGCCAAGGACCGGGTCCAGTTCGGACGGCCGATCATCGAGAACCAGGCGGTCGCGTTCACGCTGGCCGACATGCGCATGGAGATCGACGCCGCGCGACTGCTGGTCTGGCGGGCCTCCTGGATGGGCCGCAACAACCGCCCGTTCACCGCGGGCGAGGGCTCGATGTCCAAGCTCAAGGCCGGCGAGGTCGCGGTGTCCGTCACCGAGAAGGCGGTACAACTGCTCGGCGGCGCCGGATTCCTGCGCGACCACCCGGTCGAGCGCTGGTACCGCGACGCCAAGATCTACACCATTTTCGAGGGTACGTCCGAGATCCAGCGACTGGTCATCTCCCGAGCGATCTCCGGCATGCAGATCCGCTGACCCTCCGCTCCTCGCGCCCGACCAGCGTCGGGTCGGCGGCCGCTCCGGCCGACGGCCCGACCGGTCGGCGCGGGCCCAGGTCGGTGCCGCCAGACCCGTACCCGGCGATCCTGCTTCTGCCTAACCGTGCCGACTACGTCACCCCACGCCGACGTCGGCTGGGCCGCCCGGCGCGTCGGGTGCATGATCAAGGAAGACGCCCCGCCGGATGGGGCTGTCCGCGCACCGCCCCCAAGGAGGTCTGCGGCATGGACCTGCCGTTCGTCGTCACCACGCTGACCCGTCGCGGTCTGCTCACCCCGGGCCGCCCGGTCCGAATCGCCTCGCAGCTCAACGCGCTGCGTACCTGGGGATGGAGCCTCGCCGGCGAACTACGCCAGGCGGCCGCCCGCGACCCCGGGCGACCGGCGATCATCGACGAAAACGGCGTCGAGCTGACCTACCAGGCGCTCCTCGACCGGGCCGAGCGGATGGCCCGGTCGATGCGGTCCGGGCTCGGCGTACAACCCGGCGACCGGATCGGCGTCCTCTGCCGCAACCACCACGGGCTCATCGAGACGATCGTCGCGGCGACCCTGCTCGGTGTCGACGCGGTGCTCGTCAACACGGGCCTCTCCGCCGCCCAACTCGCCACCGTCGCCGAGGAACAGCGGCTGCGGCTGTTGGTGCACGACGACGAGTTCGCCGAACGGGTCCTCGGCCTCCCCGCCGAACTGCCCCGCCTCGACGAACGCGCCCGCGAGGAACTGGTGGCCGGGGCGCTACCGGGCGAGCTGCACCCGCCGGAGCGCGACGGCCGGATCATCGTGCTGACCTCGGGCACCACCGGTGCTCCCAAGGGCGCCCGCCGTCCCACACCCAGCGGCTTCGGGCCGCTCGTGTCCATCATCGACCGCATACCCCTGCACACGAAGGACCGGGTGCTGATCGCCGCCCCGATCTTCCACACCTGGGGATTCGCCGCGCTCCAGGTGTGCTTCGCGCTGCGGGCCACCATCGTGCTGCACCGCCGCTTCGACCCGGCCGCCACACTCGCCGCCCTGGTCACCCACCGCTGCGACGCCCTCTTCGCCGTACCCGTGATGCTCCAACGACTGCTGGAGGTGCCCCCACCGGACCCACGCCCCACGCTCAAGGTCGTCGCGGTCAGCGGATCGGCCCTGCCCGGCGGGCTCGCACCGAAGTTCATGGACGCGTACGGAGACGTCCTCTACAACATGTACGGGTCCACCGAGGTCTCCTGGGCGTCCATCGCCAACCCGGCGGACCTGCGCCAGGCACCCACCACGGCCGGCCGACCACCACACGGCACCCGACTGGAACTGCTCGACAACGCCGGCCAACCGGTCCCGCCGGGACAGGTCGGGCGCATCTTCGTCGGCAACGAGATGCTCTTCGAGGGATACACCTCGGGTGCCACCCGGGAGACCCGCGACGGGTTGCTCGACACCGGAGACCTCGGCCGGCTCAACCCCGACGGACTGCTCTTCGTGGACGGCCGGGCCGACGACATGATCGTCTCCGGCGGCGAGAACGTGTTCCCGTCCGAGGTGGAGGACCTGCTCGCCCAGCTACCGCAGGTACGCGAGGCCGCCGTGATCGGCGTACCCGACCCCGAGTACGGCCAGCGACTCGCCGCGTTCCTCGCCCTGCACCCCGGCGAGACGCTCGACCCCGAGGCCGTCCGCGAGTACGTCCGGCACTACCTGGCCCGCTTCTCCGTACCCCGGGACGTGGTCTACGTGAAGTACCTGCCCCGCAACGCCACCGGCAAGGTCCTCGCCCGCGAGCTGCGCCGCTACTACGGCTGAGAGGTCAGCCCGGGATCGTGATCCGGCCGGCGATCGCGGCCGCGGCGATGTCGGTGCGATGCTGCGAGCCCGCCAACTCCACCCCGTCCACCAGCGCGTACGCCGCCTCCCGGGCAGCCGCCAGGTCGCGGCCGGTGGCCGTACCACAGAGAACCCGGCCGCCGGCGGACAGCAACGCGCCGTCGCCGGCCCGGCGGGCGGTGCCCGCGTGGATGATTCCCGGCCGGTCCGCGCCGGTGATCACATCGCCGGTGCGCGGCGCGGCCGGGTAGCCCTGCGCGGCGAGCACCACGGTGACGGCGGCGCCGTCCCGCCAGCGCAACGGCGGGTGCTCGGCCAGCGTGCCGGTGGCCGCCGCCTGCAACAACCCACCCAGGGGAGTCTCCAGCAGCGCGAGCACCACCTGGGTCTCCGGGTCACCGAAGCGCGCGTTGAACTCGATCACCCGGGGGCCGGCGGCGGTCATCGCCAGGCCGACGTAGAGCAGGCCCGCGAACGGCGTGCCCCGGCGGCGCAGCTCGGCCAGCGTCGGGTGCACCACGTCGCGCATGACGTCGTCGACCAGGCCCGGCGGTGCCCACGGCAGCGGCGCGTACGCTCCCATGCCACCCGTGTTGGGGCCGCTGTCGCCGTCGCCGATCCGCTTGAAGTCCTGCGCTGGCAGCAGCGGCAGGGCGGCCTCGCCGTCGGTGACCACGAACAGGCTGACCTCCGGGCCGTCGAGGAACTCCTCGACCACGACCCGGCCGCACTCCGCGGCGTGCGCCAGCGCGGCGGACCGGTCGTCGGTCACCACCACGCCCTTGCCGGCGGCGAGACCGTCGTCCTTCACCACGTACGGCGCGCCGAACTCGTCGAGCGCACGCGCGGTGCTCTCCTCGTCCGTACAGACGTACGCCCGGGCGGTCGGCACACCGGCGGCGGTCATCACGTCCTTGGCGAACGCCTTCGAACCCTCCAACTGGGCGGCCTCGGCCGACGGGCCGAAAACGGCGATGCCCTTGGCTCGTACGGCATCGGCGACACCGGCGACCAGCGGCGCCTCCGGGCCGATCACCACCAGGTCGGCTGCGGTCTCCACCGCCAGCGCCGCCACGGCGGCCGGATCGGTCGCGGTAACGGCCTTCATCTCGGCGACCTCGGCGATCCCCGGATTACCCGGAGCGGCAATCAACGCGTCGACAGCCGGATCACGAACCAACCCGAGGGCAAGCGCATGCTCGCGCCCCCCACCACCCACCAAGAGAACCCGCACAACGCCCCATCCTACTGCCCACCCAACCCCCCACCCCGCCCCGCCGCCCCGCCGCCCCCCGGGCCCTCGCCCCCGGCCCCGGCCCCCAGCCCCCGCCCCCCGGTGATCAAGAGGTTTGCGTCAGGAAGGGGCGCGGATTTGACGCAAACCTCTTGATC
>NZ_JBFAOC010000010.1:0-189766 GCF_040675055.1 Micromonospora sp. NPDC049662
ACGCCCACCGCGGCACGCCCCACGGCTGGGGGTGTCACTCCTGGACCAAAACATAACCCCCAAAAAAACCCACGCCCATAGGAGCGACAACGCGCTCCCCGCCCCCTTGACGCGTCGATCTTGCGGTTTCGGTTGTCGATATGGACTATGTGCCCACATCTGTCGCAGCAGAAAGTGCAAGATCGGCGCACGCCGGGCGGGGGCGGGGGTGGGGGTTAGGGGCGGGGTCAGCCTGCTATGGCGGCTGGTTCGCGGAGCGGGTCGGTGGCGAAGCCGGCCACGCCGTCGGCGAAGCCGACCCGGGCGGTGTAGCCGAGCAGTTCCGCGGCGCGGCGCGGGTCGGCGACCACGTGCCGCACGTCGGCCGCGCGTGCCCCGCCCACGACCTGCGGGGCCGGTCCGCCCATCGCCTCGGCCAGGGCGACCGCCAGCTCCCCAACGGTGTGCGGCTCGCCCGAGCACACGTTCACCGGTACGAGGGTGGCCGGTGGCAGGTCGCGGGTGAGCGCCAGCAGGTTGGCCCGCGCCACGTCGGTGACGTGCACGAAGTCCCGCCGTTGCCGGCCGTCCTCCAGCACGCGCGGGGCCATGCCGGCCGCCAGCGCCGACCGGAAGATGGACGCTACTCCGGCGTACGGGGTGTCGCGGGGCATCCGAGGGCCGTAGACGTTGTGGTAGCGCAGCGCCCACACCGTCCCACCGGTCTGTCGGGCCCAGGCGGCGGCCAGGTGTTCCTGCGCGAGCTTGCTGGCGGCGTACGTGCTGCGCGGCTCCAGCGGCGCGTCCTCGGGCACGAGCACCGGGTCGAGGCCCCGACCACAGCGGGGGCAGGTCGGGTCGTACCGGCCGGCCGCCACGTCCTCGGGTCGCCGTGGCGCGGGGCGCACCGTGGCGTGCTCGGGGCAGGCGTAGCGCCCCTCGCCGTACACCACCATCGAGCTGGCCAGCACCAGCCGGCCGATTCCCGCCCGGTGCAGGGCGGCCAGCAGCACGGCCGTGCCGTAGTCGTTGTGCGTGACGTAGTCGGGGCCGTCCGACGGGTCCAGGCCGTGGCCGACCATCGCCGCCTGGTGACAGACCACGTCCACACCGGGCAGCAGGCGATCCAGCAGGGCGCCATCCCGGACGTCGCCGCGCACCACCTGGTGCTCACGTGACCAGACGGGCAGCTCCCCGCCGTGCGCCTGGGGCAGCAGCGCGTCCAGCGCCACCACCTCGTGGCCCTGCTCGACGAGCAGGTCGACGACCTGCGACCCGATGAACCCGGCCGCGCCGGTGACCAGTACGCGCATGTCGGACACGGTAGGGCCGGTCGGGCGTCCGACGGGCCGGTTCGGCGCAGCCGTAAGGAGTTCGCAACAGCTCGGCCGGCCACGATGGCCCGGTAAGCGTTCGGTAATGCGGTAAACCCCGCTGCGTCGTACCCCTGCGGTCTAACCTGCCGGCAGTGCCCGCCACCGGCGCTCGCGCCCGGCGGGCCGACGACGGCGGGATGTGAGGACCAGGAGGGAACAGCGAGTGCCAGGAGCAAGGCCCGGCCCGGGCGACAGCGGGGCCCCGGTGTCGGACGCGGACGGCTACGGCGCGCCGCGCGGGCTCTGGCGGGGACTGGCCCGGCATCGTCCGCCGGGTGTGGACGCGGCCGAACGCGCCTGGCGCAGTCCGTTGCGCGGTCCCTGGCTCACCGCCGTCTACGGTTCGGCGCTGCTGGTGGCGCTACCACTGGTGATCATCACGGGGCTGCTCGACTACGCCGCCTACGGCCCCCGCTTCGACCAGGCGTTCCCGCAGGACGTCGGCTGGCTGCGGCTGCCGGTCTTCGACTGGCCCACGCGGCCGTCCTGGCTGTTCCGGGTCACCCAGGGCCTGCACGTGACGCTCGGGATCGTGCTCGTCCCGGTGGTGCTGGGCAAGCTGTGGTCGGTGCTGCCGAAGCTGTTCGCCTGGCCGCCGGCCCGCTCGGTGGCGCAGGTGCTGGAACGGCTCACCCTGCTGCTGCTGGTCGGCGGGATCCTGTTCCAGATCGCCACCGGCCTGCTCAACATCCAGTACTCGTACGTGTTCGGCTTCGACTTCTACACCGCCCACTACTTCGGCGCGTGGATCTTCACGGCGGCCTTCGTGGCGCACGTGATCATCAAGTTCCCCCGGTTGGTGACCGCGCTGCGATCCCGCCCGCCGGGCACCGAGCTGCGGACCACGCGCGCCGACACGCGACCCGAACCACCCGACCCGGACGGCCTGGTCGCGACCGAACCGGGCCCGGCCACGGTCAGCCGACGTGGGGCGGTGGCCCTGGTGGGCGGCGGCGCGCTGCTGCTGGCCGTACTGACCATCGGGGAGAGCCTGGACGGTCCACTGCGGCGTACCGCGCTGCTGCTGCCTCGCGGGCGACAACCCGGCACCGGGCCGAACGGCTTCCCGGTCAACCGCACCGTCGCCGCCGCCGGCGTACGTCCCGAGCAGACCGACGCGAGCTGGCGACTGACGCTGCGCGGCGGTGGGCGAACGGTGACCCTGGACCGGCCCGGCCTGCTGGCCCTGACCCAGCACACGGCCGCGCTGCCCATCGCCTGCGTGGAGGGCTGGTCGACCCGGCAGAGGTGGACCGGCGTACGTCTTCGTGACCTGGCCGCGCTCGCCGGCGTTCCCGACCCGGTCTCGGCGCGGGTGTCGTCGCTGGAGCAGGCCGGGCTGTTCCGCACGGCGGTACTCGCGGCCAACCAGGTCCTCGATCCCGACTCGCTGCTGGCGTTGCGGGTCAACGACGTCGACCTCTCCCCCGACCACGGCTATCCGGCCCGGGTCATCGTGCCCGCCCTGCCCGGCGTGCACTGCACCAAGTGGGTCGCCGAGATCGACTTCCGGGAGCGGACCGATGACTGAGCGCACCGCTCGGCCGCGGGCGGCCTACGGCGCGGCGCCCTGGCATCTCGCCCTGGTGACGGCGGTGATCGTGCTCGCCGGCTGGGTGGCGCTACGCCTCGCCGACGAGGCGACGTTCGGCCGGATGCTGCTCTGGTTCGTCGGCGCGGTCGTCGCGCACGACCTGGTGCTGTTCCCGGTGTACGCGAGCGTCGACCGCGTGCTGCGCGCGGCGGCACGCGGTCGCGTCGTGCTGCTCAACCACCTGCGGGTGCCGGCGCTCGGCACGGCGCTGCTGTTCCTGGTCTACGCACCCGGCATCCTGCGCTGGGGCGAGACGACCCACGAGGCGGCCACCGGCCAGACGCAGCGGCCGTACCTGCTGCGCTGGCTGGCGCTCAGCGGGGCGCTCTTCCTGCTCAGCGCGCTCGCGTACGCGCTGCGGCGTCGCCGTCAGTCGTCGGGGCAGCGCTCGGAGAGCGCGTAGCGCAGCAACACCACGTCGCCGATCTGGCGCGTCTCGGCCAGTCGGGCCCGGCGGCCCGGATGCCAGGGGAAGCGGCCCTCGTCGACGAAGCGTGGCGCCCGACGGTCGCCGACGAAGAACGGGGCGACGACCAGGTGCAGCTCGTCGGCGAGGCCGGCGGTGAGGAACTGGGCGTGGACCGTCCCGCCACCCTCGACCATCAGGCGGCGCACCCCCCGCGCCGCCAGGTCGGCCAGGACCCAGCCGAGGTCGACCGGCTCTCCCCCGTCGATGACGGTGGCCAGCTCGCCGACCCGCTCCCGGGTCTTGTCCAGGGCGCCGCTGGCGCAGTAGACCAGCCGGGTGGAGTCGCCCGCGGTGAAGAACCGCGCGGTCGGGTCGAGGTCCCCGCGCGCCGTCAGCGTCACCTTGACCGGCGAGGCGGGCTGGCCGCACGCCACCCGTTCGGTCCGCCGCGCCGCCGATCGCACCAGCAGGCGGGGGTCGTCACGGCGGACGGTGGCGGCACCGACCAGGATCGCGTCACAGCCGGCCCGGACCGCGTCGACGCGGTCGAGGTCGTCCTCGTTGGACAGCAACAGACGCTGGTCGGAGGTGTCGTCGATGTATCCGTCGATGGAGGTGGCGCAGCTCAGCAGCACGTAGGGCCGTGGCGACGCCGGCCGGCAGCTCACCGGGAGACGGGCCGGTCAGGGGTGCGGCCCGCCCGCTCCTCGGCCGCTGCGGCCTCGGCCGCTGCCTCGGCCGCCTCTGCCTCGGCCGCCTTGGCGGCCTTCGCCGCCAGGTAGTCGGCGTTGGCCGGGGAGAGGAAGACGCTGGTGGGGACGCGTTCCACGACGTCGACACCCAGCCGGGTCAACTGTTCGGCCTTGTCGGGGTTGCTGCTGAGCAGGCGTACGCGCGGCACGTCGAGCGTGGCCAGCATCTGCGCGGCGGCGGTGTAGTCGCGCTCGTCCTCGCCTCGGCCCAGCGCCACGTTGGCCTGGTAGGTGTCCAGGCCGGCATCCTGAAGGGCGTACGCGTCGAGCTTCGCGTACAGGCCGATGCCCCGGCCCTCCTGACGCAGGTAGAGCAGGAACCCGCCGGTCTCGGCGATCCGCTGCACCGCCTCCCGCAGTTGCGGCCCGCAGTCGCAGCGCTGGCTGCCGAACACGTCCCCGGTCAGGCACTCGCTGTGCGGGCGGACCAGCGGCGGCTCCCCACCGGCGGTGAGCCGGTCCAGCGCGCCGGCCCAGTCGCCCAGGCCGAGGGCGAGGTGTTCGCGACCGTCGACCAGACCTTTGAACGTGAACACCCGGACGGTGGTGGTGTAGCCGTCGGGGAACGCCAACGGCACCGTGACCTGCGTACGGACCGTGGCGACGGGCAGTGCTTCGGGCATGGGACTCCTTCGTCCGGCGCCGCGGGACGGCGGCGACGCGTACCGTTTCACCACTGAATCAACAGCCGCCGGGCGAGGCGGCTTCCCGAGCGGCGGTGGGTTCACGGGCCCGTCGGGCGAGCAGCACGGCCGCGCCGGGCAGGCTGGCCACCAGCACGAGCGCGCCGTAGACGGTGGCGGTGGCGACACCCTCGGAGGCGCTGAGACCGGCCGCGCCGAACACCCAGGCGGCCACCCCCTCGCGGGGGCCGAAGCCCGCGACGTTCAGGGGCAGGCCCATGGCCAGCAGGGCGAGCAGGGTCAGGGGCAGCAACCTCGTCAGCGGCGCGTCGGATCCGGCGGTCCGGGCCGCCACCAGGAAGGTGGCCAGGTGACCGGCGACCATCACGGCGGAGGCGACCAGCACGCCGAGCCAGGTCCGCCGGCCCAGCAGTCCGGTCCGCACGTCGGCGACGGCGGTTCGCACGCCACGCGCCCACCGGGACCGGCCGGTACCGGGCAACAACCGAGCCAGGAGTACGGCGGCCAGTCCGACCGCCACGAGCAGCGCGGCGGTGGCCGGCAGGTACGGACGCACCGGGGACGGGAACGCCGCGAGCACGACCAGGGCGACGCCCACCAGCACCACCTGACCGGCGGCACGTTCCCAGACCACCGCGCGGATACCCCGGCTGACGTCGCCGGCGTCGCGGCCGTGGCGCACCGCCCGGTGCACGTCCCCGAGCATCCCGCCGGGCAGGGTGGCGTTGAGGAACACGGCCCGGTAGCAGTGCGCCACCGCGGTCGCCAGCGGCAGCCGCACGCCCAGGCCACCGGCGACGAGACTCCACCGCCACGCGGCGCAGACCGTGGTGAGCGCGCCGATGAGCAGGGCCGCGGCCAGCGCCGGGGCGTCGATCAGCCGTACGCCGGCGAGGAACGCGCCGCCGCCCACCTGCCACAGCAGGACGGCGAGCAGGCCCACCCCGCCGACCACTCGTGCCCAGGCCCACACCATCGACGCCGGTCCTCCCTGAAGATCGTCCACTCTCTTAGTGCACGTACCCAGGGTGTGGATGGTTCATCCACCGGCCAGCAGGTCCCGGTGCTCGACCACCACGCCCAGCCGGCCGGCCGCCGCCTCGGCCAGCCGACGTCGGGCGTACGCGTCGGCCGGGCCGGCCAGGTCGGGCCGCTGCTCGCAGGCCGCGCCCAGCCAGCCCCGGAACCACTCGGCGGCCAGGTCGGCCTGCTGGGGGCCGAGTCGCCACGGGCTGGGCCGCTCGACCACGGGCACGCCCCGCCGGGCGAATGCGGCGGCGGTGACGGCGGCGGCGTCCGGGCCGAGCAACCGACGGCCGTCGACGGTACGCCGCTGGTGCGCGTTGAACGCCTCCTCGACCGCGGCGTCGAGCGGGTCCTCGGGAGTGAGCCGGACCCGTCCGGTCACCGAGACCGCGAACAGGGCGGGGCGGCCGGCGTCCACACAGGCCGTGACCACCCGCTCGACCTCCTCGGCGGTCAACATGTCCAGCAGCGCGGACGCGGTGACCAGCGCGCCGTCGGACAGGTCGGCGGCGGTGAGCCGGGTCAGGTCGCCGCAGCGGGTGTGGACGGTGACCGGCGCTCCGTCGGCGGCGGTCACCCCGGCCATGCTGTCGGCGGCGCGGGCCAGCAGGTCGGCGTCCCGGTCGTGCAGCACCCACCGCTGCGGTCCGCTGAGCCGGGCGGCGAGCCAGCGGCTCATCGAACCGGTGCCGCTGCCCAGGTCGTGGATCACGACCGGGTCGTGGCCGGCCAGTCGGGGTCGGACGGCGTCCAGCAGGTCGTCGGCGCGGGCCGCCGCGTCGGCCGGCTCCCGCAGACGCAGCCAGTCGGCGAACGGCAGGGTCTCCTCGACGGTCACCCCGTCACCTCCTCCAGCACGGTGGCCAGGCGCGCGGTCGTCACCGGCCAGTCGGACAGGGTGTCGCGGCGGGCGAGCGCGGCGCGCCGCAGCCGGGACCGCAGTTCGTCGTCGCCCAGCCACCGGCTCAGCGCGCCGGCCAGGGCGGCCGGATCGTCCGGCGGGACCAGCAGACCGGGCACGACGCCGTCGGGGGCGCGACCCAGCGCCTCGGGCAGGCCCCCCACGTCGGTGCCCAGCACCGGTACGCCACGCGCGAGGGCCTCGGTGACGACCATCCCGTACGTCTCGCCCCGCGAGGGCAGGACCAGCAGGTCGGCGGCGGCGTACGCGGCGTCGAGCGCCGGGCCGGTCAGCGGGCCGGCCAGTCGGACCCGTTCCGCCAGGCCGGCGCCGGCGAGCCGGTCGCGCAGCTGGCACACCAGCTCGGGTTCCCGGGTCAGGGTGCCGGCGCAGACCAGCGTCCACGGCGTCTCGGCCAGCACGCACAGGGCGTCGACCAGCAGGTCGTGACCCTTGTGACGGGTGACCGCGGCGACGCAGAGCAACCGGTCACCGGTTGCGCTGCCGGGATTCGTCACCGGAGCGGGCGTCACCCCGGGCGGCGCGACGTGGACGCGCTCGGCGGGCAACGCATGGCGGGCCAGCAGCCGGCGGCGGGTCCACCCGCTGGTGGTGACGACGGCGCTGGCGGTGGCCAGCGCACGACCCTCGGCCTCGTCGTCGAGCGGCATGTGCACCAGCGGGACGAGGCGCAGCCGGGTCGCGTGCGGGGCGAGCAGCTCCGGCACCGTCGAGGCGATCAGGCCGTCGACGAGCACCACGGCGTCGTCCGCCGTGGTGGCGAGCAGCCGGGCCAGCGCTGCCCGGTCGGCCGGGTCGGGGTGCGGCCACGCGCCGGGTACCGGGTGCTCGTGCACCGTCCACCCACGCTCGGCGAGCCCGGCGCAGACCCGCCGGTCGTACGTGTTGCCACCGCTGGGCGTGCCCGGGTCGTCGATGTCCCCCGGCAGGACGACGTGCACCGCACGTCGTCGCGCGGCGGCGGGGGCGGGGGCCGGCGGCGGCCGGCCCGCGTCGGTCACAGCGACCGCTCGTAGCTGGCCCAGGCGACGTGTGACTCGTGCAGGGTGACGGTGATACCGGCCAGCTCCCGGGCACCGGCCCCCAGGTCGCCGGCGTGTACCCGCTCGGCCAGTCGGTCGGCGACGGTACGGGCGAGCACCTCCGTGGTGGTGTTCGTGCCGGCGAACGCGGGCTCGTCGTCGAGGTTGCGGTAGGACAGCTCCCCCACCACGGCCCGGAGCTGCTCGGTGGCGAGGCCGATGTCCACGACGATGCCGTCGGCGTCCAGGTCGGGCCGGCGGAACGTCGCGTCCACCACGAACGTCGCCCCGTGCAGGCGCTGGGCCGGGCCGAACACCTCGCCCCGGAAACTGTGGGCGATCATCATGTGATCCCGAACGGTCACGCTGAACATGGTCACTCCCCGTCGTCGTAGGTGATGAGGTGGCAGAGCGCGGGCAGGTCACCCGAACTCAGTCGGGCGAGTACGTCGGGTAGCTCCGTGAACCGGGACGCGCCGGTGATCAGCGCGTCGAACGCCGGGTCGTCGAGCAGGTCCAGGGCCAGCGCCAACCGGTCGGTGTAACTGCGACGACCGCGCCGCGCGGGCGCGACCATGCCGACCTGGCTGCTGCGCACGGTGAGCCGTCCGGAGTGGAACGCCCCACCGAGGGACACCTGCACCTGGCGGTCGCCGTACCAGCTCAGCTCGACCACCGTGCCCTCGGGCGCGAGCAGGTCCAGCGCCTGTTGCAGGCCGGCGGACGTGGCGCTGGCGTGCACCACCAGGTCCCGGTCGCCGGTCGCGTCGGCGGGTCGGGCGAACCGGACGCCGAGCGCCCCGGCCACCCCGGCCCGGCGGGCGTCGGTGTCGACCAGCTCGACGTCCACACCGGGGAACCGCGCCACCAGCGCCGCGACGCAGCAGCCCACCATGCCCGCGCCGATCACGCTGACCCGGTCGCCGAGCAGGGGCGCGGCGTCCCACAGGGCGTTCACGGCGGTCTCCACCGTGCCGGCGAGCACGGCGCGGGCGGGCGGCACGTCGTCGGGCACCGGCACCACGGCGGTCGCCGGCACGACGTACGCGCTCTGGTGCGGGTGCAGGCAGAACACCGTACGCCCGAGCAGTTCCGGCGGGCCCTGTTCGACCACGCCGACGCTGAGGTAGCCGTACTTGACCGGGCCGGGGAAGTCGCCCTCCTGGAACGGGGCGCGCATCGCCGCGTACTGGTCGGCGGGCACCCGACCGGCGAACACCAGCGTCTCGGTGCCCCGGCTGACCCCGGAGTAGCGCGCGCGGACCAGCACGTCGTCGGGGCCCGGGGCGGGCAGTGGCACCGGCCGGATCTCCGCCGCGCCGGGCTCGCGCACCCAGCAGGCGTACGCCTCGCGGTTCACCCTCGTACACCTCACCTTTTGTCCCGGTCGAACCGAACGGCCCTGATTTCCGTGTTCCCTGTCGGGGTCGTCGATCATAAACACGGAGGTACGGTGCCCACAGTTCGAAGCGGCCCGGTGATCGGGCTCACCGCACAACTGGTCGTGCTGGCGACGCTGGCCGCCACCGTGGGTCTGGACAAGGCGGGTTGGCTGGCCGGCGTCGGCTACGCGGCGGTCACCTGTCTCGCGTTGAGCCGGGGCCTGCACCTGTCCGGCGCGTCCCGCCTCGGCCCCGCCGACCGGGTGACGTTGGCCCGGGGCGTCCTGGTCGGCGCGGTCACCGCGCTGGTCGTGGACTCGTTCGACCGCCCGACGCCGGTGGGGCTGCTGGTCGCGTTGAGCGCGGTGGCCCTGCTGCTGGACGCCGTGGACGGCCAGGTCGCCCGGCGCACCGGCACCGCCAGCGCCCTGGGGGCGCGCTTCGACATGGAGGTCGACGCGTTCCTCATCCTGGTCCTCAGCGTCTACGTCGCCCCGGCGGCCGGAAGTTGGGTGCTGGCCATCGGCGCGATGCGGTACGCCTTCGTCGCGGCGAGCGCGGTCCTGCCCTGGCTGCGGGGCACGTTGCCGCCACGCTTCTGGCGCAAGGTGGTGGCCGCCGCCCAGGGAGTGCTGTTGACGGTGGCCGCCGCGCGGGCGCTGCCGGAGCAGTGGACCACGCTGGTCCTGGTGGCGGCGTTGGCGCTGCTGGTCGAGTCGTTCGGCCGGGACGTGGCCTGGCTGTGGCGTCGCCGCCCGGCGCCCCGGCCGGCTCGCCCGCTGCTGCCGGTGCCCACGCCGACGCTCCCGGTGCCCCGGCCCGCGCTGGCGGCGCGCTCCGGCGGTACGGTCCACTCCGACTGGAGGCCCCGATGACCCTCGCACCTCGGCGACGCCGGCTCGCCGACCGGTTGCGCGGGCGCTCCGCGTCGACCGGCGACGCCGCTGGTCGTACTCCCGTGGTGTCGCCCGCGTCGCGCGGCCCGGCGCGGCGGGCGCTGCGGGGGGCGGGCACGGTGCTGGCGGTCCTGCTGGTGTACGTGGTCCTGGTCGGACCGGACCGCCTCGGTGAGCTGACCCCCGGCGCGCTCGTGCGGATCCCGTTGGAGGGTCTGCTGGTGGCCGCGCTGCTGCTGGCGCTGCCGGCGCGACCACGACGGATGGTGGTGGCCGTGCTCGGGCCGCTGCTCGGCCTGCTGGCCATCGTGAAACTCGCCGACCTGGGGTTCCGCACGGCCCTCGACCGCCCGTTCGACCTGGTGCTGGACTGGCTGTTGCTGGACGACGCGTTCGGCTTCGTCCGGGACTCGGCGGGGCGGGTCGGCGCGCTCGGCGCGCTGGTCGGCGTCGTGCTGCTGATCGGAGCGCTGCTGGTCGTGGTGACCGTGGCACTGCGGCGGCTGGCGTCGCTGCTGGTGGACCACGAGCGGACGGCGACGCGGGCGGTGGCCGCGCTGACGGTCGTCTGGGTGGTCTGCGCCGTCGCCGGGGCGCGGATCGTCCCGGGTGTGCCGGTGGCCGACGCCGGGACCACCGCGCTGGTGGGCGCGCACGCCGAGCAGGTGGACGCGCGGCTGCACGACGGGAGCCGGTTCACCGCCCAGATCGACGCCGACCCGTTCCAGGACGCCCCGGGCGAGCAGTTGCTGACCGGGTTGCGCGGCAAGGACGTCGTCCTGGCCTTCGTGGAGAGCTATGGGCGCGACGCCGTCGAGGACCCGGAGTTGGCGCCGCAGGTCAACGAGGTGCTGGACGCCGGGACCGCGAGCCTGCGCGCTGCCGGGTACGGCTCACGCAGCGGCTTTCTCACCTCCCCCACGTTCGGCGGCGGTAGTTGGTTGGCGCACGACACCCTGCTGTCGGGTCTGTGGACGGACAACGAGCAGCGGCACCGCAGTCTGCTGGCCAGCGACCGGCTCACCCTCAACGGCGCGTTCCGCCGGGCCGGCTGGCAGACCGTCGGGGTGCTGCCGGCGGCGACCCAACCCTGGCCGGAGAAGGACTTCTTCTCGTACGACCGCTACTACGACACCGAGGCGCTCGGCTACCGGGGCCCGAAGTTCGCCTACGCGCCGATGCCCGACCAGTACACGCTGTCCTTCTTCCAGCGGCACGTGCGCGCCGACGCGGACCGTCCGATCATGGCGGAGATCCCGCTGATCTCCAGCCACTCGCCGTGGACGGCGGTGCCCCGCATGATCGGCTGGGACGCGGTCGGCGACGGCTCGGTCTACCACGGCGACGCCGGGGCGAAGGACGGCGGTAAGGACGACCGGGACACCGGCCGGGTACGGGCCGGCTACCGGCAGGCGATCGCCTACTCGCTCCAGTCGCTGATCTCCTACGTGCAGACCTACGGCGACGACGATCTGGTGCTGGTCTTCCTGGGCGACCACCAGCCCGCTCCGGTGGTGACCGGCGAGGGCGCGAGCCGGGACGTGCCGATCACGATCGTCGCCCGGGACCCGAAGGTCCTCGAACAGATCACCGGGTGGGGCTGGCAGGACGGCCTGCGGCCGGGTCCACAGGCGCCGGTGTGGCCGATGGACTCCTTCCGCGACCGGTTCCTGACCGCCTTCGGGTCGTCGACGCCGCCGTTGGCCGCACCCCGCTGAGCTGTTCGGACCTACGCATGATCGACCCGAGGTCGCCGATGTCGGGGTGTTCAGCTGGCAGGGAAACCGCGACATCGCCGATGTCGTGATGATCATCGTTCGTCGGACGCGGCGGGGCGGGCGCGGACGTGCAGCCGCTCCCCCTGCGGCCCGAAGAGGCTGAGCGCCTCGGCGGTGCCCGGCCCGGGGTTCATGATCAGGTGCGGGATGCGGGTGTCGAACTCGGCGACCTCCCCGTGCGTCAGGATCAGGTCGCGGTCACCGAGCACCAGGCGCAGTCGACCCGAGAGCACGTACAGCCACTCGTACCCCTCGTGGACCTGCGGGGTTCGTCCCCCGGCGGTCGGATCCGGCGGGAAGATCTGCTTGAACGCCTGCAGGCCGCCCGGACGGCGGGTCAGCGGCAGGTGCGTCACGCCGTGGATCACGATCGGCTTGGGGCGTACGCGGGGGTCGCCGGTGGCCGGGGCATCCACCAGCTCGTCCAGGGCCACCTGGTAGGCGCGGGCCAGCGGAAGCAGCAGCTCCAGGGTGGGCCGGCGGCTGCCGGACTCGAGCCGGGACAGGGTGCTCACCGAGATGCCGGTCAGGTCGGCGAGCTGGGTCAGCGTGGTGCCGCGCTGGTGACGCAGGGCCCGCAACCGGGGGCCGACGGCGGCCAGCGCGGCGTTGTCGTCGTTTGCCATAACGGCAACGATACTTGCCATCCTGGTGGCGGCGACGGATGGTGGGCTCAACCGACGAAGAGGGAGACATTCCGGTGGACGAGACGTACGACGTGGTGGTGGTGGGCGGTGGCGCGGCCGGGCTCAGCGGCGCTCTGGTGCTGAGCCGCGCGCGGCGGTCGGTGCTGGTGATCGACTCGGGGGAGCCGCGCAACGCGCCCGCCGACCGCGTGCACAACTACCTGGGCCGGGAGGGGACGCCGCCGGCCGAGCTGATCGCCGCCGGACGCGACGAGGTGGCCGGGTACGGCGGGCAGTTCCGCGACGGCCGGGTCCGTACCGTGACAAGGGAGGACGACAGTTTCCGGATCGCCCTCGACGACGGCGACGCGGTGCGGGCCCGCCGGCTCCTGGTGGCCACCGGGCTCACCGACGAGCTGCCCGACGTGCCCGGGGTGGCCGAGCGGTGGGGTCGCGACGTGCTGCACTGCCCGTACTGCCACGGCTGGGAGGTCCGGGACCGGCGGATCGGCATCCTGGCGACCGGGCCGATGGCCGTGCACCAGGCCGAGATGTGGCGGCAGTGGTCCTCCGACGTGCTGCTCCTGCTGCACGACGCGCCAACCCCGGACGAGGAGACGGCCGAACGGCTCGCCGCCCGGAGCATCCCGGTGGTACCCGGTCCGATCGCCGCGCTCGAGGTGACCGGGGACGCGCTCAGCGGTGTCCGGCTCGCCGACGGCCGCGTCGTGGCGCTCGACGTCGTCGTGGTCGCCACCCGCACGTCGCCCCGCGCCGACCTGCTCGTGGGGCTGGGTCTCGCTCCGGAGGAGGTGACGATGGGCGGGCACGTGGTGGGCACCCAGATCCCCGCCGACGCCACCGGCGCGACGACCGTGCCGGGCGTCTGGGTCGCCGGCAACGTGGCCGACCTGCGTGGTCAGGTCATCACGTCCGCCGCCGCCGGGCTCATGGCCGGGGCGGCGATCAACGCCGACCTCATCGCCGAGGAGACCCGGGACGCGGTGACCGCGTACCGGCAGTTGGTCGCCACGACCTTCGAGGAGCCGGCCTGGGAGGAGCGGTACCTGTCGAAGCCGGCGGTGTGGAGTGGCCGCCCGAACCCGCAACTGGTCGCCGAGACCGCCGATCTCAGCCCCGGGCGGGCACTGGACGTGGGCAGCGGTGAGGGCGCCGACGCGGTGTGGCTGGCCGAGCGGGGTTGGCAGGTGACGGCCGTGGACATCTCGACCACCGCCCTGGGTCGGGCCGCCGAGCACGCCGAGGCCGCCGGAGTCGGTCACCGGATCGAGTTCCTCCACGCCGACCTGCGCGACAAGCCGCCCGCCGAGGAGGCCTACGACCTGGTGACCGCGCAGTACATGCACCTGCCCCCGACGCAGCGGCGGGAGTTGTTCGCCCACCTGGCCGCCGCGGTGGCCCCGGGCGGCGCGCTGCTGATCGTGGGCCACCACCCGATGGACCTGTGGACGTCGAGCCACCGGATGCACATGCCGGACATGATGTACACCGCCGAGGACGTCGCCGCCGAACTGGACCCAACCCACTGGCAAGTCCAAACCACCGCAACCCGCTCCCGCCCCGGCCCGCACGACCTGGTCCACCACGACGCAGTCCTGCTGGCCCGCCGCCGCTAACCCACCCCCCCAACCCGTCACCGTCGATCATGGAGTCGTGGTGGATGACAAGAGCCGCCAATCAGGGCCTTCCGGGCACCACGACTCCATGATCGGCGAATGAGGGGTGCGTGCCTTCGCACGGGGGTGGGCTCGGCGGTAGCGTTGCGCCACACTCACGGCCCGCAGGGCGGTTGACCTTGCGCCCGACCGTACGGAGGATGGTGCATGTCCATCGGCGCTGAGCCGCTCGCAACACGCGACGATGCGGCCTCGCGGCCGAGCTTCGAGCTCGCCCTGCGCGGCTACGACAAACGCCAGGTGGACCGGCACCTGGAGCAGCTCGACGGGCAGATCGCCATGCTCAGCGGCGAGCACGGGCGGTCGGCGGTACGGGTGCGTGAGCTGACCGCCGAGGTGCAGCGGCTGCGGGCCGAGCTGGCCGAGATGCACGAGCAGCCGGTTCAGGTGGACCGCGCCTCGTTCCAGGATCTGGGCCCGATGGTGGGCGAGATACTGACCCTCGCCGAGAAGCAGGCCGCCCTCATCACCGAGTCGGCCGCCGACCGCGCCAACGAGCTGCGCACCGAGGCGGAGCGAATCCTCGCCGACACCCGTGAGCGGGCCGCGCAGGCACGACAGGATCTGTCCGAGGAGGTGGCCGCGCGGCGCAGCGAGCAGGAGCAGGCGTACGAGGAGCGCCGCGCCGTGGCCGAGGCCGAGTTGACGGCGATCCGGGAACGCGCCGAGCAGTTACGCGCCGACGGTGAGGCCGCGCACGAACGCGCCCAGCACGAGGCGAAGCGCATCACCGAGCAGAGCGCGCAGCAGCTCAACCAGACCCGGGTGGCTGCCGACGCGCTGATGAAGTCGGCGCGTACGCAGATCCAGCAGGAGGTCCAGGCGGCCCGCGCCAAGAACCAGCAGGAGATGGCGCAGTGGCAGGCCGGCGTGGAGCGCGAGGTCGCCGAGTGGCGCAGCGCCGCCGAGCAGGAGATCGCCGAGTTGCAGGCGGCCTCGCAGGAGGAGCTGGCCGAGCAGCGCAGCTCCACCGAGCAGCAGATCGCCGCGCTGCTCGCCGAGGCGCAGCAGCACGTGACCGAGCTGCGGAACCGGGCCGATGAGCAGGCCGCCAGCCACCAGGAGCAGTTGACCGCGCTCCAGCAGGAGATCGAGGAGCGCCGGGAGGAGTCGGCCCAACTGCACGCCGAGTTGGAGACCGCCCAGCAGCAGCTCGCCGAGGTCCGCCAGGAGGGTGAGACCCTGGAGAACGAGCTGTCCCGGATGCAGCAACGGCTGAGCGAGGTGCGTCGCGACCTGACCGCCGAGGCGACCCGGCTCGACGAGGCCCGGCGGGCCGGCGACTCCGCCGAGCGGCACGCCAAGGAGGTCCGTGCCCGGGTGCAGCGGGAGGCGAAGCGGGTGGCCGACCTGGCCGCCGCCGCCGTGATGGCCGCCGCTGCCGGTGGTACGGAGACGGCCGAGTATCCGATGGTCGGTCCACGGTCGAGTCGCGCCGCCGCCGACCCGATCCCGGTCGACCGGGGCGCGGGCGACGGCGCCGAGACCGGGCGGGCCGACGTCGAGGGCGCCGGTGACGACGAGGCCGAGGCCGAGCAGGCGCGCGTCGAGGCGGACCGGGCCGGTACCGACGAGACCGGCGACGAGGCGGTCCACGCCGATGCCGCGCACGCCGACGACGACCGGGCCGACGACGACCGCGCCGATGGCGAGCGTCCGGCAGGCACGCCGCTGCGATACCCGGTGGGGCCGGCCGACCGCACGCCCACCCACGAGCCCATCTTCACCCGGCCCGACGCTCCGACGCCCGTACCGTTCCTGGCCTTCGGGCAGCCGGTCAGCGACAACGGCACCGCCCGGCACTGACCGGTCGTCCGGGCCCGGGGCGCGTACGTTCTCCGGGCCCGGTACGACCAGGGTTCGACGATCTTCACCGAACCCACACACCGGCTGCGCCGCACGCCCACGAGTCGATGGTGGGATGGGCGGATGAGCCAGCTCACGAGTGCGGACCGGATCGCGTACCTGGACACGGCCGCGGCCACCCCGATCGGTCGCGACTACAAGAGGCGTGCCGTCGACGCTCTCGACCTGCGGCCGGGGCACTGCGTGGTGGACGTCGGCTGCGGGCCAGGCACCGACCTGGGGCGGTTGGCCGATGCGGTCCGGGCCGACGGCCTGGTGGTCGGCGTCGACCGTGACCCGAGGATGCTCGCGGAGGCGGGTCGGCGGCTGGCCGACCGGCCGCGGATCGACCTGCGCGTGGGCGACGCCCACGCGCTTCCGTTGGACGACATCAGCATGGACAGGGCCCGGATCGATCGCGTCCTGATGCACGTGGAGGATCCCGCGGCGGCGTTGGCCGAGGTCCGCCGGGTGCTGCGCCCGGCGGGTGTGCTCGTGGTGACCGAGCCGGACTGGGACACCCTGGCCGTCGCCGACGAGGACGTGGCCACGAGCCGCCGCTTCGCCCGGTTCGTGGCGGGGCGGGTGCGGAATCCGACCGTCGGTCGGGAGCTGGTCCGGTTGTCGGCGCGAGTTGGCCTGCGGGTGCGATCGGTCGAGGCGATCGCCGTCGTCTTCGAGGACTTCGGCACGGCCGATCAGATCCTGGGGCTGCGGCGCAACTCCGCCCGTGCGGTGGCGGCTGGCGAGATGGTCGACCGGGAGGTCCGGCCGTGGCTTCGCCGTCTTGCCGCCGGTCCGCTGCTGGCGAGCTTCACCCTCTACCTGGTCACGGCCGAGGCCTGACGACCAACGGCCACCCCTCGCCGCCCTGGTACGCCACCTGCATTCGCCGGGAACCGCCCCGGACGTCCCGTCGGAGCTGGCAGGCTGGGCTGGCCGACACGCACCGACGACCGCCGGCCCGGGTGGCGACGACGAGCACCCCGTGGCCGCGAAGGAGCGCCCGTGACCGACCAACCGGAGGACTTCGACCTGCTCGTCGTGGGCGGCGGCAAGGCCGGCAAGACGCTGAGCATGGACGTGGCCCGCTCCGGACGCCGGGTGGCGATGGTGGAGCGCGGCATGATCGGCGGGAGCTGCATCAACGTCGCGTGCATCCCCACCAAGGCGCTGGTGACGAGCGCGCGGGCGGCCCACCAGCTACGGCACGCCGCCGCGCTCGGCCTCGCCGTCGAGGGTGGGCGGGTCAACATCGACCTGCTGCGGGCGCACAAGCAGGACGTCGTCGAGGGGATGGTCGCCGCCAACCGGCAGCAGTTCCTCGACTCGGGTCTGCACCTGGTGATCGGTGCGGCCCGGTTCGTCGCCGATCGGACCGTTCGGGTGCAGCTGGCCGACGGGGGTGAACGACTGCTGCGGGGCGCCGACGTGGTCATCAACACGGGCACCCGCCCGCATCTGCCGTCCGTGCCCGGGATGGCCGAGGCCGGAGTGCTGACCAGCAACGACCTTCTCCGGCTGGATCGGCTGCCGGCACGGCTGGTGGTGCTCGGCGGCGGGACCGTCGGGGTCGAGTTCGCGCAGATGTTCGCCTCGTTCGGCAGCGCGGTGACGGTGATCGAGGGCGGCCCGCAACTACTCAGCCGCGAGGACCCCGATGTCGCCGACGCGCTGATGCGGGTCTTCCTCGCGGACGACATCGACGTCCGCGTCGGCGTGGCCGTCGCCCGGGTCGACCGCGACCCCGACGGGACGCTCCGGGTCACCCTCGACGACGGCAGCGTGGTGACCGGTGACGAGGTGCTGGTGGCGGCCGGCCGGGCGCCGGTCACCGACGGGCTGGGGCTGGACGCGGCCGGTGTCCGGCTCGATGAGCGTGGCTTCGTGCTGGTCGACGAGTATCTGCGCACCAGCGCCGAGCGGACGTGGGCGGCCGGGGACGTCGCGGGCAGCCCGCAGTTCACGCACGTGTCGCTCGACGACTACCGGATCATCCGGGCGAACCTGGCCGGCGAGCGGCGCAGTACGTCCGGGCGGCTCGTTCCGTACACCGTCTTCACCACCCCGGAGCTGGCGCGGGTCGGTCTCAGCGAGAGCGACGCGCGCCTTGCCGGATACGACGTCGAGGTGGCCCACCTGCCGGTCGCCGCGATCCCCCGCGCCCGCACTCTGCGCGAGACCCGGGGCATGTGGAAGGCGGTGATCGACACCCGCACCGACCTGATCCTGGGCGCGGCGCTGCTCGGCCCGGAGTCGGGTGAGGTGATCACCTCGGTGCAGTTGGCCATGCTCGCGCGGATGCCATGGGCCGCGCTGCGGGACGCGATCATCACGCATCCGACCATGGCCGAGGGCCTCAACCTGCTCTTCGCGTCATTGCAGAGCCGACCGGTGCGCTGAGCACAGGTCAGCCGGCGATCTCGGCGCGTACCCGTTGCTGGAAGGCGCGGGCCTCGGCGCCGGTGGGCGGTGGACCGCCGTGCCGGGCGGCGATCGCCCGACGGATGACCTCCGCGGGATAGCCGGTGTCGACGAGCCGCCGACCGGCGTCCACCTTGGACAGCCACACGCCGTCGCGGTGCCGCACCAGCGAGCGGCAGGCGCCGAGCACGGCGTCCTCGGTGCCGGGCGCGGGCCGGTCGTCCGGCGGCGTTGGCAGGGCCAGCCACCAGGTCAGCGCCTCGATCAACAGGCGACGCAGGTCGGCCGGGGCGAGGTCGGCGAAGACCTCGGCCGCCGGCGGACCGAGCAACGCCAGTCCGCTCTGGCGCAGGATGCTGCGGTCCAGCCCGTACCAGAAGCGGCCGTCGGCGCTCGGCCGATCGGCCGGGTCGAGGGTGCGGCGGAACGGCATGGCGCGTCCAGTGTTCAGCTCGACCTCGAAGCCGGGTTCGGGGCTGCCGGCCGCCGCCACCGCCCGCCGGTAAACGACCAGTTCCAGCCCGCGCGCCGGACAGGGCAGGGACTCGTGACGAAGCCGCGCCACCAGCGTCCGCTTGACGGTGTCGGTGAGCGGGCCGGCGCAGACCAGCGCCACGTCCACGTCGCTGCGGCCGGGCTCGTACGCGCCGAGCCCCACCGAACCGGCCGCGTACGCGCCGACGAGATCGTCGCCGAGGACCTCCCGGGCGGTGGCCACGAGATCGTCGAGGTAGCGCGTCAGAGCGGAGTCCACGCGCCCATCCTCGTCTGCGGGCGCGGACGCGCCCAGGCCGGGTGGTCAAGGTCCTCCGTCGAGCCGAGGCGGAGTCCAGGCGGTGGGCCGGCGGTGGGCCGCGCCCCTGCGGGTCGACGGCGGACGGCGCCGACGGCGCGGCCGACGGCCGACGGCGGACACCACATTGAGCGTGATGCCTGTGAGTCATCAAGATGACTCACCGGCATCACGCTCATTGGAGCGGGTGGCTCCGATCCGGCCGGACCACGGGCCCGCGAGCGACGCGCCACCAGCGGCCGAAGCGGCCGGTCGCCGTCCGGACCCTCGGCAGGCCGGCCAGGGGCTTTGACCCTCGGCCTAACCGGCGTAGAGCAGCAGCAGGCCGGCGACGGTGTAGGCGACCATCAGCGCGAGCAGCGGAAGCTGACCGGCGACCGCCCGCGCCCGGGGGAACAGGTACAGGGCGCGGTCGTGGGCGAGCAGCGTGCCGAGCAGGTGCCCGACGACGATGACGGTGATCTGAAGATTGGCCACCCCGGACGGGGTCACCAACGCAGTGTGCGGTTCCCAGCCGGCGGTGCCGAAGACGTCCGCGCCGGTGTGGCGGGGGTCGGAGAGCAGGGCGAGGGTGCGCTGACCCTCCAGGATCAACAGCGAGTAGTAGTGCGCCACCACGTAACCCACCGCGATGGGGACGATCGAGTGCGCGATCTCGCCCGGTACGCGCCGCGCCCCGACCGCGCCGGCGTCCGCCGGCTCGGTGCGGCCGACGCGGGCCGCGACGCCCGTGGCGGCGAGGTACGCCACGGCGACCGCCCCGATCACCAGGACCAGTCCCGCGCTGCCGGTGACCACCGGAGGCAGCCCGTTCTCCTGGGCGAAGCGCAGCCAGACCGGCGCGTTGGAGAGGCTGTCGAACATCGTCGAGCCGAGCAGCACGATCACCACGGCGACCAGCCCGGGGCGGGGCCGCAGCCCGGCGATCCCGTCGAGCGGGTTGCGCCACACCAGCACACCGTCGGCGGCCCGGCCGATCGGAGCGAGCTGGCCGACGAGCGCGCTGTAGACCTCGAACGGGTCGGCCCGGTCGAACCACGCCGCGCCGAACACCACGGCGCCGGCCAGCATCACCACGGCGTACCCGGCCAGCCACGCGGTGATGACCGGCAGCGTGGCCCGGTCCGGCGCGACCAGTTCGAGCCAGACGAACCCGAAGAGGGTGAGCGCGGCGGGCCAGAGGCCCAGACCGGCCGGCAGTTCACGGACGCCGCGCGCCGGGTCGCGCCGGGCCGCCAGCGCGCCGAGCAGATGCACGGTACGCAGCGGGTTAACCGCCCGCCACACCGGACCGAACAGCAGCGAGACGGGCACCAGACCGACCCAGAGGAGCACGTAGAGCACTCCGGCCGTCGGGTTCTCCGGGGTGTCCGGCCCGGCGAGCAGGCCGACACCGAACCAGCCGGCGCCGAGCAGGCCCAGTACGCGCAGCGCCCACCGGAACGTGGGGGCGTCGACGAGGCGGGCCAGCCGGTCCGGCACCGGCCGACCACCTGAGGCATCACGGTCCAGGCGTGGCTCCCGCCAGAGCACGCCCAGCGCGACGAACGTGACGACCAGGGTCAGAGCGGCGGCAACGACGAGCTCGGGCAGCGTGATCGGGAGGTCCTGACGGCCGCCGACGCCGTGCGCCAGCAGCGTGGGTGCGGCGGACATCGGAGATCAGCGGACGACGAGCTGGAACAGCACCAGCTCGGTCTCGTGCGTCTCGACCTCGAACAACCCGGTCTTGTCGGCCCGGAACTCCACCGAGCCCGGTGTGCCGGCCGGGAGGCGGGCGCCCAGGTCGTAGCCGTGCACGTGCAGCTCGTCGGCGACGTCCGAGGTGACCGTGATCCGGACCGACTGGCCCTTGTTCACGGTCACCCGGCCCGTCGGCGGGGTGATCCGTCGCTTGGCGATGGTCACGGTGATCTCCCGGTCGACGGCGGCGGGGGTACTGGCCGCGGGGGTGGGAGTGGGGCTGCCCGCCATGGTCGGCGCGACGGAGGGGGTCGGCGCGACGGCGGTTGTCGGGGCCGTCGAGGGGGCGGCCACGGACGGGTCGCCGTTCTGGCCACAGCCCGCGGCGAGCACGGCGGTGAGCAGACCGGTGACCAGCAGGGCGGCGGGGCGGGCGGTGAGGCGGGCGGTGGGGCGCGAACCGGGGACGGACACGGGTGAACTCCGAACGACGCGAGGGGGACGGGGTGTCGAGGTGATCGTCGGAGGGTGAACTCTACGTCTTGTTCGGCGGCGGGGAAATGACCATGATGAACGAATGCGATCGAGGCTGGTCACTGTCGGTAATGTCGTACGTCGCGCCGTGGCGGTGCTGGCCGTGCTCGTGGTCGCGTCGCTGGCGCTGCCCGCCGCCCCGGCGTCCGCGCACGGCCAGTTGGCGACCTCCACTCCGCTGACCGGCACCGTGGTGCGCCAGCCCCTCGAGAGGGTGGAGCTGTACTTCACGGAGAAGCCGGCCGCCAACGCGCACTTCACCCTCACCGGCCCGAACGGGTCACGGGTGGACAGCGGCTGGTCGTACGGCGAGCCGAAGCGGTTGGACAAGCCGGTCCAGGAGTACTTCATGGTCAACGGCACCTTCGAGCCCCGGCTGTACCACACCGGCTTTCCCGCGATGGTGACCGTCGCGCACTGGCCGGCGAAGGGCCGCTACACCGCCAGTTACCTCACGGTCGCGTCCGACGGTGAGGCCGTGAAGGGCACCGTCACCTTCGACTACCAGGGGCCGAGCACGGCGGCCCCGGCCGGTTGGGCGGCGCCGACGAACGGCCCCGATCCCGCCCTGTTGGCCCAGGCCGAGGGCACCGCGTCGGCGTCCGCCGTGCCGGCCGCGACCCTCGACCCGGCCGTGACGCCCGCCGCCGCGCCGCCGTCGTCCTCGAAGGAGCGCGGGCTCCCGTCCTGGGTGATCCCCGTCGTCATCGTCGCCGTGGTGGGCACGCTCATCGTCGTGGCGGCCCGCCGTCGCCCGGCGGCACGGCCGACCGGCGGAGCGGCCCGCCCGCGCGGCGGCGCCGCACGTCCACACGGCGGCGGCGCCCCGCGGCAACGCGGCGGAGCCAACCGCCGGCCGGCTCGTCGCGGCCGCCGCTGACGCCCGGGTAGTCAGGCCACGCCCACACGTCCACAGCGCGAAGATCTCCGCTCAGCGGAACAGCACCGGCCGGTTCCCCCGGGCGCCGACGAGCTGGCCCCGGATGTTGATGTCCTCGATCCAGTCGGTCTCCCCCACGCCCCGGGTGGTCAGGTCGGTCATCAACCCGTTGCGCCAGAGGAACGGGTGCCACGCGGCGGTGGTGGTGGCGCTCTGGCCCACCACCTCACCGCGGTCGTTTATCGCGGTGGCGCGGCTCCAGTCGCCGCCGAGCGTGCCGAGGTCGGTGAGTGTCCCGTTCTGCCAGCGGAACGCCCGCCCGTTCGCCGCCCCCACCACCTGACCCCGGTTGTTGACCCCGAGCGCCTCGCTGCCGATCTGGGTGAAGACGCCGTCGCGCAGCCGGCCACCGACGCAGGTGCACGGGTAGTCCTGCGGCGGCACGTTGAACCCGCCCACCACGTCGCCCGCGTTGTTGAAGTCGGCGGTGAACTCGTAGAAGTACTCCCGACCCAGGTCGGTGAAGACGCCGTCGCGCCACAGGAAACGGTGCGGCATGTCGCCGGCCGGTTCGCTGGTGCCGAGCACCTGCCGCCGGTCGTTGACGCCGATCGCCACGCTGTTCTCCCCGCCCAGGGTGCCCAGGTCACGGAGGTGGCCGTCGCGCCAGAGCACCGCGCGGGTCAGGTAGTCCGAGCCGAACGAGGTGATCGCCACGTCACCGAACTCGTTGACGTCCACGGCGCTGGAATCGGTGTCACCGGGCAGCACGCCCAGGTCGGTGATGACGCCGTGTCGCCACAGCACGGCGTGCCGGGCGCCGCCGGCGACGGTGCTCCAGCCGACGATGTCGCCGCGATCGTTCATCGCCGTCGCAGCGCCGTCACCCCCGCTCAGGGTGCCGAGGTCGACGACCCGATAGCTGTGCGGGGACGCCACGGCGGGAGCGGGAGCGAGGGTGATCAGCGCGACGACTGTCGTCACTGCGGTCAGCAGGGGACGCGGGGACACCATGGACGCCAAGGGGACGCTCCTCGGATCGGAGCGGCGACGACCCGGCGGACGGGCGCGGGGACAACCGCCACTGCGCGTTCGATCGGTTACGCACAGTAGATCCGGTGTCGTGGCGACACGCCAGGGACCGAACGGTCACCGACGCATCAGGCGCGCGTCGGTCAGGGGCCGTGCGGCAGCGGCTGCGCCAGTGCCCGCAGTTCCGCCGGGAGCTGGGACAGGGCATCGGAGAACTCCCGGTGCCCGACCACCCGGTGCATCGTCTCGAAGACCGCCCGTACGCCCCGCTCGGCCCCGGCCCGGTCCGTGCCGGCGCGATCGGCGACGCGGCGCAGGAACTCGTCGTACCCGAATGTCTCGGGCGGTTCGGCGGCCTTGACCAGCAGCGGACTCAGCTCGTCGGCCACGTGCGGGGCGAGCGCGGTGGCCTCGCCCCCGCTGAGACGCTCGGTGAGCGTGCGCAGCACGGCCTCGGTCAGCGGGCGTGCCTCGGCCGGCGGAATACCCGCCCGTGCCGCCACCTTGTCGACGAACGCCAGTTCGGCCATGGACCCGCCCCTTCCGTCGCCGGAACGCGTGGCTACCCGGGCCGGACGGCGACAAACCCCGGGAGGCGCTGGCCCGGCGGTTCTGCCGGTTGCGCCGCGCCCCACCCGCCGTGTCTCGTACCGTGAGGTCGGACCGGGACCACGGCGGCCGCCCCGACGGGCGGCCCGGGCCGCAGGAGGAGCAGATGGCGGTCGACCTGCCCGACGTGATCGACAGGTACTTCCGGGCCGTCGGCGACGGGGACGTGGACGCCTTCGTCGCCTGCTTCGCGGACACGGCGAGCGTGGCCGACGAGGACCGGCTGTACGACGGCCGTCCGTCCATCCGCTCCTGGCGGGAGCGCTCGATGGCGCAGTACTCGTACACCGCCGAACCGGTGCGGGTCACGCCCCAGGCGGGCGACTCCTACCTGGTTCTCACACGGCTGTCGGGCGACTTCCCGGGCAGCCCGGTCGAGCTGCGGTACCGGTTCACCCTGCGCGACGACCTGATCGGCGCCCTGGACATCCGTCCGTAGCGGGACGCGCGGTGACGCGAGCTGAGCGGGTCCGTCGCGGACGACTCGGGGTCCTGACCCGTCCGCCGTCGCACAGTGGCCGCACCTTCTTGATCAACCGCCGAACGGAGGACACGGCCGACCGGCCATCGGATGACATGATGTCCCGACAACGGCCGACGCGACGAGAAAGGGTGCTGCTGTCCGATGGCGCACTTCGAGGCCCGCACGTCCACGGCACCCGGTCGAATCGTGGTCACGCTGACCGGTGAGTGCGACCTGGCGGCCCAGCCCGAGCTGACGACCGTGCTGTCCGCGGCGGTACGAGCCGCCGCGGTGGTGGTGGTCGACGTCGGCGGGCTGCGGTTCCTCGACTCCACCGGCCTGCACGGCCTGGTGACCGCCCACCAGGCGGCGCGCGCCGACGGCCGGCACCTGTACGCGGTCAACGCCTCCGGTCCGGTCGCGGCGGTCCTCGACATCACCGGCGTGGGCAACCTGCTGCGTCCGCCCGCCGACGACCCGCGGCTGGCGGGCTGATGGCGGCCGACCGACCCAACGCGCACGCGGTGGCCGAGGAGCCGCCGTCGGCCCCGCGCACCGACACGATGGCGTACGAGGTGGCGGCCGACCTGCGGGCGCTGCGCACGTTCGTCTGCCAGGGCGCCACGGCGCGGGGCCTGTCGGCCGAGCGGGTGGAGTTGCTGGCGCTCGCGGTCAGCGAGCTGGCGACCAACACGTTGCAGCACACCACCGGTGGTGGCCGGGTCCGGCTCTGGGCCGAGGGCGACCAGGTGTTCTGCGACGTCGTCGACCAGGGCCCGGCGCGGACGCTCGGCCGGGAGATGCCCGCCGCCAACGCGGTACGCGGTCGCGGGCTGGCCATCGTCGAGCGGATCTGCGACGAGGTACGGGTGTTCACCGCCGGTGCGGGCACCGTGGTCCGGATCCGGCTGTCGCGGTGAGCCGGGCGCGGATCAGGGCAGCACGCGGACGGCCAGGGTGCACGTGTCGTCGTCCGGGCTGGGGTGGTGCAGCAGATTCCGCAGCCGGGCGAGGGTCTGCTCCCCCGGCGTCGCGCTGAGCGCGGACAGGGTGGCGCTCACCTGCCGCAACCGGTCCTGCCCGGGCTCCCGGCGCTCGACCAGGCCGTCGGTGTAGAACAGCACGAGGTCGTCGGGGCGCAGTCGCGCGGTGAGCACCGGGTACGTCGAGTCGACCATGGCGCCCAGCAGCAGACCCGGCGGGCTTTCGAGCGGGTCGGTCCGACCGGCTCGGGACAGCAGCGGCGCCAGGTGCCCGGCCCGGCCCCAGCAGAGCGCCCGGGTGGCCGGGTCGTACACGGCGACCACCGCGGTGGCGGTGATCGAGAGCTGACCGCAGAGCCGGTTGAGGTGCCCGAGCAGCACCGACGGGTCCCCGATGCCGATCGACAGCCAGGAAACCAGGGCGAAGCGCAGGTGCGCCATTCCGCTCGCCGCGTCCAGGCCGTGACCGGCGACGTCGCCGACGGCGAGCACGACCGTGCCGTCCGGCTGGGCCTGCGCGTGGTACCAGTCACCGCCGACCTGCGCGGTGCTCTCGGCCGGCAGGTAGTTGACCACCGCCTCGATGCCGGGCAGGGCGAACGTCTCGCGGGGCACCGGCTGGATGAGGTTCTGCAACTGCCCGGCGAGCCGGTGCTCGGCCAGCGCGGTCAGCTCCCGCGTCCGCAACTGGTCGTTGAGCCGTTCGATGGCGGTACGCGAGTTCACCCGGGCGGTCACGTCCTGCACCACGGCGTGGATCTTCAGCGGTACGCCGTCCGCGTCCCGGGACACGTCGGAGAGGATCCGCAGGTGCCGCACCCCGCCGGTCGTCTGGAACCGGACCGTCACGTCGGAGGACTCCCCGCCGTCCAACGTCTGCCACGCCGCCTCGCGCAGCAGGTAGTCGTCGGGTAACAGGGCGGCTGCCTGCTCGGCGCGCGACAGCGGCCCGAGCGCGGGATCCCGGTCGAAGACGCGGTACATGCCGGGTGACCATTGACTGATCCCGCTGGCCAGGTCGTACTCGGCCCAGCCGAGGCTGCCCAGCAGCTCGGTGCGGTCCAGGCGACGACGGTCCTCGTCGAGCCGCTGCCAGGACACCAGCAGGCCGCCGAGGACCCGGTGCACCTCGACGTCGAACAGCGAGTCGGCGACGACCCCGGTACGACTCTGGACGTACCGGAAGTCGGCCAGGCGGCCCGACGGCCCGGTGCTGAACACCCGTTCGTAGAGCTGCCAGAGCGGCCCGCCGACCATGGTGGGGTACAACTCGCTGAGGCAGGCGCCGACGCGGTCGACGCCCCGACCGTAGATGTCCTGGCTCTGCCCACTGGTGGCCGCGATCCGCCAGTCGGCGACGGCTCGGTGGGCGTCGGGCACCGGCACCAGCCAGGTGCACCCGGCCGGGACCACCGCGAGGATCTCCCGGACGACCGTCTCGACCGGTCGCGTCGCTCCGGTGGCGTGCGCGCCCGGACGGTCCTGGTCCGCCATGGCACGAAGCCTAGTACGCACCGCCGTCCGAGCTAGCCCATGGTGGCGCGGGCGGCGGTGTCGATGAAGTCGGCGACCGGGCCTGGTTGCGAGACCGCCACGGCGTGCGACCCGTCGACCTCGACCACGGTGGACCCGGCCCGCTGGGCCAGGAAGCGTTGCAGGTCCGGCGGGATGCCCTGGTCCTGCGTGCTGATCAGGGTCCACGACGGGATGGTCTTCCAGGCCGCCTTTTTCACGGACCCGGTCTGGGCCATCGCGGAGGCCGGCCGCTGGGTGACCGCCATCAGCTCGGCGAGCTCGGGGTCGACGTCGGCGGCGAACACCTCCGGGAACACGTCCTGCTTGATGTACTGGTCCATGGCCGTCCCACCGTCGGGCAGGGGGTAGGGCACCATCTCGATGGACGTGACGAGCTGACTGCCGGGGTACTTCATGACCAGGTCGACCACGCTCTCGCCGACGTCCGGGCTGATGCTGGCGACGTACACCAGGGCTTTCACGTTGGCCGCGCCGTCCGCGGCCTCGGTGATCACCAGTCCGCCGTACGAGTGCGCGACCATCACGACCGGACCGTCGACGTTGTCCACGACGGAGCGGGCGTACGCCGCGTCCCCCTGCACATCGCGCAGCGGGTTGGCGACGGCGATGGCCGGATAGCCCCGGCGCTTGAGGTTGGCGATCACCCCGTTCCAGCTCGACGAGTCGGCGAAGGCCCCGTGCACGAGCACGATGGTGGGCAGCCCCGCCTGCTGACCGGACGTGTCAGAGGCACTCATGCGGCATCACCTTCCGTGGCATAAAGCCAGTATTCGGGATGAATCAGGCTGCTGTCGGCGATTCCCCGACACGGGCGGGCGCGCCGCCGCGCCGATGCCCCACGTCCCGACGGGTCGGCCTGCCACAATGCGGTCAGTCCGGACGGTGACGCCGGGAGTGGGAGACCGGGAGGACGGCGCCATGCCGGACAGCGCACGCGAGGCGGAGCTACTCGACGCTGAACGCACCCTGCAGGCCGCGCAGCGGGCCGGTGACGCCGCCGCCCTCGACCAGTTGCTGGTCGACCAACTGATCGCGATCGGCCCCGACGGCCGAAAGCACACCAAGGCGGAAGATCTCGCCGCGTACCGGGACCGGACCTCGGTCGTCGAGGAGCTGACCGAGGAGGAGTTGGACCTGCTCGTCGTCGGGTCGACCGGGGTGACGTTCTGCCTGGCCCGGGTCGCCGGGATGTTCGACGGCGCGCCGTTCAGCGCGCGCCTGCGCTACACCCGCACCTGGGTGCACGACGACCCGCACGGGTGGCGGGTGCTCGCCGCGCACATCAGCCAGGTCTGAGCGCCGGTCAGCTCACGGTGGCGGTGACCGGGCCGATCCGCAGCACGCCGTCGTGCAGGGGGGTGCAGCGGACGCCGCCCGTGGTGCGCAGCGCCTTCCAGGCCCCCGGGCCGACCGTGACGTCCATCCAGGCGCAGGGGCGCGCGGCCCGGTTCACCCGCAGGCCGACCGGGCCGTCGCCGGAGTCGAGCACCAGCACCCGGCCGATCAGCTCGTCCACGGCGAGGCCGGCGGTGAGGATGTTGCGGCGGACCTGCGCCAGCCCGATGCCGGCCGGCAGCGACTCCTGGGCGATCACCGTGACGCTGGCGTCGCGGTGTGCCGCTTTGCCGAAGTAGCGGTCGCCGACGATGCCGAGGCCGGCCCGGATCTGGACGGCGTCGACCAGCTCGCCGGGGGGCGCGGGTGCCGGACCGTCGCTGGGCCGGCCCAGGAAGCGGTGCACGGGCGAGGCCAGTAACTCGACGATCTGCGCCATGGCAGGGATTCTACGAACCGGAGGGTGCCGCCGGGGCACGCTCCGGCCCGAGCCGGCTCAGACCGCCAGGGCCGCGCGTACCTCCCGCTCCGCCGTGACTCCCCCATCGCCGTGCGAGGTGACCCGGCCGGATTCGAGGACGTGGTAGCGGTTCGCCACCCGCAGCGCGAAGCCGAGGTGCTGCTCGACGAGCAGCACACTGAAGCCGGTCTGCCGGGTCAGCTCGACGATCCGCTCCTGGATCTCGGCGACCACCGACGGCTGGATGCCCTCGGTCGGCTCGTCGAGCATGAGCAGCCGCGGCCGGGTGATCAACGCGCGGGCGATGGCGAGCTGCTGACGCTGTCCGCCGGAGAGCAGCCCCGCCCGCCGCCGCAGCAACGGGCGCAGCGCCGGGAAGAGGTCCAGCACCTCCGCCGTGGCCACCGCGCCGTCGCGCCGGCCGTCGGCGACCAGGCGCAGGTTCTCCGCCGCCGTGAGGTGCGGGAAGCACTGCTGGCCCTGCGGCACGTACGCCATCCCGCGCGCCACCCGCTCGTGCGGCGCGAGCCGGGTGACGTCCTCGCCGTCCAGCTCGACCACCCCGGCGGTCGGGCGCAGCAGGCCCGCCGCGACCCGCAGCAGGGTGCTCTTGCCGGCGCCGTTGTGCCCGAGCACCGCGGCCACCCCGTCCGGCGGGACGGCGAGGTCCACCCCGTGCAGCACCCGGGAACGTCCGTAACCGGCGTGCACCCCACGCAGGGTCAGCATCATGCCTCCGAAGGACTGGGGACCGACCCGGCGTCGACCGAGTGGCCAAGGTAGACCTCCTGCACGCGCGGGTCCGCCTGGACCTGCGCCACCGTGCCCTCACTGAGCACCTTGCCCGCGTGCAGCACGGTCACGCTACGCGCGAAGCGCCGCAGGAAGTCCATGTCGTGCTCGATCACCACGACCGTGCGGTCGCGGCTCACCGTCTCCAACAGGGCGCCGGTGGCGTCGCGCTCCTCGTGGCTCATCCCGGCGACCGGCTCGTCGAGCAGCAGCAGCCGGGCGTCCTGCACCAGCAGCATGCCGATCTCCAACCACTGCTTCTGGCCGTGCGCGAGCGTGCCGGCGAGCTGGTCGGCCCGGCCGGTCAGCCCGATGGTGTCCAGCGCGGCGGCCACCTCGTCGGGGATGCCCCGCCGTCGCCGGGCCAGGGTGGCCCAGCTCCGGCGCGCGCCGGCCGCGATGTCGAGGTTCTGCACGACCGACAGCTCCTCGAAGATCGTCGACGTCTGGAACGTCCGTCCGACACCGAGGCGGCTGATCCGGTGCACGGGCCGACCCAGCAGCTCCTGATCCCCGAAGCACACCGATCCGGTGGCCCGCACCAGGCCGGTGATCGCGTCCACGAGGGTGGTCTTGCCCGCGCCGTTCGGCCCGATCAGGAACCGGATGTCCCCGGCGGGCACCTCCAGCGAGACGCCGTCGACCGCGGTGAAACCGTCGAAGCTGACCCGCACGTCACGGACGGACAACCCGTCCAGTCGGTCGTCGCTCATGCCACTTCCACCTCCGCCCGGTCGGCGCGTCGCCGGGCCAGCGGGAACCACCCGCGCCGGCTCGACGCGGGGTCCGCGTCGCGGCGACGGGCCAGCGCCCACAGCGACGCCAGGCCGCCGGGAAGGAACGCCACCACCACCACGAAGAGCAGACCCTGGAGGTACGTCCAGGTGCCCGGGAACCGTTCGGAGAGGGCGGTACGCGCCCAGGCCACCGCGACCGCGCCGAGCACCGGCCCGAGCAGCGTGGCGCGACCGCCCACCGCGACCCCGATGACGAACTCGATCGACGGGACGATGCCGATCAGGGCGGGCGAGATGATGCCCACCGCCGGCACGAACAGCGCGCCGGCGAGGCCTGCCATGCCGGCCGCCACCACGTAGGCGACGAGTTTGACCGACGCCGGGTCGTAGCCGAGGAAGCGGACCCGCTCCTCGCCGTCGCGCACCGCCACCAGCAGTTCGCCGTAGCGGCTGTGCATGAGCTGGCGGGCCAGGGCGAGCAGCGCCAACAGAATGCCGGCGATGATGAAGTAGACCATCCGCTGGTTGACCGGGTCGTCGAGGTCGTAACCGAAGAAGCCCTGGATGTCGGTGAGCCCGTTGGTGCCGCCCGTGGTCCCCTGCTGACCGATCAGCAGGATCACCATGGCGGCGGCGAGGGCCTGGCTGAGGATGGCGAAGTACGCGCCCCGCACGCGGCGACGGAACACCAGCGAGCCGAGCCCGAAGGCGACGGCCATCGGCAGCAGCACCGTGGCGGGCAACGCGAACCACGGGCTGGCGAACGGCCGCCACCACACGGGCAGTTCGTCGAGCTGCCCGTACAGCTGCATGAAGTCGGGCATCCCACCGGGACCCGCGTCGGCGAGCTTGAGGTGCATGGCCATCGCGTAGCCGCCGAGGCCGAAGAAGACGCCCTGGCCGAGGGTGAGCATGCCGCCCCGACCCCAGGCGATGCCGATGCCGACGGCCACCATGGCGACGCAGAGGTACTTGGCGAGCAGGGCCAGCCGGAAGTCCGACAGCGCCAGCGGCGCGACGGCGAACAGCAGCGCCGCGCCGAACGCGAACCCGGCCAGCGTGCGCAGCCGCGAGCGGCCACCGGGCCGTCTCGGTGGCACGGCGTCGGCCGGGGCCGGTGTGCCGACGGTGCTCGGCGGCGCGGGTGTCACGGCGGTCATGCGAGGCTCCTGGTCCGCAGGGTGAACAGGCCCTGTGGCCGCCACTGGAGGAACGCGACGATCGCCACGAAGACGATCACCTTGGCGACGCTGAGGGTGGTGAGGTACTCCCCGGTGGCCTGGAGCACGCCGAGGGCGAAGGCGACGATCACGCTGCCCTTGAGCTGGCCGATCCCGCCGACCACGACGACCAGGAAGGCGTCGATGATCAGGTTGGTGCCCATGGTCGGGCCGATCGGGCCGAGGAGGGTGAGCGCCACCCCGGCGAGCCCGGCCAGGCCGGAGCCGACGAAGAACGTCGTCCGGTCGACCCGGGCGGTGGGGATACCGGACACCGCGGCGAGGTCGCGGTTCTGCACCACCGCGCGGATCCGACGCCCCAACGGGGTGAGCCGCAGCGCCAGGGTGAGCGCGGCGACGGCGGCCAGCGCCAGGGCCAGGATGAACAGCCGGTTGTTGGCGACGGTCAGCCCGCCGGGCAACGCCACGTTGCCGGTGAGCAGGTCCGGCGCGCGGGTCTGCACGTTCGGGCTGCCGAAGACGTCCCGCGCGAGTTGCTGCAGCATCAGGGACACGCCCCAGGTGACCAGCAGGGTGTCCAGCGGGCGGGCGTAGAGCCGACGGATCAGCAGGATCTCCAGCAGCACACCCATCGTGCCGGCGACCACGAACGCCACCGGCAACGCCACCAGCAGGGAGACACCGGCCCCGCTGATGCTCTGTTGCAACACGTACGTGGTGTAGGCGCCGGCCATGATGAACTCGCCGTGGGCCATGTTGATCACGTTCATCTGGCCGAAGGTCAGCGCCAGCCCGAGCGCGATGAGCAGCAGCACCGCGCCGATGCTGATGCCGGTGAAGAGTTGACCGAAGAGGACTGTCACGGTGGGTACTCCGTACTGCTGGTCGGGGGGCCCGGGCGGGGGCGCGTCGTCGCGCCACCCGCCCGGGCCGGCGTCGTCAGCTCAGGCCGCTCGCCCACGGGTAGGTCTTGAGGTACGGGTCCGGCGCGACCGGCTTGCCGGAGTTCCACACCTCGGTGATCAGGCCGTCCGCGCCGATCTTGCCGATGCGGGCGGTCTTGGCGATGTGCTGGGTCTTGCCGTCGACGGTGACCAGGCCCTCCGGCGCGTCGAAGGTGATCCCGTCGGACGCGCCGCGGACCTTCTCGACGTCGAACGCGCCGGCCTTCTCGACCATCGCCTTCCACAGGTAGACGCTGACGTAGGCGGCTTCCATCGGGTCGCTCGTCGGCTTGTCCGCGCCGTACTTCGCCTTGTACGCGGCCACGAACTTGCTGTTCGCCGCGCCGGGCGTGGTCTGGTAGTAGTTCCAGGCGGTCAGCTGACCCTCCAGGTACTGGGTGCCGATGCCCTTGACCTCCTCCTCGGCGATGGACACCGACACCACCGGCATGGCGGCGGCGGTCAGCCCGGCCGACTTGTACTCCTTGAAGAAGGCCACGTTGCTGTCACCGTTGAGGGTGTTGAAGACCGCCTTCGCGCCGGACGACTTGACCTTGTTGACGATCGTGCCGAATTCGGTGGACCCGAGCGGCGCGTAATCCTCGCCGACCACGGTCATCCCGTTCGCCGCCGCGTACGCCTTGATGATTTTGTTGGCCGTTCGCGGGAACACGTAGTCGCTGCCGACCAGGTAGACCGACTTCGTTCCCTGGGACTTGAGGTAGTCGAGCCCGGGGACGATCTGCTGGTTGGTCGTCGCGCCCGTGTAGAAGATGTAGGGCGACTGTTCCAGGCCCTCGTACTGCACCGGATAGAACAGCAGCGCCTTGTTCTTCTCGAACACCGGCTTGACCGCCTTGCGGCTGGCCGACGTCCAGCAGCCGAAGACGGCAGCGACCCGGTCCTCGGAGATGAGCTTCTCGGCCTTCTCGGCGAAGGTGGGCCAGTCCGACGCGCCGTCCTCGCCGACCGGCTGGATCTTCTTGCCGAGGACCCCACCGGCCGCGTTGATCTCCTCGACGGCGAGCATGATCGAGTCGCGGACGGTGACCTCGCTGATCGCCATGGTGCCGGAGAGCGAGTTGAGCAGGCCCACCTTGACGGTGTCGCCGGAGACGTCGGCGGTGACGCCGGCCGTGCCGCCCTCGTCATTGGTCTTGCTGCCGCACGCGGTCATGGCGGCCGCGGCGACGAGGGTCATGGCACCCGCCAGGATGCGGCGGCCCCAAAGAAGTGACATCTAATCTCCCTGCGGTGCACTCAAGTAGCGAAAGGACGGTCGGTGCGGTCCGGTGGAGCTGAACTTGGCGATGCCGAGGTCGACGGGTGGACGTCGCCGGTGGTCATCGCATCGGGTACGGGCACGCAAAGCGTCGACCGGCATGATTGCGTGAGTGTTTCCCAGTCCTTAATTGACTGTTTCCCCGGCACCTGGAGAGGGCGCACGCCACAATGGCCGACATCGCCTTCACAGACGATGCCGGCACTGATTAATTCGGCTGAGGAAAGGGCCACCACAATGGTCGGCGGACAGATTTCCGCCGACGGTGGACACAATCGCGGTATCCGGCCCCGAGCCAGATCCTTCACGCAGGAAGTATCTTAGGGTCGGGCCGGGTGGACCTGTCAAGGGTCCGGACGGTCGGTCAGAGCTGGGCGAGCACGGTGAAGTCGAGACCGTCGGCCTCGGCGAGGTAGATCCGCTGGCGCACGTGCCGCCGACGCAGCCGCAGCCGACCGCGCGGCCCGTGGTACGCCACCGAGTCGGCAGCCGTCTCGATCGCCCGTACGTCGAGGGTGCGGGCCTGCGCGATCAGGGCGGCGAGCAGCATCACACCCTCGTAGCAGGACTCCCCCAGACTGCCCAGCGGCGGTGCCTCCACCCCGAACCGGCGGGCGAACTCGCCATGGAAGTCCAGGTTCTCCTGCGTCACCAGACCGGCGAAGAAGCCCGCCGTGCTGTAGAGCCGCCGCGTCGCGCCCACGCCACTGGCCAGCAGCATGTTCTCGTCCATCAACGTGCTCAGGCGCAGGCAACGCTGGTCCATCCCGGCCCGCCCGAACGCCCGGTTGAACCGCACCGCGTCCGCGCCGACGAGCAGCATCACCACCGCGTCGGCCTCGCTGCGCTCGATCTGGCGCAGCACCTCGTCGAAGTCGTGCGTCTCCAACGGCAGGAACGCCTGCCCCACCACCCGACCGCCGCCGCGCAACGCGTACCGCTGGGCCGCCCGCGCGGTACGCCGCGGCCACACGTAGTCGTTGCCGACCACGAACCAACGGCGCACGCCCTGCTCGCCCGCGAGCAGCCGCATGGCGGGCCACAACTGGGCGTCCGGCGTCTCGCTGGTCAGATAGACCCCCTCGGTACGCTCACCGCCCTCGTACAGCGCGGTGTAGACGTACGGCACGCGGTGGGCGACCCGGGGCGCGAGCGCCTGCCGTACCGAGGAGATGTGCCAACCGGTCACGCCCTGCACGGCCCCCACCGACACCAGCGCCTCGACCTCGGCGGCCACCTCGGCGGGCGGGGCGCCACCGTCGACCGGCACCAGCCGTACCTCCCGGCCCAGCACCCCGCCGCAGGCGTTGATCTCCTCGACCGCGAGCTGGGCGCAGAGTTCGCAGGTCGGGCCGAACATTCCCGCCGGCCCGCGCATCGGGTACACCAGCGCGATGCTGACCACGGCCCGATCGACGGTGAGCCACGGCGGTGCCGGCGCGGACATGAGCACATGATTGCCCGGCCCAGGTCGGAAGACCAGAGTTCACCACGGACCGGGACGACTCGCTACCATGACAGGGCCCACCGGCCCAGGGAGTTCCATGTCAGACGTGCCCGGGGCGCCAGCCGACCTGCTGCGCTCGCTCACCCGCGCCGAACGGCTGCTCTCCCGCCGGTTGGCCGCCGTCCTGGCCGACGACGAGCTGACCACCGAGGCGTGGCGGGTGCTCTGCCTGCTCGCCGACGGTCAGGGCCACCCGATGAGCGAGGTGTCCGCCGAAGCCTCGCTGCCGCCGGGCACGCTCACCAAGCTGGTCGACCAACTCGTCGACCGTAACCTCGTGTTCCGGCGGATCGACGTGCTGGACCGCCGACGGATCCGGGCCTACCTGACTGCCCGCGGCCGCCGCGAGCACGCCCGCCTCGACGAGCGGGTCCGGGCCAGCCTCGCCGAGGTGGGCGTACCGGCCGACAGCGCCCTGCTCGACGACCTCGCCGAGCTGATCGCCCGCCTCGACCCGGCCGGTCGCCGCGACCACGCCGAGGCGGCCGGGCCGCGCCGCTGACGTCGGGCTCACTCCACCTTGGTGAGCAGCGGCTTGCCCTTCTCGACGACGTACGTGGCCAACTCGACGGCCACCCCGTCGCCGACGTTGCGGGCCTGGTGGTGGACCCCGTACGGCACGGTCAGGGCGTCACCGACGTTGCACACCACCGGCGGCTGACCGTCGAGGGTGTACTCCAGCGACCCCTGGAGCACACAGATGATCTCCTCGCCGGGGTGGAAGTGCTTGAACGGCGGCGAGTCCGGCGTGAACTCCACCCGGCTCTGCACGACCTCCCGGCCCTCGATGCTGAGATCGTGCCGCTGAAGGTCGACGCGCCACAGCCCGGGAGCGCCCTCCACGGCTGTCGGACTGATGCCCTCGGGTCGAGCATTTCCACTCATCACGGCCTCCTGTGAGCCCTCCGGCGACCGACGATCGCACCTTCGGAGACTAGGAGCATTCCGATCCGGCGGGGCCGAGATGCCGCATAACAACGTCGGGGTTCAGGCCATGACCAGAGGGTTCAAGGAAGGGCCCCCTCCTAACGCCTGGTGTATAAGAAGGGGCCCTTCCTAACGGGATCAGCCCTGGACGCTCGCGCCCACCCCCGCGTCGAGGTGGGCGCGCAGGGTGTGTGCGTCGGGCGCGGTGGCGCTCCACAGCGTCGCCGGACCACCGGCCAGGGGCAGCCGCGCGAGCGTGCCCTCGACCATCGCGGGCTCGGCGGGGCGCGACGGGTCCACCACCAGCAGCGACCCGGTGGCCGACGCGCCGCCGAGCACCGCCGGGCCGGCCCAGCCGGGCGCACCCGGCCCCACCGCCAGCGACTGGCGCAGCAGCGGCCGGCCGTCGTAGTCGACCCGGGTGTGCACGACGGCGGCGCCCGGCGTTTCGCCGTACCGGCCGCAGATCACCTCGTCCCGCCAGGTCAGCCGCGCGTCTGCGGCCAGCTCGATGCGGGACTCGGCGAGGTGCGCGCAGCCGGCCGCCGCGACCAGTTGCTCGGGCAGCCAGTGCAGTGCGCCGCCGTCGTGCACCACGGCGCGTACCGCCATCCGCGACACGGCGCCGGGCCGGCCGGGCAGGGCCACCGAGGCGGCGACGCTGTGCACCCGCACCGCCGCGCCCGGCCCCACGTCGATCTCCAGCCGCAGGTCGTCGCCGGCGAGCGGGCCGGCCGCCCCGCCCACCACGTACACGGTCACGACGCGACCGTCCCCGGGTGTCTGCCGCAGCAGCAGCGGCGTCTCGCCGCGCAGCTCCGTCAGGGTCGTGCCGCCCCGGCCGTCGGCGCGGGCCACCACCCGGGCGAACGCGCGCATCAGACCGGGCCGGCCTGCGCGGCGATCGGGTGCAGGGCCGCGTGGTGGGCCAGCTCGTGGCGGATCCAGTCGGCGACCCGACCGGCCGTCGGGTCCCCCACGATTGACAGGAACACGGTCGGCAGGTCGCCGCGCCGGGCCCGCGCGTCCCGGTCCATGACGGCCAGGTCCGCGCCGACCATGGGCGCCAGGTCGGTCTTGTTGATCACGAGCAGGTCGGCGGAGGTGACCCCGGGGCCGCCCTTGCGGGGCACCTTGTCCCCGCCGGCCACGTCGACCACGAAGATCTGCCGGTCCACCAGGCCCCGGCTGAACGTGGCGGTCAGGTTGTCCCCGCCGCTCTCGACCAGCACCAGGTCCAACGGGCCGACCGCCTCCGCCAACTCGTCCACGGCGTCGAGGTTGGCCCCGATGTCGTCGCGGATGGCGGTGTGCGGGCAGCACCCGGTCTCCACCGCGCGGATCCTGCTCGGGTCCAGCACGCCGGCTCGCTTGAGGAAGTCCGCGTCCTCGGTCGTGTAGATGTCGTTGGTGACCACGCCGAGGCGCAGCTCGTCGGCGAACGCCCGGCACAGCGCCGCCACCAGGGCGGTCTTGCCGGACCCGACCGGCCCGCCGATGCCGACGCGCAGCGCCCGGCCGGCCCGCGCGAGCGGCGGATGCGGGTCCACCCCCGGCTCGGGGTGGATGTGCGGAACGGTCTCGTCGTGCGGGTCGGCAGTGGGCGCAGCGATCGGCGAAACGGTGTCAGGACGCAAAGAGACGCACCTCCCAGGTGGCATGAGCTTCGGCGTAGATGTCGGCAAGGGGCGCGGCGGCCGCGGGCAGCCGTTCGGGTGGATCGTCGGCGGCCCGCGCCGCGTCGGCGGCGGTGCCGTCGCAGAGGTCGGTGAGACCGACCAGCAGGGCCTGCACCTGGTACGGATCGAGACCGAGCAGGCGTACGCCGGCACTGGCCGCGCCGGTCACCGTCCCGTAGGCGGCGACCGTCGCGGTCTCGGCGCGGTTCAGGCCGGCGGCGGCGCAGAGCAGCCCGAGCACCAACGGCTGGTGCGCTCCCTGCGGTGTCGCGGGCAGATCGTCGAACGGGCCAGCCGACCAGATGGCCCGTCCGGCACGCAGCAGGGCCCGGCCCTGGCGGCGGGACACCCCCCGCAGCGCCGGTGACGCGGTACGGGCGTCCAACTCCGCGTCGAGCCGCGCCAGCGCGTTCCGGCACGGGCTGGCGTCGGCCGGCGCTCCCCCGCGTACGGCCGAATCAGCCGCCACCGCCGGGCGGACGCCGGGATCGGTCGGCGTGTTCGCCCGCCGCGCGGGATGGCCGAGGCCGGCCGGGCGCGCGCCGGGGCCGACGCTGGTCGGCGTGACCGCCGCCCGGTGCGCCGCCGCCGCGAACGCCGCGCCGACCAGACCGGCGGTGGCCAGCCGGCCGACGAGGAACGCCTCCAACGAGGCCAGGTCGGTGACCCGGCCGGCGGCGACGGCGGCCTCCAGACCACCGGAGTGCGCGTGCGCGCCGGCCGGGAAGCGACCGTCGGCGAGCAGCAGGAGCAGGCTCGACGTCGGCATCAGAACAGGAAGTACCGCTGGGTCATCGGCAGGCGGGGCACCGGGTCCGGTTCCACCACCTCTCCGTCGATCCGCACGGTGAAGGTGTCCGGGTCCACCTCGATTCGGGGCATCGCGTTGTTCTCCGGCAGGTCGGCCTTGCCCCGCGAGCGCACGTCGGCGACCGGCACCACCCGTCGCCGCACGTCCAGGCGCAGCCCGGCGTCGAGGGCGGCCGGCGCGACGAACGCCAGGCTGGTGGCCGCCGCCGCGACGCCGTACGCCCCGAACATCGGTCGCGGCAGCATCGGCTGCGGCGTGGGGATGGACGCGTTGGCGTCACCCATCTGGGCGTACGCGATCATGCCGCCCTTGATCACCAGGTGTGGTCGTACGCCGAAGAACGCCGGGTCCCACAGCACCAGGTCGGCCAGCTTGCCCGGCTCGACCGAGCCGACCTCGCCGTCCAGCCCGTTCGCCATCGCCGCGCAGATGGTGTACTTCGCCACGTACCGCCGGGCCCGGTGGTTGTCGGCGGCCCCGTCGCCGGGCAGCGCGCCCACCCGCTCCTTCATGACGTGCGCGCTCTGCCAGGTCCGCAGGATCACCTCGCCCACCCGGCCCATCGCCTGCGCGTCGGAGCCGATGATGGAGATCGCGCCGAGGTCGTGCAGCAGGTCCTCGGCGGCCATCGTGGACGGTCGGATGCGGCTTTCGGCGAAGGCCAGGTCCTCGGGCACGGACGGGTTGAGATGGTGGCAGACCATCAGCATGTCCAGGTGCTCGGCGAGGGTGTTGGCGGTGTACGGCCGGGTCGGGTTGGTCGACGACGGCAGCACGTTGGGCTCGCTGGCCACCGTGATGATGTCCGGCGCGTGCCCGCCGCCCGCGCCCTCGGTGTGGTACGAGTGGATGGCCCGGCCGCCGATCGCCCGCAGCGTGTCGGCCACGAACCCGGCCTCGTTGAGGGTGTCGGTGTGGATCGACACCTGCACGCCGGAGGCGTCCGCCACCCGCAGACAGGCGTCGATCGCCGCCGGGGTGGTGCCCCAGTCCTCGTGCAGCTTGAAACCGCCCGCGCCGGCGCGCAACTGCTCCCACAGCGCCTCTGGCGAGACGGTGTTGCCCTTGCCGAGCAGCAGGACGTTGACCGGCAGCGTGTCCAGCGCCTCGTGCATGCGGGCCAGGTGCCAGGCGTTCGGGGTGACGGTGGTGGCCCGGGTGCCCTCGGCGGGGCCGGTGCCGCCGCCGACGAGCGTGGTGACGCCGCTGGCGAGCGCCTCGGTGACGATCTCCGGGCAGATGAAGTGCACGTGGGTGTCGACGGCGCCGGCGGTGAGGATCCGGCCGTTGCCGGCGATCACCTCGGTGGCCGGGCCGATGACCAGGTCGGGGTGGACGCCGGGCATGGTGTCCGGGTTGCCGGCCCGGCCGAGGGCGACGATCCGCCCGTCCCGCAGGCCCACATCGGCCTTGACGATCCCCCAGTGGTCGAGCACCACCGCGCCGGTGATGACGGTGTCGAGGGCGCCCTCGGCACGGGTGGCCCGTGACTGACCCATCGACTCGCGGATCACCTTGCCGCCGCCGAAGACCGCCTCGTCGCCGCCCACGCAGTGGTCGGTCTCGACCTCGATCAGCAGGCTCGTGTCGGCCAGCCGGATGCGGTCGCCGGTGGTGGGCCCGTACAAATCGATGTAGCGGTCCCGCCGCACGGCGCTCACCGCGCCGGCCCGTCGGTCGTCGGTCTGGCTGGTGACGCGGTGTCCAGGGGCCCGGCGCACTCGCCGCGCAGGCCCGGCACGACGCGCGCGCCGCCGAGCGGCACCAGGTCGACGCTGCGGCTCACGCCCGGTTCGAACCGGACCGAGGTACCCGCCGGGACGGCGAGACGCTGCCCCCAGGCGACGTCCCGGTCGAACGCCAGGGCCGGGTTGGCCTCGGCGAAGTGGTAGTGCGAACCGACCTGCACCGGACGGTCGGCGGTGTTGACCACGACCAGCGTGGTGACCGGCCGACCCACGTTGATCTCCACCGGGCTGTCCGCCGGCAGGATCTCCCCGGGGATCACGGGATCGGGTGGTGCACCGTCACGAGCTTGGTGCCGTCCGGGAACGTGGCCTCCACCTGCACCTCCCTCAGCAGCTCGGGGATGCCGTCCTGGACGTCGTCGCGGCCGAGCACGGTCCGGCCGGCCGACATGAGGTCCACCACCGAACGCCCGTCCCGGGCCCCTTCGAGCAGGAAGGCGGTGATGATCGCGACGGCTTCGGGATAGTTGAGTCGCAGGCCGCGCTCGCGGCGGCGGCGGGCGACATCGGCCGCGACGTGGACGAGCAGGCGGTCCTGCTCGTGCGGGCTGAGGAACACGGGATTCTCCGGTGGGGTTCGGCGTGGTCGGCTCGCCGTCGGCTCCGCGCTGAGCCACGCCCGGACAGCACCACCCGGGGTACGAGCTGGGATCACACGACCGCCGTGACGACCGTCGACGGGGTGGCCCGGGACTCCACCATCCCGGCCCGCACGACGGGCACCCGGCGGTGTCGGTCGGATGCGGACCGCACCGCCCACCGCTTCAGCAGACCGTAGAGGATCGTCACCGGCGGCGGCAACAGTGTGCCCGGGATGAGAGATCACGCTGGGACGTCGGACAGTTGACTCGATCCGCGCCGCAAGGCGGTCCGCCGACGAGCGCGCTGATGGGATCATGACGGGGGCGGTACAGTCCGCTCCGGCACGGCTATCCACAGTGGAGGTAACCGTTGGGTGAGTCCCCGCCCCCCGCACCGGCCGGCGGCAACAGCGACGACCGCCGGATCAGGACCCTCGCCGTGATCGGCGTGGCGGCGAACGTCCTCGGCGTGGTGACCGCGGTGGAGAGCTGGCTCAAACAGGACGTACTGTTGTTCGCGCTCACCCTGACGGCGGTCCTGGTGCTCGGGGCGTTCTGGCTCTGGCGGCGGCGGACCCGCGTCGCGATCGCGTTGCTGGCACTGGGTTGCCTGCTGCTCGGCGGTGTCCTGGCGAGCCAGCTCCGCGATTCGTCGACGCCGCCACCCACCGCCGGCTCCTCGTCGACGTCACCGCCCGCCGGAGGGCCGACGGCGACGGCGACGCCGAGCGCCAGCCCGGCCGCGCCGCCCACCGGCCAGACCACCCCGACCCCCGGGGGTACGACGGACCCCGACGCGCCCCGCACCCTCGTCGTCCGGAACTTGGTGCTGCCCCGAGAGGCCGCCGTCGACGTCGACCAACCGGATCAGCCGGTCGTGCCGCACCACTCCGACGGGGCCACGGACGGGCTCGACCTCTACCACGATTGGGGCGATCTGCGTTCGGACAACATCCAGGTCGCCAACGCCCCGAGCGTGTACCAGTACTCCGGCGGCAACCCCGGCCAGGCGTACGCGGGGTGCGTCGCATCCGCCACCGGCTCGGCGCGGGCCTTGTTCACGCCCGGCGCCGACTGGTGCTTCCGCACCTCGGAGGGACGCCTCGGGTTCGCCACCATCACCAACGACAGCCGCGCGGACAAGGCGTTCGTCGTGCGCGTCGTGGTGTGGGACGCAACGGGCGGCTGACGCTGCGCCGCATCGCGTCGCGGAGCCCGCTGCTGCCGAGGAGCGGACGCATTGAGGTTACGGATGCCGTGCTTCGTCGTCCGCGAACGCGCTCTCCGCCGCGGCGTTTCCAGTTGGTAGGGTCGCGGCGTGACGACGAGCGCGGGCCTTGAGGCTGGCGTTCCGCCGGAGCTGCGGCGGTGGAAGTGGGAGCATCCGGTCAGCCCGCGCTGGCTGCTCCTCGGCGACGTCGGCTTCGAGTGCTCCTACGAGATCGACATCCCGCTGGCGCTGTGCGCGGAGATCGAAGGAGTGTTCGTCGACCTGCCGCCACGGCCACGGGAGCGGTTCACGCTCGTCGGTTGCGCCCCGGCCGGCGCCCTCGCCGACCTGCTCGACCGGCTGCCCGCCGAGGCACTCGGAACCGAAAGTGCCTGGCTGGGGAACGTCTCCGTAACGGCGCCTCCCCCACTACCAGGCACGCCGCCGTCCTGGTGGGGCGAGGACCTCGCCGACGTCGTCGTCCTCGCGCAACGGCCAAACGCGACGATGCCGGAGACCGTGGACATCGACCTCGACGGGTTCGTCCACGTCTACGACCGCACGGACGCTGTCGAACGTCCTAGCGACGACGTCACCGAATTCGTACTCCTGAGCCCGGACGAGGCACCCTACGGCACCTGTCGGGACGTCATCGGCGTGTTCCGCGAGCAAGCCGAACCGCCGGTGCCGCAGGTCCGGCTGCTCGGCTGCCGACCGGAACCACTGTTGCTGGATGCGCTGGACGCGGTCGGGCAGTCGACCAAGGGCTGCCTGCGCCGCCGCCGGATCCGCGCCGAGGTCTACCTGGTCGCCGCCGACGGTTCGATCAGCCCGGTCATCGCCGCCGTGGTGTCCGGAACCGTCCAGGCCGGCGAGCCATCGCGCCTCGGTCCCGGACTCCTCGACGTGACCGTCGACAGCGACCCGCAGGAACCGATGCCGACCGGCGTCCTGGGCATCCTCAGGCACTGGTGGGCCGGACGGCCCGTCGAGAAGAACCTGTGGGCCGGCTACGACCGGGAGCTGCGCCACCGCTGGGCAGGAGCAGCACTCGCCCACCAATCCGGCGTGCCGGACCGGCCGGCCGGCAGCACGTACGAACTCGACGGCCGGTTCGTCACCGACGTTGAAGGGTTCTACTGCGCGATCGGCGAGGCGATCAACGGGCCGGGCGGATACTTCGGTTGGAATCTCGACGCCCTCGACGACTGCCTCGCCGGAGGGTTCGGCGCGCATACACCATTTCGGCTGGTGTGGCACAACTCTGCCATCGCCCGCGAACACCTCGTCGCCGGCTACGACCGGCGTTTGCTGCGTCCGGCGACGACGTTGGAGTATCTGCTGGGCATGCTCACCGAGCACCAGGTTGAGATCGACTTGCGCTGAGCCGTGAGCCGACGGGATCGCCGATCGCGCCACGGGTTGGCGGTCTGCCGGATGAACGACAAGACCCTCGGCGATCAGAGCTGAAAGTTGCTGGATAGACGCGGGAGCCTAGGGTTGCGGGGTGAACCTTGACTACTACTCAGCGGCCGAAGGTGTCGACATCGCGGGTGCCCGTGCTGAGCTTTGTCACCTCGCTGAACTGGTAGCAAGCGGAGGCGAGTTGAGCCTTGCGCCGTCGGCTCACTCTCGGCACCTACGGGGTGTTCTCATCGAAGCGACACAGGGGCCCGTCGTCATTGGTGTCGACGATCGCCACTATCTCAGCATCCACGGTGGCGCGGAAAGCCGGTCGCTCCTCGCCGACCTGCTACGCCAGGTAGCCAGCATGGACGACGGCGGCCACGTTCACCTCGAGTACTTCGAGGACCACTATTTTCTGGCACCAGACAGCGTGCCGCTCATAGTCAACAGTCCTCATGGCGGGATGCCTCGGCACTAATCAAGCCCCCGCTCGTCTCAGGACGGCCCGGCGGTCCAGGGCGCGTCCGGCCCGGTTCGGTGGGCGCTCTCGCCGGGGCCGAGGTCGAGGACGTCGAGCAGCGTGAGGTCGTGTTCCACGGCGTGGTGAAGGTGGCTGAGCTTGCCCGTCGCGGGGTCGGCGTCGCTCGCGCCGATAAGTTGCCAGCGTCCGTCGTCGGCGTCGTGGCTGACGTACAGGATCGGCTCTCTCTGCTCGAAGACACCGCTGGTCTGGATGCTGTTGGTCCCCAGCAGCCAGTGCTTCATCCACCGCGCGCGTCGGTCACGCTCCATGACGAGGTCCACCACCCACCAGATGAACGGCAGATCCTCGTGTGCGCGGGCCTCGGTCGCGGTGAGGTCCGGGCCGCCCTCGGGGACTCGCTCGAACGGCTCGTCGACGAGCGAGCAGGCGTAGCTGTCCTCGCTGTCGAAGATGATCGCGTGGAAGCTGGCGCCGCCGGGGTTTCCGGCCCCGATCCCCACCGTCAGCCGGGCGACGTGCTGCTCGGAGTTGGTCGTCCAGCCGAACGCGTACGAGGCGAGTTCGCCGTGGGGCCCGACGAACTCACCGAAAGCGCGCCGTTCCACACCCGAGCCGGCCTGCGTCTCGGTCAACCGGCCCTCGATCACCTTCGGATTCACGCGGCGAGACTACCGGCACGGACGGAACGGGAGGTAGGCAGCGGGGCGTCGCTGGGCGCTGGCGCGCCGCCTACTCAACGACCAACGATCGCGGGCTCCGGCGTCGGGCGGGGTGTCGTCGTGCCGGCGAAGGGGATGTCCCGGAGGTCCGCCGCCGAGGGCTGGTCGGGGTGTTGCCACAGGCCGCGCTGGCGCAGGATCGGTAGCACCCCCTCGCCGAACCAGTACGCCTCCTCCAGGTGGGGGTAGCCGGAGAGGATGAACTCGTCGATGCCGAGAGCGTGGTACTCGGCGATCCGGTCGGCGATCTCGCGGTGGCTGCCCACGAGGGCGGTGCCGGCCCCACCGCGTACCAGGCCGACGCCGGCCCACAGGTTGGGTGCGACCTCAAGGCTGTCGCGGGAGCCGCCGTGCAGGTCGAGCATCCGGCGCTGCCCCTCCGACTCGCTGCGACGCAGCCCTTCCTGCACCGCCTTGATGTCGGCCTCGGCGATGCCGTTGAGCAGCCGGCGGGCCTGTGCCCACGCCTCGTCGGCGGTGTCGCGGGTGATGACGTGCAGCCGGATGCCGAAGCGCAGCTCCCGACCGGCGTGGGCGGCCAGGGCCCGTACCCGGTCGATTTTGTCGGCGACCTGGGCCGGCGGCTCGCCCCAGGTGAGGTAGACGTCGCTGTGCCGCACGGCCACGGGCAGGGCGGCCGCGGACGAGCCACCGAAGTAGACCGGCGGCGTGGGGTCGGGCAGCCGGTGCAGTCGCGCCTGCTCGACACGCAGGTGGTCGCCCGCGTGGTCGACGGTCTCCCCCCGCCACAGCGCGCGCACGACGTGCAGGAACTCGTCCGTGCGCGCATACCGGGCGTCCTTGTCCAGGAAGTCGCCGTACGCCCGCTGCTCGGTCGACTCGCCGCCGGTGACCACGTTGAGCAGCAGTCGGCCCCGGGACAGCCGCTGGAAGGTGGAGGCCATCTGCGCGGCCAGGGTGGGTGAGGTCAGGCCGGGCCGGAACGCCACCAGGAACTTGAGGCGTTCGGTGACCTCGGTGAGCATCGCGGTGCTGAGCCAGGCGTCCTCGCACCACGCGCCGGTCGGGGTGAGCGCGCCGACGAAGCCGAGTTGCTCGGCGGTGCGGGCGATCTGACCCAGGTAGGCCACGCTCGGCGGGCGGGCGCCCCCGGCCGTGCCGGTGGGTACGCCGTGTCCACCGCCGACGACGTCCCGGCTGTCGCCGTTGGTGGGCAGGAACCAGTGGAAGGTGAGGGTCATCGGGACTCTTTCCGTGTGTGCGCGCGGCGCTCCTGAGGGGTGGGACGAACCCGCCGACAGCCTACCCATAAAACCTATCGGGTTAGTAGGCTACCGCCCACGCCGGTCGACGCGGCCCGGCTCATCCGCTCATGTCAAGGAGCCGCCATGCGTACCCCCTCACCTGTTCGTCCCCTGCTCACAGCGGCGTTCACCGCCCTCGTCCTGCTCGCTGCGGGCGGCGTGAGCGCCTGCGGCGGGTCCGCCGACGCCGGTGACGACGGGGGCAAGCTGCGGATCGGCTACCAGCGCTTCGGCGGGCTCAGCCTGGTCAAGGCGCGCGGCGCGGCCGCCGACGTCGAGTGGTCGCTGTTCGAGAGCGGGCCGGCGCTCACCGAGGCGCTCAAGGCCGGGTCGATCGACATCGGACAGGTGGGCGAGGCCCCGCCGGTCTTCGCCGCCGCCGGCAAGATCCCGTTCTCCATCATCGGCACCTCCGCGCCGATCCCGCAGGGTGAGGCCGTGCTGGTCAAGGCCGACAGCGGCTACCGCAGCTTCGCCGACCTCAAGGGCAAGACGGTCGCCCTCAACAAGGGCTCCAACGTGCACTGGCTGCTGGTCCGGCTGCTGGAGGCCAACAGGATGACGCTGCGCGACATCAACGTGAAGTACCTCAAGCCGGCCGAGGGACGGCCCGCCTTCGACAGCGGGCAGGTCGACGCGTGGGTGATCTGGGACCCGTACTTCGCCCTGGCCGAGCAGCCGGGCGTACGGGTGCTCGCCGACGCGACCGGCCTCGCCAGCAACCGCGAGTACGTGCTGGCCGCCCCGGATGCGGTCACCAAGCGCACGGACGACGTCCGGGCGTTCCTGCAGAAGTACCGCGAGGTGACCGACTGGGGCATCGCCAACCCGCAGGAGCGGGCCCGCACCCTCGCACCGGAGTTGAAGATTCCGGAGGACGTGACCAGCCGCGCCCTGGCCCGCAGCGCCAGGCCGCTCGCCCCGGTCAGCCCGGCCATCGGCGACGAACTTCAGGCGATCACCGACAGCTTCATCGCGCTGGACCTCATCCCGGGACCGGTCGACATCAGGAGCCGGGTGGACGACCGGTTCAGCGCGGTGTTCCAGTGAGTCGTACCCCTCTGCTGGAGACGCCGCCGGAGGTGGCGGCCGAGGCGACGCCCGAAGCGCGCCCCCGGCGGACCCGGCGGTGGCGGCGGCTGCTCAGCCCGGTCGCGCTGGTGCTGGGCTGGGAGCTGGCGGCCCGGACCGGCGTGCTGGCGCCGGAGAAGCTGCCCGCGCCCAGCGACATCCTCGCGACCGGCTGGCGACTGTCCCGCGACGGCACGCTCGCCGTGCACCTGGTGGACTCCCTCACCCGGGCCGGCGCGGGGCTGCTCATCGGCGGCGTGCTGGCGCTCCTCCTGGGCACGGTGGCCGGGTTGTTGCGCCTCGGCGACGATCTCGTCGACCCGCCGGTGCAGATGGCCCGCATGTTGCCGCACCTGGGCCTGGTGCCCCTGCTGATCATCTGGGTCGGCATCGGCGAGTCGCTGAAGATCAGCCTGGTGGCGCTCGGCGCGTTCTTCCCCGTCTACTTCAACACGTACGCCGGCATTCGGGACATCGACGAGCGGCTGGTGGAGGCCGCCCGGGCCTGCGGGCTCGGGCCGGCCGCCCGGCTGCGTCACGTGGTGCTGCCCGGGGCGCTGCCGTCGCTCTTTCTCGGCCTGCGCCTCGCGATCGGCGCGGCCTGGCTCAGCCTCGTGGTCGGCGAACAGGTCAACGCCCAGACCGGCATCGGCTTCCTGATGATGGAGGCCCGCGAGTTCAGCCAGACCGACGTGGTGCTCCTCGGCCTGCTCGTCTACGCGCTGCTCGGGCTGATATCCGACCTTGCCCTACGCGTGGCGGAGAGGAGGATGTTGACATGGCGACGCGGACTGCGAGCCACCTGATCGGCGCGACCCCGGTGCTGACCGCCCACGCGATCCGCCGGTCCTTCGGGCCGACGGTCGTGCTGGCCGGGGTCGACCTGCGCATCGCCCGGGGCGAGGTCGTGGCCCTGCTCGGCGGCAGCGGTTCGGGCAAGAGCACTCTCCTGCGCATCCTCGCCGGCCTGGACGGTGAGGCGACAGGTGAGACCGCCGTGCACGGCACCGCCGCCGTGGTCTTCCAGGAGCACCGGCTCCTGCCCTGGAAGCGGGTGGCGGCCAACGTCGGGCTCGGCCTGACCGGCCCGGACACCGCCGGCCGCATCGAGCGGGCGTTGACCGAGGTCGGGTTGGCCGAGCGGCACCGGGCCTGGCCGGCCGAGCTGTCCGGCGGGCAGGCACAGCGGGTCGCCGTCGCCCGGGCGCTGGTCCGCGAACCGGACCTGCTGCTGCTCGACGAGCCGTTCGGCGCCCTCGACGCGCTCACCCGGCTGCGGATGCAGGTGCTGCTGCGCCGGCTGCGCGCCGAACACGGCTTCGCCGCCCTGCTGGTCACCCACGACGTGGAGGAGGCGCTGCTGCTCGCCGATCGGATCCTGCTCCTCGACGAGGGACGCATCGCCGCGGACCTGCCCGTCGACCTGGCCCCCACCCGCACGCCGGACGACCCGGGCTTCGGCGCGCTGCGCCGTCTCCTGCTCGACCGGCTCGGCGTTCCCACCACCTGAGGCCCACCACCTGACGAAGCGGAGATGCGATGACCCGCTGGACGCCCGACCCCACCTTCTACCCGTCACCCCGCGAGGCGGCCACCGCGCCGGCCGAGAAGCTCGCCTACGTGGCGGCCTTCGACCGTACGGCGAGCCGCCCGGACGCCATCGTGGTGCTCGACACGGACCCGGACTCCCCCGACTACGGCCGGGTCGTCGGCTGGACCGACCTGCCGCACCTCGGCGACGAGCTGCACCACTTCGGCTGGAACGCGTGCAGCAGCGCGCTCTGCCCGACCGCCCCGCACCCGCACGTGGAGCGGCGCTACCTGATCGTGCCGGGCCTGCGCTCCTCGCGTATCCACGTGATCGACACCCAGCCCGATCCGCGCCAGCCGCAGGTGGTCAAGGTGATCGGCCCGGAGGAGCTGGCGAAGCGGGCCGGCTACTCCCGGCCGCACACGGTGCACTGTGGCCCGGACGGCATCTACCTGTCCGCGCTCGGCGGCGCGGACGGCGAGGAGGGTCCGGGTGGCGTCGCGATCCTCGACCACACCACCTTCGAGGTACGCGGGGCGTGGGAGGCCGACCGGGGGCCCCAGTTCCTCGCATACGACGTGTGGTGGCACCTCAACCAGGACGTGCTGGTCACCAGCGAGTGGGGCACCCCGTCGATGATCGAGGACGGCATCATCGGGGAGCTGCTGCTGGGCCGCCGCTACGGTCACGCCATCCACTTCTGGGATCTCGCCAAGCGCCGGCACGTGCAGCGGGTCGACCTGGGCGATCAGTACCAGATGCCGCTGGAGCTGCGCCCGGCGCACGATCCGACGAAGTCGTACGGGTTCGTGGGGGTGGTGATCAGCGTCGAGGACCTGTCCGCCTCGGTGTGGCTGTGGCACCGCGACGGGGACGCCTGGGCGGTCACCAAGGTGATCGACATCCCGGCCGAGCCGGCCGACCCGGCGGACCTGCCCGACCTGCTCAAGCCGTTCGGCGCGGTGCCGCCACTGGTGACCGACATCGACCTGTCCGTCGACGACCGGTTCCTCTACGTGTCGTGCTGGGGCACCGGCGAGCTACGCCAGTACGACGTCAGCGACCCGCTGCACCCGGTGCAGACCGGCTCGGTGCACCTGGGCGGCATCGTCCGTCGTACCGCCCACCCGTCCGCCCCGGACGAGGCCCTCGCGGGCGGCCCGCAGATGGTGGAGGTCAGCCGGGACGGCCGGCGGGTCTACGTCAGCAACTCCCTCTACGGCGCGTGGGACGACCAGTTCTACCCCGACGGGGTGGGCGCGTGGCTCGCCAAGCTCGACGTGGACGTCGAAGCCGGCGGGCTCGCCCCGGACGAGCGGTTCTTTCCGCACGGGGACGAGTTCCGGGGGCTGCGCGTGCACCAGACGCGCCTACAGGGCGGGGACGCGTCCTCCGACTCGTACTGTTTCCCGTGACCGTCGCCACCCTGGTGACGCTCGCCGCGCTCGGCGCGTTCCACGGCCTGAACCCGGCGATGGGCTGGCTGTTCGCGGTGGCGCGGGGCCTTCAGGAGCGCAGCCGTTCGGCGCTGCTGGGGGCCCTGCCACCGATCGCGGCCGGGCACCTGGCCTCGGTGGGGATCGTCGCCGCCCTGGTCACGGCGACCCGCTCGGTGACGGCGAGCACCGTCCTGGCGGTGGTCGGCGGGGTGCTGCTGGTCGGCTTCGGACTGTGGCGGCTGCTCTCCGAGCGGCACTTCCGCTGGGCGGGCATGCGCCTGTCGGCGGCACAGCTCGCCGGCTGGTCGTTCCTCATGTCGTCGGCGCACGGCGCGGGGCTGATGCTGCTGCCGGTGCTGGTGGCCGAGCCGGTGTCCGGGGGCCATTCCGGGCATCTGGCCGCCGCGCCGGTGGGCGCGCTGCCCGGGTTGGCCGCGGCGGGCGTGCACACCGTGGCGATGTTCGGCACCGCCCTGGTCGTGGCGGTGCTGGTCTACGAGGTGCTCGGGGTGGGGGTGCTCCGCAAGGCGTGGTTCAACGTCGACCGACTCTGGGCCGGCGTGCTGGTGGCGGCGGGGCTGGTGACGCTGATCCGGGCGTGACCGACGCCGACACCCGGCCCCGGTGCGAAACCCTGGGGCCGGGTGCCGCAGCGCCGTTACGGCGCTGGCGTCCGATCGGCTACCGGTACGGGTCAGGCGCGCGCCTTCGCGGGCTGCTTCATGAAGTCCATGATCGCCTTGTTGACCTCGTCGGCGTGCGTCCACGGGATACCGTGCGGCGCGCCCTTGAGCGTGACGAGCGTGCCGGTCGGCATCATCGGGCCGAGCCGCTGACCGGTCACCGGGTACGGCAGCACCCGGTCCTGGTCACCCTGCACGATCAACACCGGAATGTCGATCTTCGGCAGGTCCTGGCGGAAGTCCTCCTGCCAGGAGTCCACACTGTCGTGGGTGGCCTTGCCGGAGGCCATCGCACCGATCTGCCAGTGCGCCCGGTACGTCTCTTCGCTGACCCGCTTGCCCATGTTCTGGTCCGGGTTGAAGAACGCGTCGCAGAAGGACGTCAGGTAGGCGAAGCGGTCCTTGATGATGGCGTCCTGGAAGCCCTTGAAGAGCTTGCGGTCGACGCCCTCGGGGTTGTCGTCCGCCTTCGCCAGCATCGGTTGCAGCGGGCTGAGCACCACGGCCCGGCTCACCCGCTGGGAACCGTAGTTGCCCAGGTAGCGAATCACCTCGCCGGTGCCCATCGAGTGCCCCACGAGGGTGACGTCGCTGAGGTCCAGCTCGGTCATCAGCACGTCGAGATCCGCCGCGAACGTGTTGTAGTCGTACCCGAACGCCGGCTGCGCCGAGTTTCCGTAACCGCGACGGTCGTAGGTGATCGTCCGGTATCCGGCGTTCAGCAGCGCCCTGGTCTCCTTCTCCCACGTTGCCCCGTTGAACGGGAAGCCGTGGATCAGCACCACCGGCTTACCGGAACCGTGGTCCTCGTAGTACAGGTCGATGGGTGCGGAGTTTTCCGTCCCCACGGTGATGAAAGGCATGTTTCGTCTCCTGCTCCGGTTTCGGGCTCTCGGACGCCCCGCGCTTTCCCGCCGGGTCACCGGATATGCCGGCCAGCCGGCACGTCCCGTGGTAGCCCACGGCGAGCGGAGGAGAACACGAGCGGATCGGAGTGTGCCGATCGGGTCACCGCCGCCTAGCCTCAAGGCGTGAGCGCTTCCCCCCGGCTGCGGGCCGTCAGCGACCTGCACATCAGCTACGCGGAGAACCGCGCCTTCGTCGAAGAGCTGCGCCCGGACCACCCCGGCGACTGGCTGCTCGTGGCCGGCGACGTGGCCGACCGGTTCGCCGACATCGAGTGGGCGCTCGAGCTGCTGAGCAGCCGATTCGCGAAGGTCGTCTGGGCACCGGGCAACCACGAGCTGTGGACGCCGCCCGGCGACCCCCAGCATCTGCGCGGCGAGACCCGCTACCGCGAACTGGTGGCGATGTGCCGCCGCCTGGGCGTCGTCACGCCCGAGGACCCGTATCCGGTCTGGGACGGCGAGGGCGGCCCCGCCACCATCGCCCCGCTCTTCGTGCTCTACGACTACACGTTCCGGGTGCCCCAGGCGAGCACCAAACAGGAGTCCCTCGACATCGCGTACGCGGCCGGCGTGGTCTGCACGGACGAGGCGCTACTGCACCCCGACCCGTACCCGAGCCGCGAGGCCTGGTGCGACGCCCGCGTCACCGAGACCGAACGCCGCCTCGCCGAGCGCGACCCGGACCTGCCGACTGTGCTGGTCAACCACTACCCGCTGGTGCGCGAACCCACCGACATCCTGTGGTTCCCGGAGTTCGCCCAGTGGTGCGGCACCGTCCGTACCCGCGACTGGCACCTGCGCTTCGGCGCGTCCACGATGGTCTACGGGCACCTGCACATCCCCCGCACGACCTTCTACGACGGCGTGCGCTTCGAGGAGGTCTCGCTCGGCTACCCCCGCGAGTGGCGGCGACGCGGCCCAACGCCGAACCCGGTCCGCACCATCAACCCCGCCGACGACGTGCGGCGCCGCGCGTCCGTCGCCGAATAAGCCCCACCAGCGTCGCCAGCCGCGCCACGCCGGCCGGCGCCGGCTTGGCCTGGGCAAGATCGGCGATGAGAGTACGCGCCAGAGGCCGCCCCCGAACCTCAGCCGGCGCGATGGCCAGGGCAGGCCCGAGTACTTCTCACGCAAGTCTCAGGCTTCCGTCTCTGGCACCGGGGTGGTGTTGGCGATGAGTTTCTGCAGCACTGTCAGCGCCGCGACGTAGTCCGCGTCATCGATACCTCGATGGATCAGCGAACGGATCTCGGGAGCGGACTGCCCCATCTGCAGTCGAGCTGCCTCGCCGGCGTCGGTGAGTCGTAGGTTGCCGTCGTCATCCGCGTGGACCCATCCTCGGCTGACGAGCACCTCGGCTTCGCTCGCGAGGTCGTCGTCGGGGCGGATGTACTCGGTCATGGCTTGCTGAAGTTGGGAAATGGTCCTGGTTGCGCCGTCATGAGGCGCGAGGTCGTGAGGAGACAGGTGGCGCAGGATCCAGAACTGCGGCTGCGTGAAGCCGCGCTTGGCCTGCTCGTCCCGGGTGAACCGGACGATGGATTCGTACGCCAACCGCGTCCAGTACGCGGCCACCTGGTTGGCGTCGGCCTGCATCGGGGCATCACTGCTTCCTGGGATCTGCATACGGCTGATGCTGGGGGTTCAAGGACTGTTGAAGTCAAGAGGGTGTTGCAGCATGTTGGGGACATGACCGTCAGTCCGCAGGCCCCGACATCTTTCGTGTTCACCGTCAAAGACGTTGCACACGCGAGCCACGTCGCTCCGTCGGCGGTGCGCTTCTACGAAGAACAAGGTCTGATCCAAGCGCGCCGAACCACTGGAAACCAGCGCCGGTTCGACGAGAACGCGGCCTGTCGCATCCGGTTCGCCCGACTCGCTCAGCGGGTCGGGCTGACAGTTCGGGAGATCGCCACCATCTTCCAGGCTTTACCCGAGAAGCCGTCGGCGCAGGACTGGGCGCGGGTCTCCGACTCGCTGGTCGCCGAGGCCGAAGCCCGCGTGGCGCACCTGCGCCACGACCTCGACGCCCTCCAGACCGTCACCACCAGGTGCACTGCCGGAGTCCTACGGTGAGGAACGGGGCGGTCCTCCCTGGTGGTGACAGTGCCGCCGCCTCGGCGGCCGCAGTCCGGATCCGTCGTCTGGGCGTAAGCCAGGCGGCGACGACACCAGAGAGCACGCCCGTGGCCCGGGTCGACAACGTTCCGGGCCACTGGCGTGCCGCCCGTTCCTGCCACACGCCAGCGTGCCGGCATTCCGGAAAATCGACTCGGTTCCAGCCGCGGGCGCCACGTCTGGGATCCGCCTGTATAACCTGTGCGGATGCCTTCAGCGAAGCAGCTTCTGCTGCTCGTCGGGGCCGCGCTGCTCGCCGTCGTGGGCGCGCTGTTCGGATCCCCCTGGGCGACCGGGGCCGGCGTCGTCGTCGTGCTGAGCGTTCTTGCCGTCCACCCCGCGGTGACCGGTCCCGCGGTGCCTCGGTCGACACGTCTGCTGCTGCAGGGTGGCCTGCTTCTCCTCACCCTCGCGGGCGTCGTGCAGATGTGGGGATGGGCGGCCTCGTCATTCGCCGACGCTCCGCCGAGCGCGAGCGAGCTGATCGCGCTGGTGACCGACCCGGTACGGCAGCGGACGCAGTTCCTGCGACAGCTGGCCGTGGCAAGTTGTCTGATCCTGGCCTGCGCCTGCTTCGGCATCGCTGTCGGGCGGCTGCCGCGGGATCGGCTACGCCGGATCGGCCGGGCCGCGCCGGCCGTGGGCGTGCTCACGCTGGTCACCCTGGCATTCGTCGCCCTCCTCCCGTCGGGGCTGACCGCCCTGCTCGGCTCGTTCACCAATGTGGCCGTGGCGGTGTTGCTCGTGCTCGGGGGGTATGCCTGGGTCGTGAGCCGCGCGGTCCGGCGCCATGGCACCGGCCCGATCGCCGTAATAGGTGCCACGCTGCTGGCCGCGGTGGCCTGGCTCGCGGTGGACGATGCCTTGCGGAGTCGGCCGGAGCCGCGCGGCAGCGACGCCTTCCACCAGCCGGGCGTCAGTGTGTCCGTGGCGGTCGAGACCGGGCCCGACGTTGAGACCGCCGTCGCCGTCGCGGCGCTGCTGCTCGGAGCCGCCCTGACCGTGCTGGCCTGCGCGAGGCTCAGCACGACCCACAGCGAGACGCGCTGAGCCGGATCGGGTGACTGTGCCATCCGCGTTGGCATCGTTGATGACGAGGATGTGGAGCACGTCGAAGAGGCAGTCTCAGCAGAGTGCGCACCGCTGAAGGTCTTTGGGCTTGGCGTTGTCTCACCGCCGCGTGACGGGCGGCCGCTCCACAGTGAGGCATCCGTATCGGTGACCAGCACAAGCGTCGGCCTACGAGAGCGCGGTGGGTGGCGGCCGCCGGTCGGCGTCCGGCGGCCGAATAAGCCCAACCAGCGTCGCCAGCCGCGCCACGCCCGCCGGCGCCGGCTTGGCACGCGCAACCTCAGCGATGAGAGTACGCGCCAGAGGCCGCCCCCGAACCTCGGCCGGCGCGACACTGTCCGCGTCGACCAGGGCCCGCGCCGCCCCACGCAGGTCACCGGCATGCAGGTACACCCGCGCGGCGTCGAGCAGGTAGGCACCCCGACACTCGGCCGGCAACCGCCGCCACCCCTCCCGCCGAACGACGCTCACATGCCGTGTCAGTGCGCCGTCGACGTCACCCCGCTGCGCCGCGACGAGCACCCGCGCCATCTCCACGGCGACCGTCCCGAAGCCGATGGAGTGCGGTTCGTCGTACCCCCGGAGGTTGGCGGCAGTGCCCGCAGCCCGGTCGATCAGCTCGGTGGCCCGGCGGTGCTCGCCGCAGCCGGCGGCCGCGAGGGCGGCCTGGACCAGCAGGGTCCCACCCACCGCCCACCCACGACGGTCGCCCGGCCCCGCGTGCTCGCCCTGTCCCCGGTGATCAAGAGGTTTGCGTCGACTTTGATCTCCAAACGTGCCGCAAACCTCTTGATCACCGGGGCGGAGTGTCGGTGGCAGAGTTCGGTCGGCCGCTGCGAGGGTCGCCGACAGGGCCAGGCGGTCCCGGCCCGACGCGCGTAGGGCCTGGGCCACCGCGATCGCCGCCGTCGCCGCGAGGACTGGATCGTCTTGGGCAGCGCCCATGGCCCGGTCGGCGGCGAGCCAGGCGAGGTCAGCCTCGCCGAGTTTGATCAGCAGCAGCGCGGTGATCCGGTACGCCTGTACCAGCACCTCCGGCGACCGCGCGCCCTGGGCGGCGTCGAGCAGGCTCGGCACCGCCCGCACCAACTGCGGGTAGTGCGCGTGCTGGTACGTCAACCAGGCATGCCCGACCTGACGCCGCAGCTCGTGCAGGTGTGGTGAGGTCGGCGGGGTGTCATAGCGGGCGAGCGCGGCCCGGATGTCGTCCACGCCGTCCGGGGTGCTCGCCGGGGTGCTGGGCGGTTGGCCGAGCAGCACCTCCGGGTCGACCCGCAGGACGCGGGAGAGTTCCTGGATGACCGAGTACCGGTCCAGGGGGCGAACGCCGCGTTCGATCTTGTCGACCCAGCTCTTCGACCTGCGCAGGCGGTCGGCCAGCATCTGCTGGGTCATCGACCGCCGCACCCGCCAGCCGGCGACGCGTCGGCCGATGGGGAGGTCATCGCTGCTCACGCCGCCACCGCCGGTCGGGGACCGCACGGGTCGTGTCGTCCACGGGCACGCGTTCGGCCTCGGCCTGAGCCAGGATGCGCTGCTTGGCAGCCTCCCGCTCGGCCGCCTCAGCCTGTTCACCCTTGCTCGCCGTCTCGTCGCCTTGCCCATGATGCCTGCCGCTCATTCCCCCACCTCACGGGTCGGGGCGCGACGTGCACATGACGGAGTTGGCCGCCGCGCCCGGCTCGCCGCGCCCGATCGGGCAACCACTCAGCGATGCCTAGGTGACAGCCTGTGACGATCATTGATTGCGATCCAGACGGATCGCGTCCGCTACTGTCCTTCGAGGTGTCCGCCTGGATCGGCGGACATGCCAGCGGACAGCTCTAGGAACTCGTCAGCAGCGCTCGTTCTGCCCTCGACAGCGGCGATCATGTGACGCAGCTCGGCGACACGGTCAACGGCACGTTGCGACCGCGCCGAGCGCGCGAGAGTCGCGGAACGTCCGGCCACGGCGACGGCCTGCTCAACCTCCCCGGCTTGCAGCAGCGCTTGGGTGAGCCAACCGAGATACAAGGAGGTCTCGCGGGGCGAGTCGTCGCCGTAGCGACGGACGGCGTCTTCCAAGATGGGTACCGCTCTGAGCGGTCGGCGCAATTCAGTCCACACACGCCCCGCCATTACCTGAACCTCATCCTGGGTCAGCCAGTACGCCCAGGGAGGCGCATCGCCCAGGTCGACGTGCTGATAAATCTCCGCGACGTTGCCCAGGGCCCGCTCGGCGAGACTTGCCTCGCCCATGCGGGCGTGGGCCCAGGCAACGCGCTCAAGCAGCAGAGCTTGGCCGGTGGCCTCGGCCGCGTGCTTGCCACCCACGTAGGCCGATCGAGCCAACGTGGCCGCCTCGCGTCGGTCGCCAAGATTCGCCTCAAGGTAGGAGAGGCTACTGAGACAGTTGGCCGCACTCGCAGCGTCGCCGCCAGTGTGTGCTGCGCGCATCCCGGTCAGGTAATAATGGCGAGCCTCAGCGACCCGGCCAGAATCCTCGGCGACGAATCCCGCCAACTGACACAGATCGGCGATGACGACGAGCAGCCGCCGACTCACGGCTTCTCGATAGCTACCCTCGCGAAGCAGGTCGGCGGTGGCGGCCAACTCGGCAGAAACCATCGCGTAGGTCTCGGCACCACCCACGTGGTCGTCCAGCCGTCGGAGCTGACGAACCCGGTCCTCGATCCGAGCCACCGTCTCGTCCCCGACCCGGCGGCCCGCGCTCAGCTCATACCGCTGAGGTGGCTCAGTGATCAACCACTGATGGGCCAGCGCGGCAGCGTTCTCGGTCGTGGGCGTCTGCGTTACGAGCAGTCCGGCGAGCCGTTCCGCGTCGCACCGCAAAGATTGCGCCCCACCGCTGGCCGTGCGCTCCTCGTCGACACCAGGGACCGGAGCGAGCGCGACCAGCGTCCCGCCCGCCGCCAAGGCAGTGTCCAGGCGCTGAGCAGTGTTCAGGGCCGGCATCTTCCGACCGCAAGCCAGGTCATGCAGGTAGCTCTTGCTGTAGAAGGTCTGGCGCGCCAACGCGCGATAGCTGATCCCACGATTCGTGATCAAAGCGCGGAGCCGTTCGGCGAAAGACGAGGCGGACTCCGGCATCATTGCTCCCTACGGATTACAGGCTGGGCCGACCTTGGTAACTGCCACTTCGGACAGTACCGCCGCCATCGTCGCCCGAGCTATAGCCAAACGCACACGGCCTTCCCAGCAGGATTGACATCAGTTTGATCACGCCTTCGGTCAGCGCCGCGACCGTCACATCGGATGAGCGGAAATGCGATGCTGAGTCCTGCGTATGGCGCCTAGGAGCATAGGCTCAGCCTTCTGCCAGAACCGAGTCACCACGTCATCCGGCCCATAGCGCTGCCGGATCTCTGCCAGCCTCTCATCGACGCTGAGATCCTGGCCGTCCGGCCCAGTCGTCATGTCCGCGTACCAGAGAGCATCCGAAGTGGCTGACTCCTCACGCGGGAACTCGCTAACCAGAGCCTGCCGCAGACCACGCTCCTCTGCTTCGTAAACAGCGCAGGAGTGATGGGCGACCAGAGCAGCGACGCGACCTGCGAAGCCGTGACGCTGAAGCCACCGCCCGCCGTCCAATGCGTGGAAGCCCGTGTCGGCGACGTCAGGGGCGTACCCGATGTCATGCAGCCACGCCGCCGCCGACAGCAACTCCGCATCGTCCCCGACCAGGTGCGCAAGCTGCTTGGCTTTGGCCGCCACCGCCTGCACGTGCAGCCAGCGTCGGGGTATCGCGTTTCTCAGATGACGTTGTGAGGTTGCCGCGGCCAGTTGGGAGGGAGGACCCACGCGCGAATTCTAAAGCCCGAGCCCAGCTAGAACCGGCCGCCAGCGCCACCGAGGCGACTTGGAGGGAGCCCCCCACCTGGTACCCAAACCTGCCTTCCTTTCACGACGCCGCAGCGGCGTTCATCACCAACCCGGAGGTCGACGTGCTGCGCGCCGAACCGAACTACCGCGACCACTGGGCCTTCTCCGGTGGTTAGGGCTACGTCGATGAGGGCGAATACCCGCACGACGCCTGCGCCCGCGAATTCCGAGAAAGGATTCCGGCGAGGCGCTCGCCTACGGCTCGGTAGACAGCTCGCCAGCCCTCTGCTGGCTGGCCCGAACATCGAGCGGTCGGGTCGGTGGCTGCACTTCAGCGCTGTGCGACGAGGACGACTGCAACGGCGATTGCGGAACTAGACCTACACCTGTTGGCTGCGGCGATGCGTATGCCGGAAAGCTGACGGGCGGCAGCGAGAGCTCTAACCGCGCGGCGGCCAAGAAGGCGTGTTCAGCTGTCCATACCTTCTTGATGCGCTCCTGCGCGATGTCGCCCACGCCGCTGCTCGCACGATCAGCGGCCAGTTGACGCGCTTGCTGGACTGCTTGAGCGAGCGCGTCCAAGGTCTCCTGAGACTGAGCGACGAGGCGCACCTTGGTCTTGGCGGCTTCCATTCGTTCTTTGTAATCGGTGCCTTCGTTATCAAATATCGGCATTAAGTGCCCCGGCGAGTACGCGTCCGGCACGGCGTCTATCTTGGCACTCGGGTTCAAGGCAAAGGCAATGTAGGAGCGAAAGGCTGACAGGAAGTCGTCGAAGGCGCTAAGCCGGATATCACGCCAATGGCGAAGGTGATCTCGATCCCAGTGTCTGCGTTGAGCCCGGGTGGAGAGGTAGCCGCCAAGGGCTACGGATAGCAGGGCCACAAGAGCGGTCAAGCCGTTCGCTAGAAGATCCACCATGCGTCACCTTCCGCCTACCTTGCGCTCAAAGCTATTCGCGGCGTCAAGCGCTGCGGGGCTCGTGCGGTGACCACCTGGCTGGAAAGATGGGCGGATGGGGTCGAGGCTGCGCATGCTCCACATCGACGGTCGGAGTTCACCTGGCACGCCGACATGCGGTCCGCATATGGCCCGGACGGTCGTCTTTACCGCTGCATAAGGCTTCGCGTGTGGGGTGCTGGAGAGACCGGGCGCGCCCTACAGGTCGACTTGGCCGAGCGGCCCACCGTTGCCTCTAACGGTAGGTACGTCCAGACGGACGTGCACGACAGAGGGGAGACGTATCCCTACCCGACAGCCGAGGATGTACGCGATCTTGTCCACTTCGCCCTCGGCGCTGGATGGACGCCGCAGGCGTTGGGGGGTGGGACGTTCAGAATCGCGCCACCGGCCGAACTTGAGCTACCGCGATTTGTCATCACCGAGCTTGTGTCAAACATCGACCAGCACCGTTAGATCCTGGGTGCTCGACGGGAGGGGCGGCCGCCGGTCGGCGTCCGGCGGCCGCCCCACGTCCGGTCAGCTCGCGTACACCTCCAGTGCCGCCAGCTGCCCGGCCGGCCAGCCGGTGTTACCGGTAACGGTGATCCGCACATAACGAGCCTGCGCGGCACTGAACGTCAGCGACACCGAGTTGCCCGTCGAAGGATCGAACGTCCGCCCCGCCGCCCCAACGAGCGTCCCGAAGCTCGAACCGTCCGTGCTGCCGGCAACGGCGACCGTCTGCGTCCGAGCACCCCAGGCCGACGACGGCGGCAGCTTCAGCACCACCCGTCCGACCGTGCGCGCAGCGCCCAGGTCGACCTGCACCCACTGGGGGAAGGCGTTGTTGGCGCTCTCCCAGTAGCTGTTGGCGTCGCCGTCGACCACGTTGCCCGAGCTGTAGCTCTGCACGTGGCTGCTCTCCGAGGTGGACCGGCCGCGGGCCAGGTCGGAGTTGGCGGCGGCGTCGGTGGTCACGGTGACGGCGTTCGACGCGGCAGAGGTGTTGCCGCCGGCATCGCGCGCCACGACCGTGAAGGTGTACGAGGTGGACGCTGCCAGGCCGCTCACGGTCGCCGTGGTGCCCGTGACCGTGGCGACGACCGTGCCGCCCTGGCGTACCTGGTAACCGGTCACCCCCTTGTCGTCGGTCGACGCCGTCCAGGCCAGGGAAACGCTGCTCGACGTCTTAGCGGTCACCGCAAGATTGCTCGGGGCGGTCGGCGGGTTGTCCGTGGTGCTGCTGGATCCGTACACCTCGACCTTGGCGAGCTGGCCCGCCGGCCAGCCGGTGTTGCCGGCGATGCTCAGCCGGACGTGGCGGGCCGTGGTGGTCGTCAGCGTGCGGCTGACGGTGTTGCCGGTCGCCGGGTCGAAGGCGAACGCCGAGGCCCCGGCGATGGTCGAGAAGGAGCTGCCGTCGACGCTGCCCTGCACGGTGATGGTCTGGGTCCGCGCCTCCCAGCCGGCGGGGAGCCGCACCACGAGCCGGCTGACCTGCTGGCTGGCGCCCAGGTCGACCTGCCACCAGTGCGGGAACGAGCCGCCGCCGCTCTCCCAGTAGCTGCCGGCGTCGGAGTCCACCGCGTTCGCGGCCACGAAGGAGCCGTTCTGGCTGCTGGCTGAGGTGGACCGGCCGGCCGCGAGGTCGCCGGTGGTCGGGGGCGGGGTGCCGACCATGGGCGGGGTGGGTCGGGTGGCGGTGAGGGCGAGCTGTCCCTTGAGCATGCGGCCGCCGTCGGCGGTGATGCGCAGGTAGTAGTCGGCGGAGCAGGCCACGCCGTCCTCGTCCAGGGCGCGGATGTTCGCGCCGGCCGGGGTGGTCGCCTGTGTCTCGGAGGTCTTGGCGATCTGGTTGCCCTCGTTGTACTCGTCGAACATGGACACGTAGAGGCCCTGGGAGCCGAGCCGGACCATGTTGTAGATGTGTCGCCAGTAGAAGTCGCCGTGGCGGCGGTGCCCGCCGGCCAGGTCGCCGGGCATCACGCAGGGCAGGTAGTCGATGCCACGTGCCGCGCAGTCGGCCATGTCGCCGATGTTGACGTTGTTGTAGTACGAGTCGAGGCCTTCGAGGGTGTCGGTCCGGTAGACCATCCACGGCGAGATCGCGTTGAAGGCGTGGTAGACGTCGAGGAAGCCGGCGCGGGAATCCTCCCGACCCTCCCGCCACCAGGTGGGTACGCCGCCGATGACGTAGCAGCCTTGCGCCTTGAACCAGTTGATGACCTCCAGGCAGGGCCCGGGGGTAAAGGGGCGGCTGGATTCGCTGAAGCCGAAACCCCAGATGCAGACGACGGGCTTGCCGTTCTGGCGGGCGTACGCGCTGGACGCGGTGTGCGTCGACATCTTGTTCAGCCAGTCGGTCTTGATGTCCGTCTGCATGGTGAGCCAGTCGGTGACGTCGTACATGATGTAGAACTTGCGGTTGTAGCGCTCGGCCGCCGCGCGGACCTTGAGCGTCATGGCGTCGCGGGTCGGCCCCTCGTCGCCCGTCGGGTTGAAGCGTTGCAGGGCGGCGGTGTCGCAGCCGTACTCCTGCATCCAGCGGAAGTGGGTGTCCACGGTCTGCTGGTCGTAGGAGGAGAAGAGGGTGGCCGGCGAGCCGTTGCCGAGGTTCGGGTACGCGGTGGGGTAGCTGCGCGTGTACTCGCGCATGTCCGGCCAGGACACGATTGTGGTGTTGCTGGGCGACGGCGGCTGGAAGCGGTCGCGGCTCCAGTGCCACCAGCCGCCGATCGGCGCGGAGTCGCCGGGTGCGCTGAACCAGCCCTGGTAGCCGACGGTGACCTTGCCGACCACGTCGCCGGGAGGGCTGGCGGCCTGGGCGGGGCTGGCGAGGAGCTTCGTGGTGGAGGCGGCGGCGAGGGCGGAGCCCGCCAACACGGACGTGACGAACCTGCGGCGGGTTACCGCCATGACGACCACTCCTTCGGGACGGAAGGCATTGACGGCCATCGTGGCAGCATCGAATGCCACCCCGCAAGAGTACGACTGATCGATGAAATTTTGAGTCAGTCCGGCGGAAGGGTCGGAGGGCGCGCGACGGCGCGGCCACCCGGAGCCGGGTTCAGGGCTGCTCCGGCTGCGGTCGGAGCCCGTCCAGGATCACCGCGAGATAGGCCTCGGAGAGACTTTGTGAGGCGGACGCCGACCGCGCGATCGCGTAGGTCAACTCGTTGATCAGCACGGCGACGACAGCCACGTCGAGGTCGGTACGGATCACCCCCTCGTCGCGGGCCCTGGTGATCAGATCGAGTCCGACCCCGTCGAGGGCCGCCCGCTGCGCGGCGGTGGCGGGCAACTCCATCACCCCGAGCCGCTCGCCCATGACCCAGTGAGCGGACTGGAACGCCATCGCCTCGACCAGGAACCCGCGAAGAGCCTGCTCGGCGTCCGGCTCGGACAGCGCGGCCCGACCTCGTCGGATGAGCGGTTCGAGCAGGTCGGCCACGGCGGCGTCGACGAGCGCCTCCTTGCTGCCGAAGGTGCGAACGACGGTGGCGGCACCGACGCCCGCCCGCTGCGAGATCACGGTGACGGTGATGGCGTTGCCCCCCTCGGCGAGGAGCGCCTTGGTCGCCTCCAGCACGAGGTGGCGGTTGCGGACGGCGTCCGTCCTACGTCGAGGCACACCGCTCTCGGAAGGGGTTGACATCTGAAACGTCCATTCCATATCGTCAAGTGGAACGAGCATTTCACTTAGCCTACGAGACCCGCCCGGACGGCGCAAACCCGTCCGCGTACCCCTCCACAGCCCAGAGAGCAGGAGCCGATGAACCGGCGGATTCTCATCTCCGGCGCCAGTATCGCCGGGCCGGCCCTCGCGTTCTGGTTGGCCCGGTTCGGGTTCTCTCCCACCGTGGTCGAGCGTGCGCCCCGGCTGCGCGAGGGCGGCAACGGCGTCGACGTACGCGGGCAGGCCGTACACGTCGCCGAGCGGATGGGCATCCTGCCGCTGGTCCGCGCGGCGGCGGCGGACGTCGTCGGCCTGTCGTTCGTGGACGGGGCCAACCGGAGTGTGGCGCGCCTCGACCTGCGGGCCATCCAACGTCGAGCCGGCGACGCCGATGTCGAGATCATGCGGGGCGACCTTGCCGCGATCCTGCACGAGGCGACGAGGAACGACGTCGAGTACGTCTTCGACGACTCCATCCGACGGATGGACCAGGACGACGATGGAGTCACGGTCACCTTCGAGCGCGGGCCGACCCGGCGCTTCGACCTGGTGGTGGGCGCCGACGGCACCCACTCCACCGTGCGGCGTCTGGCCTTCGGCCCGGAGTCGGGATTCCTCACCTACCTGGGCCACCACTTCGCATTCGCCGAGGCCGACCCCGGGCTGGGCGAGAAGCGGTGGGTGACGCTCTACAACCTGCCGGGCCGGGCCGTCTCGATCTACCGCTCCGGCAACCATCCCGGCGCGAAGGTCCACTTCATGTTCCGCAGCAGGCCCCTGACGTACGACCACCGGGACGTCGAGCGGCAGAAGCGGTTGCTCACCGAGGCGTTCACGGATGTTCCGTGGCTCGTGCCGGAGCTGCTGGCGGGAGCGCTCGCCGATCCCGACTTCTACTTCGATTCGCTGAGCCAGGTGCGGATGCCGTCGTGGTCGTCGGGGCGGGTGGTGCTCGCCGGGGACGCCGCCCACTGCGCGTCACCGGCGGCGGGTGCCGGGGCGACGCTGTCGCTCGTCGGCGCCTACCGCCTCGCCGGAGAACTCTCGTCGGCCGCCGGGGATCATCGGGTCGCGTTTCACCGGTACGAGCAGGGCTATCGCAAGACGGTGGAGCGGCATCAGTCGAACCTGTTTCTCGGCCTGCTCGCCCCGAAAAGCCGCCCCGGCATCTGGGCGCGCAACACGATGGCCCGACTGCCGGTTCTTGGCGCGCTGGCGGGGGTGGAAGGTCGCCTACAGCCCCGGACCCCGGCGCTGCCGGACTACGGGCCGGCTGTGGGCTCGTCCCGGACCTGACAACGACCCTCGGCCTGCCGCGACGCACCGACGGGGACCGGAAGCGCCTCGGCTCCGGCCCCCGTCGGGACGCTACGAAGCCGGGTACTGCGCGAGGTAGACCGGCACGCCGACCTTCGTCATGTCGGCCGCGTCGCCGACGCCGTTGACGACGTGGTCGATCGTGCCGGCGCTCAGGTTGACGGTCATGATGTGGTGCAGCCGCACACCCGGCCGGTTCGGCACCTCGAACCCGTTCTCGGTGTGGATCGACGGGTTGTTCTGGTTGAACACGTACACCCCGCCGCCGTAGAGGTCGTGGTGGCGTACCCGGTCGCCGACCTTGTAGCCGGCGTAGCCCTCGACCGGGCCGTTCATCCAGTCGGCCTGCGTCGGCGGGTCGTACGGCAGCTCGTTCTGGTAGAGGACCGTGGTGCCGTGCTCGCCGTTCCAGACGGTGTTGTAGCGCTGGAAGTGCTCGACGAACAGCCCGGTGGCGGTCACGTGGTCGCCGTTGATGACCGCGCCGTACCGACCGGTGTTGGTGCGCCACCGGTCGGTGTCACCGTTGACGCCCTCGGTGAAGCCCTCGACGCCGTGGTCGCCGCGCCACACCCAGGTGTGGTCGATGAGCACGTTGTCGCTGTTGACCTCCAGCGCGGTGTTCGTCCGGCCGATGTGCGGGCCGCCGACCCGGAAGTACACGTCGGACAACGTGGTGGGGTTGGCCGCGCTGCTGGCGTCGTGGCCGTGCTGCCGGCCCACCCGCAGCAGCACCGGCGACTCGACCGTGCCGGCGTCGATCGTGACGCCCGCGACGATGACACCGGGCACTCCGGCGACGTCCAGCGGGACCGCGCCGTTCACGGCCGTGAGGGTGGCGTGGCCGATGCCGAGCACCACCGTGTTGGCCCGCCGGATCTCGATGCTGCGGGCGATGTCGTAGACGCCGGGGGTGAGCAGCAGGTGCTTGCCGCGCGCGAGCTGCGCGTTGATCAATCGGACCGGGTCGGACGGCTTCGCGATGAAGAAGTCGTCGATGCCGATGGTCCGTCCGGGGGTCATGCCGTTCGCCCACGAGATGCCCCGGCTGTCGCGCTGCGCCGCCGGCACCCGCACGTTGTAGTGGCCTTTGGCGTCCACGAACAGGTACGGCTTCTCCCGGCTTACCGGGGTCGTGTCGAGGGTGGTGTACGGCGGGTCGGGGAAGGTCGCGTCGTCCGGGGCGCCCTCGACGCCCGCGAACACCTGGTTCCACACCGCGTTGGACCACCCGGCGACCTCGCTGTTGCGGGTGAGCCACTGCTGCTGCGAGCCGTTGGTGGTGGCCGGCAGCCGGGAGTCGGCGATGAAGCCGCCGCTGGCGTACTGCGGGCCGGCCGTGCAGTAGTCCATCAGGGACAATCCGCCGCCGGTGATGTTGAGCCGGCGCATCGAGACCGCCTGGGACACCGCCCAGAAGTTCGCCGTCGAGCGGCAGCCGTCCTGGCCGGCGGCGTTGACGGTGAGCGAGAGGTTCGACAGGGTGCGCCAGAAGTTGACAAGCGCGAGGCAGTTGCCGGTGCCGCCGTCGGCGAGGCAACGGTTGTAGACCTCGATCTTGCCGTTGACGGCGACGTCGGTCGGGGACGCGCCGAGGCCGGCGACCTCGGTGTAGTAGCCGACCTTCGTCTGCAACGGCTGCTCGGCCGTGCCGTAGCTGCCCGGCGTGAAGAGGTACGCGTGCCGCTCGGTGCCCATCTCGTTGTCGACCTGGCGGGCGTGCGCGGCGTCGAGGGTCTGCTGGATCTCCCCGACCGGCATGGACGGGTCGAAGATGGTCACGTTCGGCCCGAAATCGGGTGCGCTGTGCGTCGGGCGGCCGGCGCTGGCCGCGGTGCCGCTCACGGTGACGGCGGCGGTCACCAGCAGGGCAAGGGTGAAGGTACGTCGGGACGGGCTCGTCATGTGGTTCGTCCTATCGACTGGGCGGACCATGGGCGCGCTCGACAGTGAGAGCGCTCTCTGACCCCGTTTCTACCCGCTCGACGCCCCGTACGCCATCGCCCCGGCCACCTCCCCCGCGATCTTGCACTTTGTGTCGACGATTCGCGCCCTTGGATGGGTTATGTCGCCACCGAAAGTGCAAGATCGCGGAGCGGGGCGGGGCGGGGGTGGGGTGGGGCGGAGGCCCGGTGGGGGTCAGCCCAGGGTCAGGGGGCGCAGGCCCAGGTGGTCCAGGGCGCGGCGGTCGTTGACGGTGGCGGGGGCGCGTCCGGTTGCCTTGCGGAGGAGGGTGATCGGGTCTCCGGTGGCGTCGACCGCGACCCGCCACTGTGGGCCGAAGAGCAGGCGCAGCAGGTGTTCGGTGGCGGCCGGGGTGAGCCACGGCTCGCGGGGTAGCGCGTCGGCGACGTCGAGGCCGTGCAGGACCACCTCGACCAGGCGGGTGGTCAGGAAGTCCGACAGCAGCATGGGGTCGCCGTGCCGGGTCCGGACCACCCGGTCGGCGGGCTCGTCGCGGCACACCTCGACCACGGTCCGCCCGGTGTCCGCGAGATCCCGCACGAGTGTCGCCGCGTCCGGGTCGGCCGCGCGGCGCTGCGCCGTCCGTACCCGCTCGTCGTTCGTGTCGTCGCTGAACCGCCCGTCCGCGCGGTAGTACTGCGCCGCCGTGGTCCCGGCCCGCCCGGGAGCGGGCGCGGCCACCATGTCCGGCACCCGCGAGAGTACGACGATGACGTGCCCCACCACGTCGCGTACCCGCCACGGGTCGCAGCGCGAAGGCCGCTCCCACTCCGGCGGCGGCACCTCGACCAGGGCACCGGTGAACGCGTCGATCTCGCGGCCCAGAACGGACAGGACATGGTCAGTCATCGTCCACCATTCTGCCACCGACGGATCCGGCCGCCCGCCGGTACTCGATCGTCGCGGCGACCCGGTCGGCGGTGGCGACGTCCACCTCGCGTTCCGTGATCCACAGGGCCAGGTCCAGCCCGGCGGAGAGCGCGCCCGCGGTGATGCGGTCCCCGTCGTCGACCACCCGCTCGTCGAGGACGGTGACCCCGTACGCCCGCAACTCCTCGTACGCGTTGCGGTTGGTGGTCGCTCGCCGTCCGGTGAGCAGCCCGGCGGCGGCGAGCAGGAGGCTGCCCGTGCACACCGACGCCAGCCAGCGCGTCGCGGGTGCCAGCGCGGCCAGTCGGGCAGGCAGCACCCCGTGCTGCGCCTGCGCCCACGACCCCGCGGCGGCCCGGTTCAGCCAACCCCCACCCGGTACGACGATGCCGTCGGCCGGCCCGAGCACCGTCGGCACGTGCAGGGTCACGCCCCGCATGCTGCGTACCGGCCCTGGCCGCTCGACCGCGACCAGCTCGACGGCGAATCCCGCCATCGCCAGCACCTCGAAGGGACCGAACACGTCAAGTTCGTCGAAGCCGTCGAAGACCACGATCTGTATCCGCACCCGGCCAGGATCTCGTCCGGCCGCCGGCTCTGACGAGTGGCATTCTTGCCACTGTGCACAAGCAATCCGCCACGCACCGGGTCGCCGTCCTCGCCCTGCCGCCCGTCGTCGCCTTCGACCTGACCATCGCGACACACGTCTTCGGACACGAGGGCCAGGGCCGGTACGCGACCACCATCTGCGCCCCGGATATCGGCGGGCTGCCGACCACCACGGCCGGCCTCGGCATGAGCGTCGAGGCCGACCTTGAGGCCCTGCGCGACGCGGACACCGTCATCGTGCCCGGCTTCCGGCGCGGACCCGCGCCGGCCCGAGCGCTCGACGCCCTGGTCGCCGCCTACGACCGGGGTGCCCGGGTGGCGTCGATCTGCACCGGCGCGTTCGCGCTGGCCCAGGCCGGGCTGCTCGACGGCCGGCGGGCCACCACCCACTGGGTCCACGCCGAGGCGCTGGCCCGGGAGCACCCCACGGTCACCGTCGACGCGAACGCGCTGTACGTCGACGAGGGACAGGTGCTGACCAGCGCAGGGCTGGCCGCCGGCCTCGACCTGTGCCTCTACCTGGTCGGCCGGGACCACGGCCAGGCGGCGGCCATCGAGCGCGCCCGGGTCATGGTCACTCCGCTGCACCGGGCCGGCGGGCAGGCGCAGTTCATTCCGCTGCAACCCACCGACGACACCGCCCTGGCCGTGGTCACCGAATGGGCGACCGCCCACCTGCACCTGCCGCTGACCGTCGCGGACCTGGCCCGACGCGGCCACCAGTCCACCCGTACGCTGCACCGCGCCTTCCGGCACCGCTTCGGCATGAGCCCGCAGGCGTGGCTCACGCAGCAGCGCCTACGCGCCGCGTGTGGCCTGCTCGAAGACGGCACGGTCACCGTCGACGAGGTCGCCCGCCGAACCGGCCTGGGCACCGCCACCAACCTGCGGGCCCACTTCCGCCGCGCCTTCGCCGCCACCCCCACCGCCTACCGCCGAGCCTTCAACCCCTGACCCCACCCACCCCTCCCGCCCCCGCCCCCGCCCCGCCGATCATGTAGTTGTGGTGGTGCACAAAAGGGACTTTGATGGCTAAGATGGCCACCACAAGTCCATGATCGACGCCGCAGAGCCCGGGCTGCGGGGCGGGTGGGTCACCGGGCCGGCACCGGGTCGTCGAGGAACTCGTCGATCATGGGGGCCAGCCAGTCGGCGCGGTGCGGGATCGTGGTGTGGGTGGTGCCGGGGAGGATGGCCAGGCGGCAGGACGGTAGCCCGGTCAGGTCGCCGGGCACCGCGCCGCCGAGCAGGCGGAACATCCGTACCGCGTGTTCGGGCTGGACGATGTCCGCGTCGGCCAGCACGAGCATGGCGGGTACGGCCAGGGCCGCGATCTGCTCGGGCGTCCACCGGGGCAGGTTCGCGTCCAGCACCTTCATCTTGGTGACCAGGTTGGCCCAGCCCGTCGGGTCCGGGGCGGTCCGCAGGTACTCGTCGTGGAACTCCGAACCGTGCAGGTGCTCCGGTCGCAGGTCCTGGATGCCGTCGAGCAGCCCGGGGTGCAGGCCCGCGTCGTCGAAGCTCACCGAGGCGAGCACCAGCCGCCCCACCCGGTCGGCGTGGTGGGTGCCGAGGCGCAGCGCCACCGCCGCGCCCATGCTCCACCCGTACACGTCGGCCCGGTCGACACCGAGGCGGTCGAGCAGCTCGACCACGTCGGCGGCGAAGTGCTCGACGGTCAGTGGACGGTCGACGTCCGGGGTGTGGCCGTGCGCCTGCAACTCCACGGCGATCACCCGCCGGGACCGGGCGAGCAGCGGCAGGATCGTGCCGAACGAGGTGCCGATGCCGGAGAGCGCGCCGTGGATGAGCAGCAGTGGCCGGCCCTCGCCGGTGCCGTGAGTCTCGTGGTAGATGTCCATGCCCACACGGTGCGCCGGCCCGCTTACGGTCCGCTTCAGGTCGGCTTACCGGCGTTCGGAACTGTGCCGAACCCTTCGGTCCGACCGGGGACGTCGATACAGGCCATAAGATGACCGCCGTGCAGTTCGGGGTGCTCGGGCCGCTCGCCGTCACCACGGACGCCGGCGAGCCGGTGGTGGTGCCCGGCGCCAAGGTCCGCGTCCTCCTGGCCGACCTGCTCACCAACCGCAACCAGGTCGTCTCCGCCGACCGGCTCATCGACGACCTGTGGGGTGACGACTCCCCCGCCAACCCCACCGGGGCGCTCCAGGTGCGGGTGTCGCAGCTGCGCAAGGCGCTCAACGACGCCGAGCCGGGTGCCCGCGACCTGGTCGAGTCCCGCGCGCCCGGCTACCTGTTGCGGGCCGGGACGGTCGACGCCGACCGGTTCGCCGAACTGGCCCGGCACACCGACGTCGGCCGGCTGACCGAGGCGCTGGCGCTGTGGCGGGGCGAGGCGTACGCCGACGTGGCCGACGCCGAGTTCGTCCGCGCCGAGGCGACCCGCCTCGCCGAGCAGCGTCTCGCCGTGCACGAGCGGCTGGCCGAGGCGCGGGTGGCCCGGGGCGAGCACGACCTGGCCGCCGCCGACCTGGCCGAGCTGGTGGCCCGCAATCCCCTGCACGAAGGGCTGCGGGCGGTGCAGCTCCGCGCGCTGTACGCGGCCGGTCGCCAGTCCGAGGCGCTGGACAGCTACGCCGAGCTGCGGGACCGGCTCGCCGACGAGCTGGGCCTCGACCCGAGCCCCGAACTGGTCGCCCTGCACCGCCGCATCCTCGAACAGGACGCCGGTCTGAGCGCGCCGCCGAAGGCCGCGATCATCCGCAACAGCCTGCCGGCGCAGCTCGACGAGCTGGTCGGCCGGGCCGAGGCGTTGACCGAGCTGCGAGCCCTGCTGCCCGGGCAGCGCCTGGTCACGCTGGTCGGGCCGGGTGGTGTCGGCAAGACCCGGCTGGCCACCGAGGCCGCCCGTACCCAGTCTCCGCCGGACGGCGTGCTGCTGGTCGAGCTGGCGCCGCTGCCGGCGGGCGACCCGGGCGTCGCCGAGCAGGTGCTCGGCGCGCTGGACGTTCGCGAGGCCGCCGGCGCCAGCCGGTCCCCCACCGACCGGCTCGTCACGGCGCTACGCCAACGGCACCTGCTGCTGGTGCTGGACAACTGCGAACACGTCGTCGAGCCGGTCGCCGCGCTGGTCGCCCGGCTGCTGCGCGACGCGCCCGGCGTGCACGTGCTCGCCACCAGCCGGGAACCTCTCGGTCTGACCGGCGAACTGCTCTGGGACGTACCCCCGTTGTCGTTGCCGCCGTCGGACGGTGACCCGGACGCGGTCCGGCGCTCGGCGGCGGCCCGGTTGTTCGCCGCCCGCGCCGCCGCCCAGCAGCGCGGTTTCCGCCTCGACGAGCGCACCGCGCCGGCCGTCGCCCAGCTCTGCCGTCGCCTGGACGGTCTGCCGCTGGCCCTGGAACTGGCCGCGACCCGGGTGCGCGCCCTTGGCGTGCAGGGCGTGGTGGAACGCCTCGACGACCGGTTCCGGCTGCTCAGCACCCCGCAACGCGACGTGCCGCCGCGCCAGCGGACGCTGACCGCGGTTATCGGCTGGAGTTGGGACCTGCTCGACGAGGCCGACCGGCAGGTGCTCGCCCGGCTCGCGGTGTTCCGCGACGGCTGCACGCCGGAGGCCGCCGAGCTGGTCTGCCGCACCGACCTGGACGCCCTCGCCCGGCTGGTGGACCGGTCGCTGGTGGTGTTGGACGACGCACCGGACGGGCCGCGGTACCGGCTGCTCGAATCGGTCGCCGCGTTCTGCCTGGACCGCCTCGACGACGCCGACGAGGTCCGGGCGCGGCACGCCGGCTACTACACCGAGCTGGCCGAGCGCGCCGACCCGGAGTTGCGCGGGCCCGAGCAGCGGCGGTGGCTGGCGCTGCTGGACGCCGAGACGGCGAACCTGCGCGCGGCGCTGGCCCACGGTGGCGGGTTGCGGCTGGCGGTCGCGCTGAGCTGGTACTGGTATCTGCGCGGCCGGCTCACCGAGGCGTGTCGAGCCCTGGCCGTCACCGGCGACCCGGAACAGGAGCGCAGAGCGGCCCCCTGGCGGGTCGGGTTCGCGCTGCTGCGGGGCGCGGCGGTCGCGCCGGCCGACGTCCGGGCGGCGGTCGCCGGCGACCCCGGCGGCCGGGGCGCGTGGTTCGCGGCGAACACGCTGATCGAGCACAGTGACCTGGCACTGGCCGTGGAGCTGATGCCGGCAGACGTCGACACGTGGACCGAGGCGGCCGTGCTCGCCTCGCAAGCCAAGATCGCGCACGTCGCGGGCGACCAGGCGACCCTGGAGCGGACGGCGACCCGCAGCGCGACGCTCTTCGCCGAGATCGGCGACCGGTGGGGCCGGCTCCAGGCCACCGAGTGGGTGGGCGGGCTCGCCGAGATGCGCGGCGACCACGAACGCGCCGCCGCGCTGCACACCGAGGGGCTGCGCTGGGCCGAGGAGTTACGGCTGTGGCCGCAGGTGTGCACCGAACTGTCCTGGCTGGCCTGGTTGGCCGTGCAGACCCGGGACTATTCGCAGGCCCGGGAGCTGGCCGAACGCGCGTACCACCTGGCGGTGCAGCAGGACGCCCCGGGCGCGCTGGTCTTCGCGGAGCTGAGCCTCGGGTTGGCCGCCCGCCGCGACGGCAAGCTCGACCTGGCCGTCACCCACCTCGGCAACCTCGCCGAGCGGGGGCGCGCGGAGGCGCAGACCGCGCTGTACCTGCCACCGGTCCTGGTCGAGCTGGGGCACGCGATCGAGCAGGGTGGCGACCCGGACGCCGCGCTGGCCCTGCACGTCGAGGCGTTCGAGGCCGCCGAGGCGATGGCCGCGCCCCGGGACGCGATCTTCGCGCTGGAGGGGATGGCGTCGGCGGTACGCGTGCCGGAGGTCGCGGCCCGGCTGCTCGGCGCGGCGACGGCCGCCCGCCTGGCCACCCGGTCGCCGTGCGCGCCGGCCGAACGTGACGAGGTCGACCGGGTGACCGCGCGGGTCCGGGCCGCCCTCGGGCCGGACCGCTTCGACGCGCTGGTCGACGAGGGCACGAAGCTGAGCCCGGGCGAGGCCCGGGCCCAGCTCTGAAGCGACCGTCGGGGGACGGTCAGGCGGCGCTCTTCGGCCGGTACGTCGCGACGATCACGCCGCTCTTGTGCACCCGGGTGTCGACCAGGTCGAACGACGCCGTGAAGTCGCTCAGCGGCGTCGTCACGCTGGACGCGCCCTGCAACACGGGGTGGATCCAGAAGCGGACCTCGTCCACCAGGCCCGCGTCGACGAGCTGGGCGGTGACCGAGCCGAAGCCGTACTGGATGATGTTCCTGCCGTCCTGGGCCTTGAGCGTGCGGACCGCCTCGACCAGGTCGCCCTGGAGCACCTCCGTGTTGTTCCAGGTGGGGTCGGTGAGGGTGGTCGAGGCGACGTACTTCTTGACGTTGTTGAAGTAGGCCGCGCCGGTGGTCGGGTCGCTCTCGTCCTGCTGCGGCCAGGCGACGGACATGCCGTCGTAGGTGGCCCGGCCCATCAGCATCGCGTCGGCGGCGTCGGTCAGCTCGCCGGCGAGGCCCCTGGCCTCCTCGTCGAAGTACGGCGCGGTCCACATCGGGTTCTCGATGACGCCGTCGAGGGTGATGTAGGTCGAGTTGACGAGCTTGCGCATCGGTATCTCCTGGGTGTCGGTCGTGTTCTCCGGTGACACCCAGGACACTGCCCGGCCCCGCTTACGATTCGCTTCAGGTGCCCTTGCCAGGGTCCGAAAGCGGGTCGACCAGCGGCTCGACCAGCGGGATCGGCAGCGCCTGCGCGGCTGCCGTGCCGCCGCCGGCAGAATGCTCCGGCGCGGGCCGGTCGTCGACGCGGCTGTGCAGGCGTCCACGCCCGGCCGGCCCGGGGCGTCGGGTGACCTCGACGGTCACCATCGCCACCGGTGGTGGCGGGACGGTGAACCGGCCGACGCCCCAGCGCACCCAGATGGGGATGCGCCCGGCGTCCGCCTCCGCGGTCAGCTTCTGGACCGTCCGGGCCCGGTCGGTGTGGTCGACCTCCACCACCACCGGCGGCCCGTCCGGGCGGGCGCACGCCACGTCGAGGACCGAGTGCCGCTGCTGCATCGGCGGCGGCAACGGCAGCACGCTGGGCGCCCGCCGGTAGACCCGCCAGCCCTGCGCGCTGGCCCACCGCACCACCGCGTCGATCACCCGCGCCGTGACCTCGTCCGTGTCCAGGTCGACGAAGGTCAGCTCGGCGAGGGACCGGCCCAGGTCGGCGGCCAGCCGCTCACCCTGCGCCGTGACGTCCACCGGCGCAGGATAACGCCTCAGCCGAGGGTGATCACCGTCGTGGCGAGGTGCCGGTTCAGCCAGGAGGTGGTGGCCGTACGCGCCGCCTCGGCGTTGTCGCGGGCCAGGAAGTCGTGCCCCTCACCCGCGAGCACGAGGTGCCCGTGCGGCACGTCCCGGGCGGCGAGCGCCTGCGCCACCTGCGCCGACTCCCCGGCCGGCACGTTGGTGTCGTTCGCGCCGTGGATGAGCAGCACCGGCACGTCGAGCTGGTCGATACGGGTCATCGGCGACAGGTCGCGCAGCAGCTCCGCGTCGCGCACCGGGTCGCCGTACTTACTGACGGCGGCGGCGGCGATCCACGGCTCGGTGCCGGCGTAGAAGGTGCGGAAGTCGGAGATGCCGCACTCGGCCACGCCGGCGGCGAACAGGCCGGGGAAGTTCACCAGCACCGCGAGGACCAGGTAGCCGCCGTAGGAGCGGCCCAGGCAGCCGAGGTGGCCCGGGATCGCGACACCGCTGTCGACGAGGTGCTCGGCGCACGCCGCCACGTCAGCGATGGCCCCGTACCGGCCGGCGAGGTTGTCGGCGGTGACGAAGGAGCGGCCGAAGCCGGACGAGCCGCGCACGTTCGGCGCGAACACCGCGATGCCCTGCGCCACCAGGGCCTGGAACAGCGGGTTGTAGCCGGGACGCTCCTGCGCCTCCGGGCCGCCGTGCAGACTGATCGCCGTCGGCCAGGGGCCCGGGCCGGCCGGGCGGTAGAGCCAACCGGACAGCGGCAACCCGTCGTGGGCACGCAGGTCGACCAGCTGCGGCGCGACACCCGGGCCACCCGTACGCGCGGCGTCGGTGTCCGGCCGCAGCGGGCGCGGATCGCCGGTCGCCGGGTCGACCAGCCACACCTCCCGGGGCTGCACCGGCCCCTGCGCGGTGAGGCAGAGCAGGTCACCGCCGTCGGCGAAGACGGCGTCGCTGAGCACCTCGCCGGGGGCGGTCACCGCCCGTTGGACGCCGCTGGTCAGGTCGAACAGGCTCAGCTCGCTGCGCCCGCCGTAGGTGTTCCACAGCAGCGCGGCCCGCTCCCGCCGGGTGTCGAGCGCGACGTGCTCCAGCTCCGCGTCCAGCCGCGCCGCGACGCGGGTCGGGGCCAGCGTCGGTCGCGCGAGGTCGACGCGCACCAGCGCCGCCAGCTCCGAGAACGCGTCGGTACGCGCCAGCACGCTCGTCCCGTCGGGGCCGAACCAGCCCTGGTCGGTGCTGCCCCGGCCGGTGTCCGGCAGCAGGCGTACCCGGTCGCCGGTGGTCACGTCGAGCAGTTCCAGCCAGCGGGCGTTACGGGGGCCACGCCGCAGCAGGGCGGACCCGCCGTCGTCGCTGACATCCAAGAGGATGAGCAGGTCGTCCTCGGCGAGCACCCGCCGGTGCCCCGTCTCGGCGTCGACGAGTACGGCGGCGCTCCGCTCGGCGCTCTCGGTGACCGCCATCAGCGCGCCGCCGGGCAGCCACCGGGACAGGCTCGCGCTGCGGCGGCCGAAGCCGGCGACCTGGCGGAGTCCCGTACCGTCCGGGCGCAGCACCCACAGCTCGGTGCGGGGCGCGCCGCCGGGCGCGACGACGCAGGCCAGCCACTGCCCGTCCGAGGACCAGCTCACCGAGAGGACCGGCTCGTCACCGCCGGGCAGCGCGACGGCCTCGACGGCGTCCACGTCCCGGACCCAGACGGCCGGGGTGCCCGCCCGGTCGGACACGTACGCCACCCGCCGGCCGTCCGGCGACGGCGCGGGCGCGGGCGCGGGCGCGAAATCCTCGCCGGGAGGCGGGGTCACCGCCGGCCGGTGCCGCGCGGGGCGGGTCCGGTGCGGCGCCTCGGTCCGTACGCTCATCTAAACCCCGATCCGCTGCAACCAGAGCTCCAGCAGCCCGAGCTGCCAGAGCGCGTTGGAACCCAACGTGGTCCGCTGGGCGTTCGGCGTGTCCAGCAACTCCTCCAGGTAGTCCTTGCGGAACAGGCCGCGCTCGCGCGCCGGGCGCGCGGTCAGCGCGTCCCGGACGTCGTCCATCAGCGGGCCGGAGAGGTGCCGGATCGCCGGCACCGGGAAGTAGCCCTTGGGCCGGTCGATCACCTCGTCGGGGACGATGCCCCGGCTCGCGGCCTTCAGCACGCCCTTGCCGCCCAGGGCCAGCTTGAGCGCCGGTGGGCAGGCGGCGGCCAGCTCGACAACCTCGTGGTCGAGGAACGGCACCCGGGCCTCCAACCCCCAGGCCATCGTCATGTTGTCGACCCGCTTGACCGGGTCGTCGACAAGCATCACCAGGCTGTCCTGGCGCAGCGCCGCGTCGAGCGCGGTGTCCGCGCCCGGCGCGCCGAAGTGGGCGGTGACGAACTCCAGGCTCGCGTCGTGGTCGAGCATCCACTCGGGCGCCAGGTGGCCGGCCAGCGCGTCGTGGCGACGATCGAAGAACACCCGGGCGTACGCTTCGACGGCGTCCTCGCGGGCGACGTTGGCCATCGGCGGATACCAGTCGTAGCCGGCGAAGATCTCGTCCGCGCCCTGGCCCGACTGGACCACGGTGATCCGCTTCGAGACCTCCTCGGAGAGCAGGTGGAACGCCACGCAGTCGTGGCTTACCATCGGCTCGCTCATCGCGGCGATGGCGTCGTGCACGGCCGGCACGAAGCGGGCGGCGTCGATGCGGATCTGCTGGTGGTCGGTGTCGAAGTGGCGGGCGATCAGGTCGGAGTAGTGGAACTCGTCGCCGGTCTCCCCCGCCGCCGCCTCGAAGCCGATGCTGAAGGTGGCCAGTCCGGTCTGGCCCTGTTCGGCGAGCAGGGCGACGATCAGGCTGGAGTCGAGCCCCCCGGAGAGCAGCACGCCGACCGGCACGTCGGCGACCATCCGCCGCCGTACGGCGGTCCGCAGCGCCGCCATGATCCGTTCCTGCCACTCCTCGGCGGACATGGCTGGCGCGGCGGCGCGGTTGAACTCGGGCTGCCAGTAGACGGTGTCGGTGCTGCGGCCGTCGGCGGTGATCACCCGTACGGTGGCGGGCGGGAGTTTGCGGACGCCGGCCAGGATGGTGCGCGGCGGCGGCACCACCGAGTGGAAGCTCATGTAGTGGTGCAGCGCCACCGGGTCCAGATCGGTGTCCACGTCACCGGCGGCGAGCAGCGCCGGCAGCGTCGACGCGAAGCGGATGCGACCCGGCGTCTCGGCCAGGTAGAGGGGTTTGATGCCGAGCCGGTCGCGGGCCAGCACGAGGGTGTGCGTGGCCAGCTCGACCAGGGCGAACGCGAACATCCCGAACAGCCGCTCGACGCACGCGGTCCCCCACCGGTGGTACGCCTTGAGGATCACCTCGGTGTCCGAGGTGGACCGGAAGGAGTAGCCGGCGGCGGTCAGCTCGTCGCGCAGCTCCCGGTAGTTGTAGATGCAGCCGTTGAAGACCAGGGCGAGGCCCAGCTCAGCGTCGACCATCGGCTGGGCGCCGGTGTCGGACAGGTCGATGATGCGCAGCCGGCGGTGCACCAGCGCCGCCGGACCGTGCTGCCACCGCCCCTCACCGTCCGGGCCGCGGGACGACAGGACGGGGAGCATCCGCTCCAGGGCCGCCAGGTCCGGTGACGCCCCGTCGAGGCGGAACTCGCCTCCGATACCGCACATGGCACACACCTCTCATCGGCTCGGTCCGCTCGGGCCGCTGACCGGTCCAGGCTTGGTGGGCCCGGTTGCGTCCCGATGACATCCGCATCAAGCGTGGGTTACACCGAGGGCTCTCCGGCTCCGCCGAGCAGCCAGGTGTCCTTCGACCCACCTCCCCGCGACGAGTTGACGATCATGCTGCCGGCCGGCGCGACCCGGGTCAGGGCCACCGGCGCCACCTCCGCAGTCTCGCCGAGGAACACGAAGGCCCGCAGGTCAACGTGGCGAGGCGCGAGCGCCGTACCGTCGAAGACCGGGTGGGTGGTGAGCGTGACCATCTCCTGGGCGATCCACCGGTGTGGGGCGGCGAGGATCTGCTCCCGGACAGCGTCCAGCTCCTCGGCCTCGGCGCGCGGGCCGATCACCACCCGGTCGCCGCCGTACCCGTCGACCGGCTTGAGCACCAGCTCGCCGAGCCGGCCCAGCACCTCGGCGCGCTGCTCGGGCACCCCGCACAGGTACGTCGGCACGTCGCCGAGCAGCGCCTTCTCCCCGAGGTAGTACTCGATCAGCCGGGGCACGTACGCGTACAGCGCCTTGTCGTCCCCGACGCCGTTGCCGAGCGCGTTGGCCAGCGTGAGCCGCCCGGCGTGCACCGCCGCGAGCAGCGGCCAGCCCAGCGGCACCCCGTCCGCGCCCGGGGCGTGCAGCAGGGCCTCCTCGTCCATCCGCAGGTAGATCACGTCCACCGGGCTGCGGTGGCCCTCGGTGACCATGTGCACCCGGCCGTCCTGGACCAGCAGGTCACCGCTCTCGGTCAGCGGCACGCCCATTTCGTCGGCGAGCAGCCGGTGCTCGAACCAGGCCGGGTCACCCGGGCCGCTGCTGAGCACCACCACGGCGGGGTCGTCGGCGGCGGCCGGCGCGGCGGCGACCAGCGCCCGGCGCAGCATCGCCGGCGTCTCGTCGGCGGGCAGCAGGTCGGCGGGCACCGGCAGCTCGGGCAGCACCGCCTGGGTGAGCCGGCGGTTCTGCACGGCGTAGCCGATGCCCGAGGGCACCCGCAGGTTGTCCTCCAGTACGTACCAGCCGCCGTCGGGGTCGCGCACGAGATCAGTTCCGGACACCTGGGCGCGCGTGCCGTGTCGGCCCATGAGCGCGCCGGTCGGGCGCAGCCCCGGCGAGGACTCCACCACCCAGGCCGGTACGACACCGTCGGCCACCACCGCCCGGTCGGCGTAGACGTCGCGCAGGAACGCGTCGAGCGCGCGGGCGCGCTGCACCAGGCCGGCGCGCAGCGTCCGCCAGTCGTCGGCGGGCACCACCCGGGGCACCAGGTCCACCGGGAAGAGGCGGGTGCTGGCCTCGCCGGCCACGCTGAAGGTCACGCCCCGGGCGCGTTGCTCCTCGTCCCGGTCGTGCTCGCGGTGGCGCAGGCCGACGGCCCCGAGGGCGCGCAGGGCGGTGAGCAGCGGACGGTACGCGGGTGTCGGCCCGGCCGGGCCGAAGACCTCGTCGCCGGCGTCCGCGTACGTGGACAGCGCGGGCGGGGGCGTCGCACCGGGCAGGGGGGCGCGCACCCGACCCCGGGTCTCGTCGAGCAGCAGGTCGACCACGTCGGCCAGCCGGCCCCGCCGCTCGTAGGCCCGTCGCTGTCGGGCGGCGGAACTGCCCCGGTCGAGGGCGTACCGGGTCAGCTCGCGGACCTGCTCCCAGTCGCCGGTCGCCTCCAACTGGGGGCGCAGGTCGGCCACGAGGCGGCGGACCGCCTCGGCGGCGGGCACCGGCCGCGCCGAGCGGGGCAGGTCGAGCAGGTCGCCTTCGAGGCCGGAGCGGGCGGCCCGCCACACGGCGGCGCGCAGCACCGGCGGCCGGACGGCGGTGCGCTCGACACCGGCGCGCAGGGCGGCCACCTCCCGCCGCACGAGCGCCCGGAACAGGCCGGTGAGCAGGACGATCGTCTCGACGTCGGCGTTGGCGTCGGTGATGCGCAGCTCGACGGTGGGCACGTGCGCCGACGGCCGGACGTCGAAGTAGATCATGGCGGGGTCGGTGATGGTCTCGGACGAGATCAGCTCGGCGACCAGGGCCTCGTGGTCGGCCGCGCTGGTCACCTCGCCCGGGTCGCCGGCCGTGGGCCAGCGCTGCCAGACCAGCGAGCGGACGCTGGCGTAGCCGCTGTCCTGGCCCATCCAGTACGGCGAGCTGGTAGAGAGGGCGAGCAGCACCGGCAGCCACGGCTGGACGCGACGGGTGACGGCCACCGCCAGGTCCCGGTCGGAGACGCCCACGTGCACCTGCGCGCCGCAGATCAACTGCTCGCGGGCGAGCAACTGGTACTCGTCGACCATCCGCCGGTACCGCGAGGTGGGGGTGACGCTCGGGTCGCCGTCGGCGCGCAGCGGCACCGTACCGGCCGCCACGATGCCCAGCCCGGCCCGGTCGGCGACCTGGATCGCCGACTGCCGCAGCCGGGTCAGCTCGGCGCGGATCTCGTCCAGGGTGCGGCAGACGGCGGTGTTGGTCTCCACCACGCTGCGGTGCAGTTCGGCGGTGAACGACGTGGCCGGCAGCCGGTCGAGCAGTTCGCCGGCCCGGGGCACCAGCTCCCGGGTGTGCAGGTCGACGACGTGGAACTCCTCCTCCACGCCGAGGGTGGCGAGGTCCGCCGGGTCGTCGTGACCCGGTGGGGCCGGAGCCGGACGGGACGCGGGCACGGCTCGTCCGTTGCCGGACCGGCCCACCGGCCCGTCGAACGTTGCCGCGTTCGTGGTGTTGTCGACCATGGTCACCCCGGTTCGCGTGTCGGTGGTCTCGACTGTCCGACGAGCGTTCCCAGGCTTGGTACCGAGGGTGTTTCCGGCACGTTAAGGTGACGCGCTGTTCCGCCTCGTGGTCACCGGTCCTCTGATCACCTTCGGACACCGAGCCGCAAGCCTCAGGTGCCGCCCCGGCGAAGGCCGCGGGTGGGTGATCGACACGTGATCGCCGATGTCGGGGCATCCCACTGGCTCGGATACCCCGACATCGGCGATCTGGAGTCGATCAAGCGCGCGGCGAGGTCACCTCATGTTGGCCACCACGAACGGCGCGTGACCGTGCAGGTAGTTGTTCCATCCGCCGGTCACCGGCGCGCCGGGGCTGAGCAGGTTGGTGGTGTCGGTGCCGACGTCGAGCTTCCAGGCGGTCCAGGAGATGCCGTTCGCCCTCATCCAGTCGATCCAGGACTGCGCCTCCGGCAGGCAGGCGCGACCGTCGAGGCCGCCGTCGGCGTTGCTGGCCCCCCACTCGGTGACGAACAGCGCCAGACCGGCCCGGATCGCCGCGTCGCCCTTGGCGCGCAGCGACGCGCCGTGGGTGCAGGAGTAGAAGTGCAATGTGTACATGAGGTTGGTGCCGGAGAGCGGGCTGGCCGCCGCGGCGTCCACGTCCTGCGACCACGTCGGCGTGCCGAGCACCACGATGTTGTCCGGGTCGGCGGCGCGGATCGCGGAGACGACCGCCTGGTGGTACGGCTTGATGACGCCGGTCCAGCTGAACTGCAACGGCTCGTTCCACGTCTCCCAGATGACGTTGGGCAGGTGACCGTAGCGGCGTGCCAGGTCACCGAAGAACGCCACCGCCTGGGACTGGTTGTTCTGCGCCTCGTGGGCGTGCCAGTCGACGATCACGTAGACCCCGGCGCTGACGGCGTTGTTGATGATGGTCTCCACCTGCGCCCGCGCCCTGTTCGGATCGCTCAGGTACGCCCCGGCCGGCTCGACGCCCATCGCCGCGCGGATCACCTGGAGGTTCCAGTTGTCCCGCATCCAGCGCAGCGCGGACAGGTTCTCGGCGTAGGGAGCGGTCTCCCAGTTGAGCCACATGCTGCTGACGCCGCGCAGCTGCACCCGCGCGCCGGACCTGTCGCACATCGTCGTGCCGCAGACCCGGAGCTGCCCGTACCGCTCGACCGGCGTACCGGCGGTCGGCGGCGGCGTGGTGGGCGGTGGGGTGGTGGGCGGTGGGGTCGTGGGTGGCGGAGTGGTCGGCGGTGGCGTGGTGGGCGGCGTTCCGCCGGAGCAGGAGACGCCGTTGCCGTTGATGGTGCAGTTCACCGGGGTGCCGGTGCCGTCGACGAGGAAGCCGAACGACGTCGACGCGCCAGCGCCCAGGGTGCCGTTCCACGACACGTTGCTGAAGGTGTAGTGGCTGCCGGCGGTCACCTGCTGGGCGTTCCACGACTGGCTGATGCGCGACCCGGCTGGCAGGTCGAACTCGACCCGCCAGCCGCTGATCGGCGCGGAGGTGTCGTTGGTGACCGTGACCTGGCCCTGATAGCCACTGCCCCAGCTGTTGGTCACGGAGAACGCGGCTGTCGCCGCGCTGGCCGGCGTGGCGATCGTCGCCACCGCGCCGGCGAGCAGGCCGGCGACGGCCAGCGACGTGACAAGTCTCAGTGTGCGCATGCGGAACCCGCTTCGGATCGACGGTGATGGTCTGCGGCGGGGCGGCGCCTTCGCGCACAATATCGATGGCCGACGATTCCATGCAAGCCGGGTCAGTCGGCTCAGCGCCGCCGGCCCCAGCGACGTGAACCGGCCCCGCCCCGCGACCCACCCTTCTCCCGGGCCAACATCTCGGCCGCGACCCGCAACTTCTGGGCCGGCTCGGCGGCGGCCGGGCCCAGCGTCTCGACGAACCGGTTGCCCATCGACAGCACGATGGCCGCCCGGTCCAGGTCACCGATCAGGACCAGACACTGGGCGTACACCCCGTAGGTGTTGGCCATCTCCCAGAACGACAGTGGACGCGCCATGTCCAGCAGACCCTGTCGCAGCTCACAGGCCCGCGACGCCGCCAGCGCCGCCTCCTGGGCGCCCTCGGTCGGCGACGGCCGGGTGAGGTGCCGGTGCAGCAGCGCGACCGCCTGGTTGTGGTAGGCCGTCCCCATCGCCTCCCGGGTCCGCGGCCCGGCGGACGGGGGCGACCCGGCGGAGGTCAGACCCGTCGTCACGGCACGCTCCAACAGGTCCCGTCGGGTGGCGGGCTGACCAGCGGCGAACGAGACCTCGGCCAGATCGACGAGCGCGGTGATCAGTTCGGCCAGGGCCTCGTCCCGGGGCGTGGCGAGCACGCTCGCAAACTCGGCCGCCACGGCGTCGTACACCCGCTCGAAGACGACGACCGCCTCACCGCCGGGCGCCATCGCGTCGGCGGCCCGGCCCCGCGCGGACAGCAGCATGCTGTGTCGCCACAGCGCCCGGGCCAACTGCTGCTGGTCCTCCCGCGCGGCCCGGCCCGGCCCCCGCACGGCCTCCCGGTACGCCTCGATCACCCGGCTCCAGAGCCGGTCGGCCTCCGCCCACGTCTCCTGTCGCGTCGAGCGCTCCCGCGCCTGCTCGAACAACCGTCGTCGCTCGTCCGGCCCCATGCCACACACCGCCCTTCGTGGTAGCCCCAGCCCACGCCGCACGGAACAGTGAGCCCTGTCGATTCTAGGCCGGACCGATGACCACCACCCGCGCGGTCGCGTCGACCGCTGACCGCCCGGGATATCGCCGCCACCTCGAGCAGCGCGCTGCCGCGCCTCGGGGCCGGCCCGCGCGGGCCGGCCCCGGCCGCATCCGGGTCGGCCCGGGGGTCGGTGGGGGCCCGCCGTGCCGGCGGGCCCCGACCTGCGTCTGGGCGCGGCGCAGCCGCCGGCGGGCGCGGGCGCGACCGCCGGGGCACCGACCGTGGGCAGTCCGAGCAACACCCCGGGGGTACGCGGGGAGCGCCCGGCCTCGGCGGCGTCACCGGCCCGGGTCCGGCGGTGCGACAGGGGCGCGCCGTCGGCGTTGAGGTGGTGCGGCGCGGCGTAGGTGATCTCGGTGTGCACGATGTCGCCGGGCCGGATCGACCCGGCGAAGCTGCCGGCGTCGAAGTGCACGAGACGACCGTCGCGGGCCCGCCCGGACAGCCGCCCGGTCCGCTCGTCCTTGCGCCCCTCGCCGACCGCGACCAGCACCTCGACGGTCTCCCCCACCAGGCGCTTGTTCTCCGCCCAGGTGATCTCCTCGACGCAGGCGATCAGCCGCTCGTAACGCTCCTGCACGACCTGCTTGGGCAGCTGGCCGTCCATGGTGGCGGCGGGGGTGCCGGGGCGCTTGGAGTACTGGAAGGTGAAGGCCGACGAGAAGCGGGCCTCGCGCACCACGTCCAGCGTGCGCTGGAAGTCGGCCTCGGTCTCGCCGGGGAAGCCGACGATGATGTCGGTGGTGATCGCCGCGTCCGGCATCGCCGCCCGGACCTTCTCGATGATCCCCAGGTACCGCTCGGAGCGGTACGACCGGCGCATCGCCTTCAGCACGTCGTCGGAGCCGGACTGCAACGGCATGTGCAGCGAGTGGCACACGTTCGGGGTCTCGGCCATCGCGGCGATCACGTCGTCGGTGAAGTCCTTCGGGTGCGGGCTGGTGAACCGGACCCGCTCCAGGCCGTCGATCTCACCGGTCGCGCGCAGCAGCTTGCCGAACGCGTACCGGTCGCCGAACTCGACGCCGTACGAGTTGACGTTCTGCCCGAGCAGGGTCACCTCCAGCACGCCCTCGTCGACGAGGGCGCGCACCTCGGAGAGGATGTCGCCGGGGCGCCGGTCCTTCTCCTTGCCGCGCAGAGAGGGCACGATGCAGAACGTGCAGGTGTTGTTGCAGCCCACCGAGATCGAGACCCAGCCGGCGTACGTCGACTCGCGGCGGGTCGGCAGCGTGGACGGAAAGACGTCCAGCGACTCCAGGATCTCCACCTCGGCGGCGGCGTTGTGCCGGGCCCGTTCCAGCAGGACCGGAAGCGCGCCGATGTTGTGCGTGCCGAAGACCACGTCCACCCAGGGCGCCTTGCGGACGATCTCGCCACGGTCCTTCTGCGCCAGGCAACCACCGACGGCGATCTGCATCCCCGGGTGCTTGTCCTTCACGGGGCGCAGATGACCGAGGTTGCCGTAGAGCCGGTTGTCGGCGTTCTCCCGCACCGCGCAGGTGTTGAAGACGACGATGTCCGGGGTGTCGTCGGCTTGGGGCGCGCGCACGTAGCCGGCCTGTTCGAGCAGGCCGGAGATGCGCTCGGAGTCGTGCACGTTCATCTGGCAGCCGTAGGTGCGCACCTGGTAGGTGCGCGGGCTGCCCGCCGCTGCGGTAGTCATGACCTGGACAGCGTATCCGGGTCGGCCGGATCACCCCGAACCGAGGAGCACCCGACATGTGCCGAAGCATCAAGACGTTGCGGGAGCCGTTCACCCCGCAGGTGACCGACGCGGACATCGAGGCGGCGGCGTTGCAGTACGTCCGCAAGATCTCCGGCTTCCGGGCGCCCGCCGCGCACAACGCCGCCGCCTTCGAGGCCGCCGTGGCCGCCGTGACCGAAGCCACCCGCACCCTGCTCGACCAGTTGGTCGTGCGGGGTGGGTCGAACGCCGCCGACCGGCCGGCCGCCACCGCCCCGGGGCGCGGCTGACGCCCCGGCCCGGCCGGCTCGGCGCGAGCGGGCCCGGCCGGCTCGCTGGCGGTCAGGCCCGGCCGGCCCGGCGTGAGTAGGCCCGGCCGGCTCGGCGGCGGTCAGGCTGCGGCGAGGACCGGCGCGACGGTGTCGGGCGCCCAGCGGGAGCGGTGACACTGCGACCAACCCCGGCAGCCCGGGTCACCCAGCGAGCAGAGCCGTCGCCGGCTGAGCACCTCGCCGTCGTCGGTGTCCCGGACGTCGAAGTGCACCGGGCGGACCGTGCCGTCCGGTGCGACGAGCAGGTGCCGGCTGGCGTCCAACGTGTCGTCCCGCAGCAGGCAGTCCCGGCCCAGCAGCCGGGCCAGCGCGGCGATGCTGGCGTGCTCGGAGAGCCGCTCGGGCACTCCGTAACAGTCGATCACCGTCGGGAACTCGCCCGGCGCCTGCCAGACGTCACACACCACCGCGTACGCGGGCAGTCGCGCCGGGTCCGCCGCGGCCAGCGGCATCACCACCCGACCGAGCGCCTCGGCCAGCGCCGGGTAGACCTCCACGGGTCGTACCCGGTCGATTCTCCAGTTCCACAGCTCGGTCATTCCGCCTCCTCGCTGCGTTCGTCCCACCGGCCTCCGGATCGGGCCTTACTGACGATGGTGGGGGGCATATGACCTCAGCCGGGGGCAAGTTACCGGTCTGTGACCATTCCGGGCAAAATTTCCCTGAGCGGCATTGCTCGGAGTAGCGGGAAGGTGACAGTTTATCGGGTATCGTGCGCCAGCCGAACCACCGGGCCAGCGTGTCCCGGCACCATCGGTAGCGGTTCGGTGGGCCGTGGGTCAGCGCAGGACGACCAGGTGCTCCCCGCGGGGCAGCAGCTCTCCCACCACCGGTGCGCCCGGCAGCTCACCCGCGACCAGCAGACCGCCGGACGTCTGCGCGTCGGCCAGCAGCAGCCGCTCTCCCTCGTCGGCCGCGCCGAAGTCCGTCCACGGGGTGACCCACTCCAGGTTGCGGCGGCTCCCGCCACTGACGTACCCGTCGCGCAGCGCCTCCCTTGCGCCCGCCAGGTACGGCACCCGGGCCGTGTCGATGGCCACCGTCAGCCGGCTGGCGCGGGCCAACTTCGAGGCGTGCCCCAGCAGGCCGAACCCGGTCACATCGGTGCCGCACCGGATGCCGGCGGCGACCGCGGCGCGCGCCGCGTCCCGGTTCAGCGCGCTCATCGAGGCGACCGCCTCCGGGAAGCTCTCGCCGGTGGACTTGTGTCGGGTATTGAGCACGCCCACACCGAGCGGCTTGGTCAGGGACAGCGGTATCCCGGCCCGGCCCGCGTCCAGAGTGATCAGCTCTTCGGGGCGTACGGTGCCGGTGACCGCGAGGCCGTACTTCGGACCGTCGTCGTCCACACTGTGCCCGCCGGCCAGGTGACAGCCCGCCTCCCGGGCCACGTCCTGGCCGCCGCGCAGCACCTCCCGCGCCAGTTCCAGCGGCAGCACGTCCCGCGGCCAGCAGAGCAGGTTCAACGCCACCAGCGGGATGCCGCCCATCGCGTACACGTCGGACAACGCGTTGGCCGCGGCGATGCGCCCCCAGTCGTACGCGTCGTCGACGACCGGGGTGAAGAAGTCCGCGGTGCTGACCAGGCCCGTACGCTCGTCCAGGCGGACCACCGCGGCGTCGTCGCCGTGGTCGAGGCCGACCAGCAGCTCGGCGGTGCCGGTGGCCGGGCCGAGACCGGCCACCATGGCCTCCAACTCGCCCGGCGGGATCTTGCAGGCGCAGCCGCCGCCGCGCGCGTAACGGGTCAGCCGTACGGGTTCGGTCATCCCCCCATGATTTCGGCAACGCCGTGCCACCGCCACCGTCGCGGCCCACCGGTGACCGAAACCGGACCCCCGTAGCCGATCGTGACCGGTGTTACCGCTCCGTGACCAACTGGGTTGCGTTCCGCCACATCATGCCGCCTACAGTTGCCCAACCGGGGGTCGACCGACCCCGATCCGGGGAGACGACAGGGACGGTGGACGACGTGACGACGGGCGAACCGCTCATCGTGCTGGACGCGGTCAACAAGTGGTTCGGACCGCTGCACGTGCTGGACGACGTCTCGCTGTCGGTGGGTCGGGGCGAGGTGGTCGTGGTCATCGGCCCGTCCGGCTCCGGCAAGTCGACGCTGTGCCGCGCCATCAACAGACTGGAACCGATCAACTCCGGCACCATCACCTTCGACGGTCAGCCACTGCCGGCCGAGGGCAAGCCCCTCGCTCGCCTGCGCAGCGAGGTGGGGATGGTGTTCCAGTCCTTCAACCTCTTCGCCCACAAGACCATCCTGGAGAACGTCACCCTCGGGCCGGTCAAGGTCCGCAAGGAGAAGCCCGCCGTGGCCCGCGAGCGCGGTCTGGCCCTGCTCGACCGGGTCGGTATCGCCAACCAGGCGGACAAGTTCCCCGCCCAGCTCTCCGGCGGCCAGCAGCAGCGGGCGGCCATCGCCCGAGCGCTGGCCATGCAGCCCAAGGCGATGCTGTTCGACGAGCCCACCAGCGCCCTCGACCCGGAGATGGTCGGCGAGGTGCTGGACGTGATGACCTCGCTGGCGCGCGACGGCATGACCATGGTCGTGGTCACCCACGAGATGGGCTTCGCGCGGCACGCCGCCAACCGGGTCATCTTCATGGCCGACGGCCGGCTCGTCGAGGACGCCTCCCCGGCGGAGTTCTTCGAGAACCCGCGCAGCGAGCGGGCCAAGGACTTCCTCTCCAAGATCCTCACGCACTAGGCGTCCGTAGTGGAGCGCGCCGCACAAGGGCGGGCTCCGTCGAAGAAGGAGAAGAGTATGCGTATGACGCGCGTGGCGGCGGTCGCCATGATGGCCTCCCTCGCCCTTTCCGCCGCGGCCTGCGGCAAGGAGGGTGAGCCGACGCCGAGCGCCGGTGGCAACGCCTCCGGCGCCGCCCAGGGAGACACCTGCAAGAGCTCCGGCGCGACCTTCACCCCGAAGTCGGACGCTGCCGTCGCCGGCAGCCCGACCTTCGAAAAGATCAAGACGGCCGGCACGGTCTCCGTCGGGGTCAAGTTCGACCAGCCGAACCTCGGCTACAAGGACGCCCAGGGCAAGCGGTGCGGCTTCGACATCGAGATCGCCCAGTACGTCGCGAGCACGCTCGGCATCGACCCCGCGAAGATCCAGTACAAGGAGATCGCGTCGGCCAACCGGGAGACCGCGATCAAGGGTGGTGAGGTCGACTACTACGTCGGCACCTACTCGATCACCGACAAGCGCAAGAACGACATCTCCTTCGCCGGCCCGTACTTCGTCGCCGGTCAGGACCTGCTGGTCCGCAAGGACGAGTCGTCGATCACCGGCAAGGACACCCTCAAGGGCAAGAAGGTCTGCTCGGCCACCGGCTCGACGCCGATCCAGAGGGTCCGCGACGAGGGTCTGACCGAGGCGAACAACATCGTCGAGTTCAAGACCTACTCGGAGTGCGTCTCGCAGCTGCTGGACAAGAAGGTCGACGCCGTCACCACCGACGACGCGATCCTCAAGGGCTACGCGGCGCAGGACCCGGACGGACTCAAGGTGGTCGGCCAGCCGTTCAGCACCGAGAAGTACGGCATCGGCCTCCCGAAGGACGACAAGGCGCTGCGCGACTACGTCAACGACCAGATCGAGGCCGCCTTCACCAACGGCACCTGGCAGAAGATCTACGACGGCACGCTCGGACTCTCCGGCTCGGCCGGCACCCCGCCGAAGGTCGAGCGGTACTGATCGACCCGGCTCGACACGAGTAGCGGCGCCGGGCGGGGTTCGTCCCCGTCCGGCGCCCGTGGAGAGGGACTGAGAGCGAGGCATGGGCGAGTTCTTCCGCGTACTGACGGACAACGGGCAACTGTTCGTCGACGGGTTCACCAACACCGTCAAACTTTTCCTGATCGCCGCGGTCGGCAGCCTCGTCCTCGGCACGCTGCTCGGCGCGATGCGGGTCTCGCCCGTGCCGGCCCTGCGCGCGTTCGGCGCCACGTACGTCAACCTGGTGCGCAACACCCCGCTGACGCTGGTCTTCGCGTTCCTCGTGTTCGCGGTGCCGAAGCTCGACGTCAACTTCGACTACGACACCAGCGCCGCCATCGCGCTGACCGTCTACACCTCCGCGTTCGTCTGCGAGGTGATCCGCTCCGGCGTCAACACGGTCGCCGCCGGGCAGGCCGAGGCGGCCCGCGCCCTGGGCATGACCTTCGGTCAGGTGCTCACGCTCATCGTGCTGCCGCAGGCGCTGCGCGCGATGGTCCCGCCGATGGTCAGCGTGTTCATCGCGATGCTGAAGAACACCACCATCGCCGCCGGTTTCTCGGTGCTGGAAGCGGGCGCGATCCCCGCGTACATGGCCGAGCGGGGCGAGCCGCAGTTCGCCGTCCTGCTCTGGATCACCATCGGCTTCCTGATCCTGATCCTGCCGCTGGTGGCGTTGCAACGGTTCCTCGAACGCAAGTGGCGGGTGGCACGGTGAGCCCGGCTACGGCGAACGAAAGGTGCGCGGTGAGCGCGAGGAGTGAGCTTGCGAGCCCCGCAGTCGCGAACGGAGGGTGGTTGAGTTGAGCCAGGCGTCGATCCTCTACGACCTGCCCGGTCCCCGCGCCAAGCGGCGCAACGCGATCCTGGGCGTCGTCTCCACCGCCGGCATCATCGCCCTGCTCGCCTACATCGGCTACAAGTTCGCCGACACCGGGCAGTTCGAGGCTCGCAAGTGGGAGCAGTTCCAGTACGCCTCGGTGCAACGCGAGCTGCTCGGCGGCCTGTGGGCGACGCTGAAGGCCGCCGGCATCGCCGCGGTCCTGGCGCTGCTGTTCGGCGCGATCTTCGCCAGCGGCCGCCTCAGCGACAAGTGGGTCCTGCGGGCCCCGTCGACGTTCGTGGTGGAGCTGTTCCGCGCGATCCCCCTGCTGATCCTGATCTTCTTCGGCTACTACGTGCCGCTGCAGTACGGCTGGTCGATCGACAAGCTGTGGGCGCTGGTCATCGGGCTGATGCTCTACAACGGCTCGGTGCTCGCGGAGATCTTCCGCGCCGGCATCAACGCGGTGCCGTACGGGCAGACCGAGGGCGCGTACGCGATCGGCTTGCGCAAGAACCAGGTACTGCGGCTCATCCTGCTGCCGCAGGCCGTCCGGTCGATGCTCCCGGCGATCGTCAGCCAGCTCGTCGTGCTGCTCAAGGACACCGCGCTGGGCTTCATCATCACGTACCCCGAGCTGCTGTTCGCCGGGAAGCAGATCGGCGGCCGGTTGCCGTTCGGGCTGCCGTACGTGCCGACGTACCTGATCGTGGCGGCCGTCTACATCACGATCTGCGGGCTGCTGTCGATCTTCGCGTGGTGGTTGCAGCGGCGGCTGGGCCGCATGCCGCGAACTGCGGCCAAGGTAGTGCCGTCCCAGGACTTCGGTCGAGACTCAACGGCGATGATCTGACCGGACGACCGCCTGGAGTGTGATCGACCCAGTTTCGCCAATATCGGGGTGTCCCCATTGAGGGGACACCCCGATATTGCTGAATTCGTGGTGATCGGGTCGGTCAGCGGGCGATCTCGGTGACCCGGGACTCGCGGACCACGGTGACCCGGATCTGACCCGGGTAGGTCAGCTCCTCCTCGATCTGCTTGGCCACGTCACGGGCCAGCACGGCCGCCCCGATGTCGTCGACGTCGTCCGGCTTGACCATCACCCGGATCTCCCGGCCGGCCTGCATGGCGAAGACCTTGTCCACGCCGAGCTTGCCGGCCGCGATCTCCTCGATCCGCTCCAGCCGCTTGACGTACGCCTCGAGGCTCTCCCGGCGCGCGCCCGGCCGACCACCGGAGCAGGCGTCGGACGCCTGGGTGAGGACGGCCTCGATGGTCTGCGGGGGCACCTCGTTGTGGTGCGCCTCGATGGCGTGCACCACGTCCTCGTGCTCGCCGTACTTGCGGGCCAGGTCGGCGCCGATGATGGCGTGGCTGCCCTCGACCTCGTGGGTGAGCGCCTTGCCGATGTCGTGCAGGAACGCCGACCGCTTGATGGTGGGCACGTCCAGCCGCAGCTCGGCGGCCATGATGCCGGCGATGTGCGCGGTCTCCACGAGGTGCTTGAGCACGTTCTGGCCGTACGACGTGCGGTAGCGCAGCCGGCCCAGCAGGGTCACCAGCTCCGGGTGGATCTCGGTGATACCCACCTCGACCAGGGCGTCCTCGGCGGCGCGCAGGCAGAGCTGCTCCACCTCCTGGCGGGCCAGGTCGTAGACCTCCTCGATCCGGTGCGGGTGGATCCGCCCGTCCAGCACGAGCTTCTCGAGGGTGAGCCGGCCGACCTCGCGGCGCACCGGGTCGAAGCAGGAGAGCAGCACGGCCTCGGGGGTGTCGTCGATGATCAGGTTGACGCCGGTGACCGACTCGAAGGCCCGGATGTTGCGGCCCTCGCGGCCGATGATGCGGCCCTTCATCTCGTCCCCGGGCAGGTGCAGGACGCTCACCACGCTCTCGGCGGTCTGTTCGCTGGCGACCCGCTGAATCGCGTCCACCACGATGTGCCGGGCCCGCTGCTCGGCGGTGTTGCGCGCGTCGGACTCGATGTCGCGCACCAGGAGCGCCGCCTCCCGCTTGGCGGACGTCTCGATCGCCTCGATCAGCTCCAGCCGGGCGGACTCGGCGGTGAGGCCGGCCACCCGCTCCAGCTCCCGGCGGCGCAGCTCCTCGGCCTCGGCCAGCTCGGTCTCGCGCTGGGCGAGCGCGGACTCCCGGGCGGCGAGGGCGGCGCCCGCCGCCGTGAGCTGCCGCTCCCGCTCGGCGAACCGCTCCACCTCCTCGGTGTGCAGCCGCTCCCGCTCGTCCATCCGGGCCGCCCGCCGCTCCACCTCGGCGGCCTGTTCGCGGGTCGTGGCGGCGAGCACCGCGACCTCCCGCTCGCCGCTGCGGCGCGCGGCCGTGCGGAGCTGCTCGGCGTCCGCCTCGGCCTGCTTGTGCGCCCGTTCCAGCACGGTGTCCGCCTCGGCGCGGGCGTCGTCGAGCACTCGCCGGGCCTCGGCCCGGGCCGCCTTCGCCTCGGCTTTGGCGGCCGCCGCTTCGGCGCGGGCCGCGGAGGCGGCGGACTTTGCCACGTCGATCGTGCTGTTCGCCTGGTCGGCCGCGTCGCGCAGGGCGGCCAGGGACTGCTCCTGACGGTCCTTCTCGGCGATGAAGGCGGGATCCTCCGGGGCGGATGTCGAGCCGATCCGGCGCAGCGTCCGGATGCCGACCAGCACCGCCGCGACCACGACCACGGCGAGGATCAGGACGGCCGCGAGGAGCACCACGTCGAGGGCGTTCATGCCGGAACCCCGCGAGGTCCATCCGTGCGCCTGTGCCGCCGCCCCGCCATGGCCGCCTCCCCTGAACGTCATGACCGCAGCGACTGTGCCCAGGGCACACTCCTGCGGCTGTGGACGCCCGACCGGAGCGGCTGGCCGTAGATAGCTCTCTCCGCCGGCGGTGCCCTCGGGCATCGTCGGCGACCGGGTGCAGTTGTCGCGACGTCCCGGACCGGCCAGTCCGGAACTGCCGCCAAAGGCCGTGGAGCCGGCCAAAGTGATGCTGTTCTGTTACGAGATCTATGTTGTGCGCTTAGCCTGCAATGGTCGGGCAATGTGAGCCTGTATGGCGAGGCTAGGTCTCCGAGGGCGGTCTGGTCAAGGACTCATGATCAAACCCCCCGAACGGAGAGAAGTTGCAGCGTCACGCAAAGCTGATGTCGTGTCGGACACGGCAGGACAAAGGCGGCGAGCCGACGCCTCGATTCGACCGTCGTGCCTGTTCAGCGACCGCACAGGTCCGCCGACGGGCCGTCAATGTGACACCCGCGACCCAACGTCGGCCCGTCGCACCCGTCCCTGGGTCAGCGCGGGATTGACCGCAGGCTTTCAGCAGCATCGGGTCATACCCCTACCGCACTCGGCGCGTGCCGCTCAGTCGATCGGGCGGCTGTCCCGCTCCAGCTCGCCCTCGGCGTCGGCCAGGGCGTCGGCGTCGATCTGCTCGGCGAACTCGGCCGCCTCGGCGCTCTGCGCGGCGAGCGCGTCCTTCACCGCCCGGATGGCCACGCCGGGCGGGTAACCCTTGCGGGCCAGCATGCCCACCAGCCGGCGGAAGACCGCGTCCGGCTCACCCCGGGCGGTACGCAGTTTGCGCTCCACGAGGGCACGGGCGGTCTCCGCCTCGGTCTCCTCGTCCAACTCGCCCAACGCCTCGGTGGCCACCTCGCCGTCCACGCCCTTGCGGCGCAGCTCGTTGGCGAGCGCCCGGCGGGCAAGACCGCGCCCGGAGTGTCGACTCGACACCCAGGCTCGAGCGAACGCGGCGTCGTCGATGATGCCGACCTCGTCGTACCGGTCGAGCACGTCGGCCGACACCTCTTCGGAGATGCCCCGCTTGGCCAGCGCCCCGGCCAGCTCGGCGCGGGTACGCGGTCGCACGGCGAGTTGGCGCAGGCAGATCTCGCGCGCCAGCTCGGACTCGTCGCGCGGTGTGGACGCCTGCTCGTCGGCCGGCGACTCGGCCCGCCGGCCGCCCCGGCGAGGGCGCGGCGGAGCGGCGTCATCGCCCGTACGAGGCGGACTGGCATCCCAGCCCCGCCCCGTACGGGCGCGTCGTCCTGCCATCGGTCAGCGACCGGTCAGAAGTCGACCGGCGGCAGCTCCGGGCCACCGGCGGCGTCGCCCGCGCCGACCCCGACGCCGAGCTTCTCCAGGATCTTCTTCTCGATCTCGGCGGCCACGTCCGGGTTCTCCTTCAGGAACTCCCGGGCCTTCTCCTTGCCCTGGCCGAGCTGGTCACCGTCGTACGTGTACCACGCGCCGGACTTGCGGATGATCGCCTGCTCCACGCCGACGTCGATCAGCGAGCCCTCGCGCGAGATGCCCTTGCCGTACATGATGTCGAACTCGGCCTGCTTGAACGGCGCGGCCACCTTGTTCTTCACGACCTTGACCCGGGTGCGGTTACCGACCACGTCGGTGCCGTCCTTGAGGCTCTCGATGCGGCGCACGTCGAGCCGGACCGAGGCGTAGAACTTCAGCGCCCGACCACCGGTCGTGGTCTCCGGGCTGCCGAACATCACGCCGATCTTTTCCCGGAGCTGGTTGATGAAGATCGCCGTGGTGCCGGTGTTGCTGAGCACACCGGTGATCTTGCGCAGCGCCTGGCTCATCAGCCGGGCCTGCAGACCCACGTGGCTGTCGCCCATCTCGCCCTCGATCTCGGCGCGCGGCACCAGGGCCGCCACCGAGTCGATCACGATGATGTCGATCGCGCCCGAGCGGATCAGCATGTCGGCGATCTCCAGCGCCTGCTCGCCCGTGTCCGGCTGGGAGACCAGCATCGCGTCGGTGTCGACGCCGAGGGCCTTCGCGTACTCCGGGTCGAGCGCGTGCTCGGCGTCGATGAAGGCGGCGATGCCGCCGGCCCGCTGGGCGCTGGCCACCGAGTGCAGGGCCACCGTGGTCTTACCGCTGGACTCGGGGCCGTAGATCTCGACCACCCGGCCGCGCGGCAGGCCGCCCACGCCGAGCGCCACATCGAGCGCGATGGAACCGGTCGGGATCACGGCGGTCTGGACGACCGGCCGCTCTCCCAGCCGCATCACCGAGCCCTTGCCGAACTGCTTGTCAATCTGAGCGAGAGCAAGGTCGAGTGCCTTCTCCCGGTCAGGCCCTGCTGCCATGGTTGCCACCCCTGCCTTCGCCGGCGTCTTTGCTGAGCTTCGCGTCACGCGGACACGCTAGGCGCTAGGTCCGACAGAAAACCAGCCGACGGGCCGCGAGCTGTGGACGAGCACCCCGCTGTGGACAATAGCCGAACAGGTGTACGACTCGACAAGCGACACGCGGACCCGACGAAAAGGCTGCTCAGCGTAGTCGCGCGGGCACGCGGTCGGGATACGCGGCGCAGACCGCCCGCCACACCACGTTCGTCCGCTCCCCCGCCGCCAACGCCTGCTCGACGGTCCGGCCGTCAAGCTGGGACAGCACCTGATCCCGGGCGATGCTGGCCGCGTAACCCGGCCCGAACGCCTCCTCCAACCGCGCCCAGAAGTCGGTCAGCCGCACGTGATCAATCCTCCTCACCCGGCGCCCCGGTCGGCACCGGGCGCAACGCTAGCGCCACCAGGGGCACGGTCGCGACCGCCGCGAGCAGGGTGAGCACGGGATAACCGGCCACCTGCATGACAAACCCGCTGAGCACCGCGGCACCCGCGCCCGCCAACCCCATGATCAGGTCCGAGAATCCCTGGACGCTCGGCCGCACATCGGCCGACACCGACTCGGAGAGCAGCGTCGAGCCGGCCACCATCGTCCCCGACCAGCCCAGCCCGAGCAGGACGAGACCGACCGAGAGCCGAGGCGTGTGGTGCCCGGCGGTGCCGGCCACCGCGCAGGCGGCCAGCAGCAGTCCGACCCCGCCCAGGATCACCGCCCGCCGGCCGAGCCGGTCGGTGAGCCAGCCGACGAGCGGGGAGAACGCGTACATGCCGGCGATGTGCAGACTCAGCACGATCCCGACCAGCCGCAGCACGTCGGCGTCGGCGTGCGACTCACCGAGCCGCACCGGGGTCATCGCCATCACCGCCACCATCACCAGGTGACCCACCGCCACCGCGGCGATGCCGAGCCGGGCGGCGGGCTGAGCGCGTACCACCGACCAGGCCGCCCGCATCCCGGCGCCGCGCGGCGCGCGGGCACCGACCGGCGCGGCGGCCGGCCCGACGCCACCGCCCGCCGGCGACCCGGCGGTCCCGGCGGTGGGGGCGGTCGCCGCCGCCGCACCGCCCGGCGGCACGGCGGCGACCGGCCCGGGACCGTCGGGCACGGATGCGGCGTCGGCCGCCGCGAGTCGCCGCGCGGTGAGCAGCGGGTCGGGCCGCAACAGGCCGAGGAGTACGACGGCAGCCAGCACGAACGCCGCCGCGCTGAACGCGAACGGACCGGCCAGCGCGGGCAGCCCCCAGCCGGTGGTCACCCGGTCGGCCAGGGCGGCGAAGTTCGGCGCGGCCACCGCGCCGATGGTGGTGGCCCAGACGATCAATGAGAGCTGGCGACCTCGACGGGCCGGCTCGGCGAGGTCCACGGCGGTGTAGCGGGCCTGGAGGTTGGCGGCGGTGCCGCCACCGAACAGCAGCATGCCGAGAAGGAGCAGCGGCACCGAGCGGGTGGCCGCCGCCAACACCACGAGGACGCCACCGACGGCGCCCACCGTGTACGCCAGCACCAGGCCGGGCCGGCGACCGTGCCGGGCCATGATCCGGGTGACCGGGACGGCGAGCAGCGCCGCGCCGACCACCCCGGCACTCTGCGCGATGCCGGCCAGCGCGGTGCCGGCCACCCGGGCGGCGAGCAGCGCGCCGACGGAGATGCCGATGGTCACGCCGATGCCACCGATGATCTGGGTGGTGACGAGCAGCCGCATGGTGCGCCGCTGAATCGGCGCGACGTCGAGTCGGGCGGCGGTACGCGGCTCGGTCAGGTCGGTGGCCATCGGCGCTCCTCGAGGACGGGGTTCCCATCCTCGCGCACCCACCCCGAACCCCGACGCCCCGCAGGCGGCGCTACCCGCCCCGCCCTGCCGCACGCCCGGACGCCCGGACGCACGCCCGCACGCCCGCACGCCCGCAAGATCCGCGCAACTTCAGGGAAGTTGCTGGCTCGGCGCGCCGGGAAGCAGCAGGTTCCCCGAAGGTGCGCGGATCTTGGTCAGTACCGGCGGGGACGCGTGGACGTCAGCCGGTCATCACCCGCTGGTGCAGGGAGGACACCGCCGCGCGGGCCGCCACGAACGCGCCGTGCTGCCAGGCCACCTCGTGACTGAGCCAGTCCCCGGCGAAGTAGACCCGTCCGGCCGGCTGGAGCAGCCGGTCGTATCCGGCGGTGCCGTACCGGGGTGAGGTCCAGGCGCCCTCGATGTAGCGGGTCCGGTCCCAGGCGTGCGAGTACGAGCTGACCAGCTCGCTGCGGTACTTGTCGCCGTGGATCTTCACGCCCTGGCTGACCGCCCGCTCCTGGCGCAGCTCGGGGGTGAGCCCGCTGTAGGACCGAGCGTTCGCCCCGGTGTTGTAGTAGCCGACGACCAGACCCCGCTTGCCGTGGAAGCCGTAGGACGGGTACCAGATGTGCGACAGGTCCAGGTCGGTCTCGGTGATGCCGCCGTAGATCCGCTGGTCGGTCTCCCACCAGCGGCTGCGGTACTCCAGACCGATCTTGCCGGCGGCGGTGACGGGGAAGTCGGCCAGGGCGGCGGTCACGTCGACGCCGAGGTTGTGCGGCACCCGGGCCATCAGGTGCGGTGGCAGCGCGGCCACGCAGTAGTCGGCGGTGATCTGCGACAGCCGGCCGCCCTGGCGATAGGTCACCTCGACCCGGCTGCCCCGGTCCGTCACTCCGGTCACCTCGGCGTTGAGGCGGATCCGGTGCCCGCCGACGGCCTTGGCGAGGGCGCGGGGGATCTGGTCCATCCCGCCGACCGGCTGGAACATCAGCATGGCCTGGTCGTAGCCGAACTCGAAGGAGAAGTACCGGCCCACGTTGCTGGCGAAGACGTCGGAGAGCGCCGGCGGCGCGCCGAGCAGGCTGCCGACGTCGTTACCCGCGCCGGGGTACGTGGAGAAGCCGCGTCGGCTGGTCCCGGTGTACGCCCAGTCGCTGGCACGCCCGCCGATCGCGCCGAAGCTCTGCAGGAACGACAGCAGCCGCTCCCGGTCCTCGGTGGTGAGTCGCGCGTCCAGCGCGCCCTGGTCGGTGGCCTTCGCGAGCATCTCCGAGACGTACCCGTAGACGTCGGCCTTGGCGGTGCGGTAGCGGACCGGCTCGGTCATTCCGGCGGACTCGTTGTAGATCCAGGCGTCGGCGTTCTGGTTGGTGAAGACCTCGACGGGTACGCCCAGCTCCCGGCAGTAGTCCATGGTGACCATCCACTGTGCGATCCGGCCCGGCCCGGCGTTGAAGTAGACGCCGTCGGAGAAGCCGGCCCGCTGGGTGTGGCCGTCGAGGTCGGTCTCGACGTCGCCGCCACGGATGGTCAGGTTCCGCCCGCCGACGCGGTGCCGCGCCTCCAGGACCGTGCAGTGGTAACCCGCCTTGCCCAGCTCGTACGCGGCGGTGAGCCCCGCGATGCCGCCGCCCAGCACCACGACGCTGGCGCCCGGCCGCCCGGACAGCGTGAAGTCGGACGGCTCCGGCGCCCGGAAGGCCGGCGTCGGCGACGCGGCGGCGCTGGGCGCGAGACCCATGGCGCCCATCGTGGCGAGCATCGCGCCGGCCCCGCCGCTGACCCCGACCGCGCGCAGGAATCCACGCCGGCTCACCGTCGACTGCGTCTGATCACTCATGAACGCCTCCCCTACAAGATCGACTCACGTGAGTCTGTGGAGGGCGTGTTACACCGTTCACGCAACGCGGTTTCCAGTAGGTATCCGGTCTTCTGAATACCGTGGCGACCCTCAGGACGGTGGGTGCCGCGCCACCGAGCGGAGAACGCCGTCCAGGCCCTCCTCGAACAGCAGGTCGTCGCCCCACCGGGAGTCGTCGAGGTGGCCGGAGGCGTTGAGAGTCGGGTAGGCCTCGGCGTGGGCGGTGACATGGTCGCGGGCGGTGGCCCGCGTGTCCGGGTCGGCGCTCCTGCGCCAGGTGGCCTCGGTGAGCGAGGCGCCGATGACGTAGTTGGCCAGTGTTCGCGTGGCCACCGCGAGGTGGCGGCCACGGCAGCCGCCGCGTACCAGCGCCGCCTGGAGGAACTCGGTGCGGGCCAACACGTTGGGGCCGAGCATCGGACGCCCGACCAGGCCCGGCGCCCAGGGATGCCGGAGCATGGCGGAGCGCCAGCCGCGGACGAGGAGGCGGACGTCCTCCGGCCAGTCGTCGGTCGCGTCGGGGATCGGCACGTCGCCGAAGATCTGGTCCATCGCCAGGTCCAGCACGTCGTCCTTGGTCCGCACGTGCCAGTACAGGGCGGTCGCCGTCACGGTGAGGCGCTGGGCGAGGCTGCGCATCGTGAGGCCGTCGATGCCGTGCTCGTCGAGCAGGTCGACCGCCGCGCCCACGATCCGCTCGATCGTCAGTGGTGGCCGGCGCTGCGTCCGGGAGGGCTCCGGGCGTAGCCACACCGACGAGGGAGAACGGCGCTCTGTCATGCCGTCACCCTAATACGGTGGACAGGAAACTTAACGTCGGTAAGCTAGCTGAACATCCGTACACCGACCACCGCACGGAGGTCCCCTCATGCCTCTTCTGCGAGTCCACGTCGACACCGACCGGAGCACCGCTCGGCGCGTCCTGCACCTGCACCAGGAGGGCAGGAGCCATCACGAGTCGCGGGAGGCGGCCCGGGAACAGGCGTGGCGGCAGGGCCGGACCCTGGCGGGGGAGCCGGTCTTCGTCGGCGTCACGAACGGCCGCCGCAACGTCCAGTTGCTCTACGACGTCGAGGTCTACTCCGACACCGCCGGCTGACGCCCGGCCCGACGCGAGCGGGCGCGACGGCGCCGCGCGGCTATCCGGCGAGGGCGCGGGCGGCGACGGTGAGGTCGGCGACCAGCCCCTCGTACGCGGCGTCCTGGTCGTCGGCGCGCAGCACCGCGGACGGGTGGATGGTCGCCAGCAGCCGGGTCGGCGGAGCGTCGGCCAGCGCGCCGGCGCTGTCCACCGGGACCCGCTGGAAGTCCTCGGGGCGCTGGGCCGCCGCGGGCCAGGGCAGCAGTTCGCCGCGCTGCCTCGTGACCCGGAAGGACGGGCCGAGCAGCGCCTTGCCGGCGGTGGCACCGAGCACCACCACGATCGCCGGGTCGAGCCGGGCGAACTCGGCGACCAGCCAGGGACGGCAGGCGGCGATGTGGATCCGGTCCGGCGTCTGGTGGATGCGCCGCTTGCCGCGCACCTCAAAACGGAAATGCTTCACAGCGTTCGTGAGGTACAGCACGGCCGGGTCGAGGCCGGCGTCGTCGACGGCCCTGCGCAGCAGCCGACCGGCGGGACCGACGAAGGGCAGGCCCTTCTGGTCCTCCATGTCGCCGGGCTGCTCGCCCACGAGCACCACGCGGGCGCTCTCGTCACCCCGCCCGAAGACGGTCTGCGTGGCGTCCCGGTACAGCTCGCAGCCACGACAGTCGCCCGAGGCCGCCCGCAACCCCTCGATGGTGTCGGCCTCGGGAGGGATGAACCGCTGGGCGCCGGGGGCGGCGTCGGTCTGCTCGGCCATGCCGACTGTTATATACCTGTTCGGCCGGCCCTGCCGGATCTGCCTTAGGTGAGATCCGACGGTCCCCCGTCAGTACCCGCCGCCACCGCCACCGCCACCACACGACGCGAGCGCGATCAGCACGATGATGATCACGATGACCGCGACCGCGACCCCGATCCAGAGCCCTCGATTGCCGCCTGAAGCCATGTCAGCCACCTCCACCGGCGCGCATACCCGCCACGGACCCGGCAAACCTCCCGCGGAGGTCGCCACGGGTCAGGTGGCGAAACCGGACGGTGGATCGGGACGGGTGGCGCGGGCCAGCGCGGCGGCCAGGGGCGTCAGGTCCGCCACGGCCAGGGAACTGACGGTGACGCGCACGGCGGGCGGGGCGGCGATCCGGTAGAGGGCGCCGGGCGCCACCACCCAGCCCGCGTCACGTAGCGCGGTGACCACGCTGGTCTCGTCCGGCACCGGCAGCCAGACGTTGATGCCGCTGCGGCCGTGGGCGGTCAGGCCGTGCTCGGCGAGCGCGGCCACCAGACCCGCGCGCCGCAGCTCGTAGCTCTGCGCCGCACGGCCCACCAGGTCGTCGACCGCCGGGTCCCGCCACAGGGCCAGCACCAGCCGTTGCAGCACGGTGGACACCCAGCCCGCGCCGACCCGCGTCCGGCCGGTCACCCGGGCCACGGTGGTCTCGTCGCCGGCCAGCACCGCCAGTCGCAGGTCCGGGCCGAAGGGTTTGCTCACCGACCGCACGAAGGCCCAGCTCGCGGTCGTGCCGGCAAGCGGGTGCAGGGGTACGCGGGCCAGCTCGGCGGCGTGGTCGTCCTCGATCAGCAGCAGGTCCCGTCGCCCGGCGAGCAGCGCGCGCAGTTCCTCGGCGCGGGCGCCGGAGACGGCCGCGCCGGTCGGGTTCTGGGCGCGGCTGGTGACCACCAGCGCCCGCGCGCCAGCGGTCAGCGCGGCCGCCACCCCGGCCGTGAGCGGCCCCTCGTCGTCCACCGGTACGCCGATCGGGCGCAGCCCGAGGGCGGCGACCAGGTCGAGCAGGTTGGCCCAGCCGGGGTCCTCCACCGCGACCGCGTCGCCGGGGCGCAGGTGGGCGCCGAGGAGGCGTTCGATGCCGTCCAGCGCGCCACCGGTGAGGGTGAGGTCGTCGGCGGGTACGCCGTCGGCGCGCAGCCGGGCGCGGGCGACCTCGGCCAGCTCCGGGAGCACTCCGGCCTGCGAGTAGCCGATCGGTGGGCCGGCGTCGGCGGCGAGCGCGGCGAGGTGCGGACCGATCGGGGGCAGCAGCCGGGGGTCGGGCTCGCCCCGGGACAGGTCACGCGCGCCGGGCAGGGGCGCGGGGCGCAACGCGGAGCGACGGGCGGCCACCGGTGGCCGTGGGCGGACGCGGGTGCCGTGCCGGCCGGCGGTGGTGAGCACGCCACGCTGGCGCAGCTCCTGATAGGCGCGGGCGACGGTCGCCGGGCTGACGGCGAGGTCGGCGGCGAGGGCCCGCACCGGCGGCAGGGCCGCGCCGGGTGGCAGAGCGCCGGTACGGATGCCCGATTCGATGCTGGCCAAAATCGTGGCGGCCGTCGTCCCGGTGAACTGATAGCGTGCTGACACAAACAGGAGATTGTACTAGAACAAAGGGGCGCGCATGTACCCACCCACCGCCCGGACCACCGCCACCCGTTCCCGCGAGCGGATGAGCTACGACCGCGAGGCGGCACACGCCGTCCTCGACGAGGCGTACCACTGCGCGCTCGGCTTCACCGTGGACGGCGAGCCCCGCGTACTGCCCACCCTGCACGTCCGCGTCGGCGACACCCTCTACCTGCACGGCTCCACCGGCAGTCGCCCGCTGCTCGCCGCCCGGGGCGACGGTCTGGCCGTCTGCGTCGCGGTCACGCTGCTCGACGGGCTGGTGTACGCCCGCTCCCAGTTCCACCACAGCGCCAACTACCGCTCGGTGGTCGCACACGGCACCGCCCGACTGGTCACCGACGCCACGGAGAAGAGCGCCATGCTCACCGCGCTCGTCGAGAAGGTGGGCGCGGGCCGCAGCACGGACAGTCGCCCGCCGAACCGGCGCGAACTGGCCGAGACCGCCGTGCTGGCGCTGCCGCTGCGCGAGGTGTCCGTCCGGTCGCGCACCGGCGGCGTCCGCGAGGACGAGGCCGACCTGCACCTGCCGCACTGGGCCGGCGTCCTGCCGCTACGGCTGACCGCCGGGCTGCCGCAGCCCGCCGCCGGGGTCGCCGCGCCGCTGCCGGCGTACCTGCGGACGATCCGTACGCCCTGGCACGACCCGGCGCCGCTGAGCGGCGAGCACGTCCGGCTGGAACCGCTGGACCTGGCGCACGCCGACGACCTGCACGCCGCCACCGCCGACGACGACGTCTGGCGGCACCTGACCGTTCCACGGCCCACCGAGCCGGCCGGGACCGCCGAGGTGATCGCCGCCGCGCTGGCCGCCCAGCAGCGCGGCGAGCGGGTGCCCTGGGTGCAGCGCTGCGCGGCGACCGGGACGGTGGTCGGCAGCACCTCGTACTACGAGATCGACCCGGAGCGGCGGTCGGTGGCGATCGGGCACACCTTCCTCGGCCGTCCGTGGTGGCGTACCGGGATCAACACCGAGGCCAAGCTGCTGCTGCTCGGCCGGGCCTTCGACGAGCTGGGCGCGGTACGGGTCGCCTGGCACACCGACATCCGCAACGTTCGGTCCCAGGCGGCCATCGAACGGCTCGGCGCGACCCGGGAGGGGGTGCTGCGGATACACCGCCAGCGCCCGGACGGCTCATGGCGGGACACGGTGCAGTACGCGATGACCGTCGACGAGTGGCCGAACGCACAGGCCACGCTGCGGAAAAGACTTCGCCGTACGGCGTCGGTGGCGTGATGATGGCGGGCGTGCTGGGGATCACCGACATCTGGACGTACGTGCTGGGCACCGTGGCCATCATCCTGCTGCCCGGACCGAACTCGCTCTTCGTGCTCTCCACCGCCGCCAAGCGGGGCGTGGGGGCCGGCTACCGGGCCGCGGGCGGGGTGTTCGTCGGCGACGGGGTGCTGATGATCCTCTCCGCCGCCGGGGTGGCGTCGCTGCTCAAGGCGTACCCACCGTTGTTCCTGGTGATCAAGTACGCTGGCGCGGCGTACCTCGGTTATGTCGGGCTGACCATGCTGCGGGGCGCCTGGCGGCGCTGGCGCGACCGCAACGACCCGACCACGCCGCGGCTGATCGACGCCGCGGAGCCGGCGCAGCTGCGCAGCCCGTTCCGCAAGGCGCTGGTGATCAGCCTGCTGAACCCGAAGGCGATCCTCTTCTTCATCTCGTTCTTCATCCAGTTCGTCGACCCCGGGTACGCGTGGCCGGCGCTGTCGTTCCTGCTGCTCGGCCTGATCGCCCAGGTCAGCAGCGCGCTCTACCTGACCGCGCTGATCTTCGCGGGGACGTTCCTGGCGGCCCAGTTCCGCCGCCGCCGTCGTCTCGCGGTGGGCGGCACCACGGCGGTGGCAACGCTCTTCCTAGCCTTCAGCCTCAAACTAGCCACCGCCAGCGCCGGCTGACCCCGACCCCACTGCTCGTCGCCCCACCCGACCCCACCGCTCTCCGCGATCTTGCACTTTGTGCTGTCTTTTTGCGTCTTTCGCACCGCTCTACGGCGACAGTAAGTGCAAGATCGGCGCGGGGGGTCAGGTGCCGTCGCCTCCTCCGCCGCCGCCGACCCCGGCTCCTCCGGCTGTGCCGCCCAGTCCGTAGCCGGGTTTGATCGGGGCGTCGGGGTGGCGGCTGACGTGGGCGGAATGGCCGATCTGCGCGGACCAGTCGGCGTGGGCGGCGGCCGCCGCGTGGCGGTTGATGGCGTGGCGCAGCCAGCCGTCCACGGTGGCGACCCAGTCCCGCTGCCCGGCGTCGGCGTGCCAGATCCGGAACCGGCTGATGCTCTGGTGGGTGATCCCGGCCAGGGCCAGCTTGCGGTCCACCCAGGTGATCACCTCGAGGCCCGCCGAGTTCGTCACGAAGATCAGTTCCAGCTCGGTGATCGGGCCGGCGTAGAGCGGCCCCACCCAGTAGCCCCAGCGCTGGTGCAGCGGTAGAGCATGCTCCACCCCGGGCAGGCCGCCCTCCACCAGCCCGGCCTGGCGGATCGAGAAGCCCAGCGTGTCCAGCGCCGCCAGCACGTGCTGCTGGGTGGGGACCGGGTGCACGAAGACCGGCACCATGGCGCCCTGGTCCAGGTCCGGGTCGACGGACACCTCGGTCCGCAGACCCATCCGCAGACTGAGCAGCGGCACCCCACCGAAGGTGGTCACCGGGGTCTCCCACGGCAGCGGCAACGCGAAGTCGACGGCCCGGCGGCGGCCCGCCGGGACCACGAACCGCCCGGCGATCGGGAGCTGGAAGAACTGCATGAGACGTCGCGGGGCCGCCGGGTCGTCCGGCTCGACCGTCGTGACCAGGCCGAGCCGGATGTGGCGTACGAGCACGTCGTCCGGTCCGGCGGCGAGAGTCACCCGCCCGGGCAGGCGCAGGCCCGGACGGGTGCTCGGGTTTCCCAGCGTGGTCTGTACGGACAGCCCGGTCCAGCCGGACTCCCGAGACACCCCCGTCAACCGCATCGCGCCCCCCGCCAGGTCACCTCAACTGTCGCGGACCCGGCGGGGGGTCACCCGGAACTTGCGGGAATTCTCCTAGCGGAGTCGCCGACCGCGCGGCACCGTGTCGGTCTCGTCGTCGAACTCGCCGATGACCTCCTCCAACAGGTCCTCCAGGGCGACGAAACCGATCGGGCGGGCCGGGCCACCGCCGTTGCGGACCAGCGCGAGCTGCGACTGCCGGGCGCGCATCGCGGCCACCGCCTCGGTGACCGAGGACGTCGCCGGCAGGGTGAACGCCGGTGTCATCAGCTCCCCGGCCACGGCGGCCCGGCCGGTGGTGACCGCCCGTACCGCCTCCCGGACGTGCACCAGACCGCAGACGTCGCCGCCCGCGTCCAGCACGGCCAGCCGTGACCGGCCGCTGTCCCGGCTGACCTGCTCGATCCGCTCGGCCGGGTCGTCGCGCCGGACCGTGACCATGGTGGCGAACGGCTCCATCACCTGCGCCACCGACGTGCCCTGCAGCTCGAGCATGCTGGTGAGCAGTTGGTGCTGCTCGGCGCCGAGCAGCCCGTGCTCGCGGGACTGTTCCAGCAGGATCCGCAGCTCGTCCGGACCGTGCACCTGGGCCAGCTGGTCCTGCTGGTTGACCCCGACCAGCCGCAGGATCGCGTTGGCCAGCGCGTTCAACGCGGACAGCACCGGCCGGGACACCCGGGCGAACGCCCGGAACGGCAGCGCGAGTAGCGTCGCCGACCGTTCGGCGTCGGTGATCGCCCACGACTTCGGTGCCATCTCCCCCACCACCAGGTGCAGGAAGGTCACCAACCCGAGGGCGAAGACCAGGGCGATGACGTGACTGGCCGCGTCGGGCAGCCCCACCACGTGCAGCAGCGGGCTGACCAGGTGCTCGATCGCCGGCTCGGCCAGCGCGCCGAGCCCCAGGGTGCACAGGGTGATGCCGAGCTGCGCACCGGCCAGCATCAGCGACAGCTCGCGGACGCCGTCGAGCGCGGCCCGCGCCGCCCGGCCACCGGTGGCCGCCGCCTGCTCCAGCCGGTACCGCTTGCTGGCCACCAGGGCGAACTCGGCGGCCACGAAGAACCCGTTCAGCCCCAGCAGGACGCCGGAGCTGATCAACGCGATGCCGGGGCTCATGCGGACACCTCGCGCCGCTCGCCACGGTCGGTGAGTTGCAGCCGGACCGAGTCGGCGACGTGCCGGTCCACGGCCAGCACCTCGACCAGCGCCCGGGGCTCCGCCTCGCCCTCGTCGGCCTCGACGCCCTCGGGCAGCAGACTGATCTCCAACCGGTCGCCGACCTCCGGCACCCGGCCCAGCTCCCGCATGACCAGCCCGGAGAGCGTGTCGTACTCCGGGGCCTCGGGCAGCGCGATGCCGGTGCTGTCGGCGACCTCGTCGATCCGCCAGCGGGCCGGCACCACCCAGGAGCCGTCGTCCTGGCGGGCGGGCGCCCGCTCCGGCGGGTCGTCCTCGTCCCGGATCGGACCAACCAGCTCCTCGGCGATGTCCTCCAGGGTGATCACGCCGGCGAAACCGCCGTACTCGTCGACCACGCAGGCCATCTGCCGGTGCCCGGAGCGCAGGCGGTCCAGCACCGTGGGCAGGGGCAGGGTCTCCGGTACGAGCAGCGGCGGGCCCGCCACCGCGCTGACCGGGGTGGTGGCCCGTTCGGCGGGGGGTACGCCGAGCACGTCGGCGATGCCGACGATGCCGAGCAGGTCGTCGACACCCTCCGCGCCACGAACCGGGAAGCGGGAGTGGCCGGTGTCCAGCAGCTCGACCACCCGACTCACCGGCTCGTGCCCCCGGACGATGTGCACGTCGACCCGGGGAACCATGGCCTCGCCGGCGGTCAGCTCACGAAAGTCGAGCCCCCGGTCGAGCAGCGTGGACATCTCAGCGTCCAGGCTGCCCTCCTCACGTGACTCGGCGATGATCTGTTCCAGGTCGGCGGGGGTCGCCCCGCTGGGCAGCTCCTCGATCGGCTCGATACCGACCCGGCGCAGCAGCCGGACCGACGCCCGGTCGAAGAGCCGGATCACCGGACCGGCGATGGCCAGGTAGAAGAGCGTGGACCGGCTCAGCGCCCGGGCCAGCGGTACGGCCCGGGCGATGGCGAGGTTCTTGGGCGCCAGCTCGCCGAGGACCATCTGCACGACGGTGGCGATGACCAGGGCCAGCGCCACCGACAGCGGCAGGCTCACGGACTCGCTGACGCCGGCGACGCCGAGCAGGTCGGCGAGGCCACCACCGAGGTACGGCTCGGCGACGTAACCGACCAGCAGCGCGGTGACGGTGATGCCGAGTTGCGCGCCGGAGAGCATGAAGGAGAGCCGGCTGGTGACGGCGAGGGCCCGGGCGGCGGCCTGGTCGCCGTCGTCGGCGAGCTGGCGCAGCTTGCCCCGGTCGACGGCGACGTAGCCGAACTCCTGCGCCACGAAGTAACCGGTGGCGGCGGTGAGCACGATGATGAGAAGAAGACCGACGACGATCAACACGGGACGCTCAGGGCTCCCGGGGCCGTCGGGACGGGGATACGCCGGGCACGACCCGGCTGGCTACTGCTGCCCTCCTGGGCAGAGGAGTCGATCATGCCGTCATTTTATCGGCGTTGCCTGGGACTCCGCTGGGGGTGGGCCGAAGGAGTCGATCGTCCTGTTCAGCCCGGCCGGGACCGGCTTTCGCCGCGCCCACCGGTCGACTCGGTCCCGGCCAACTCGTCGGCGTCGAGCAGGCCCCGGTCGAGTCGGCCGGACCGGTAGGCGGCCCGGCCGATCATCTGCGCGGCGACCGGGGCGGTGGCCAACTGGAAGACCCCGACCAGCAGGATCATGCCGAGGTCGGCCCGGGACCGCAGCCGCAGCGCGATCCCGAGCAGCAGCAGGAGCACGCCGAGCACCTGGGGCTTGGTGGCCGCGTGCATCCGGGACAGGGCGTCCGGGAAGCGCAGCACACCGATGCCGGCGCACAGCGCGAGCAGCGCGCCGGCGACCAGGCAGACGGCCCCGAGCCAGTCGGCGATCGTCGCGAGCACGCCCGGCATCAGGAACGCTCCCGGACGGCGAAGCGGACCAGCGAGACCGAGCCCACGAAGCCGAGCAGGGACAGCACCACCAGCACCGGCAGCGTGGTGGCGTGCCGGTTGACCGCCGCCTCCGCGCCCACCGCGCCGACCATGGTGGCGAGCAGCATGTCCGCCGCGATCACCCGGTCCAACAGCGAGGGCCCCCGGTAGAGCCGGATCAGCACGAGCAGCGCGGTCACCGACAGCAGGACGGTGAGGACGACGGCCAGGAACGTGATCATTAGGCGAATCCCTTCTCGGCGGGACCGGGCTCCACGCGGCGCAGTTCGTCCGCGCTGCCCACCGCCCGGACGATGCGTCGTTCGACGTCGAGGGTGCGGTCCCGGGCGAGCGCCAGGTCGGCCGGGCCATGGGTGTCCAGCACGTGCAGGTAGAGCACCCCCGGCTCACGGTCCACCTTGAGGACCAGCGTGCCGGGCACCAGCGAGACCGCCTCGGCGGTGAGCGCCAGGATCAGATCCGTACGCACCCGCAACCGGACGGCGATGATCGCGCCACGGGGCCGGTAACCGGGTTGCACGGCGATCCGGGCGATGTGCAGGCTCGCGCTGACCAGTTCGACGACGAACCGACCGGCGAACGCCAGCAGCGCCCCCGGCCGCAGCCGCCCGCCGAAGGTGACCGCCGGCAGCGGGAAGAACAGCAGGACCGAGCCTCCCACCAGCAGGCCACCGATGATGTTTGCCAGGTTGATCTCGCCCCAGAGCAGGTTCCAGACGAGCACCAGCCAGCTCAGCGCCAGCGTCTGGTCCCGCCAACGCCCGAGCCGACCTTCCCTGGCGGCGTCCGTCGGGGGTGCGCCGCGTCGGCCCGTCACGGCACGCCGCCGGGCAGAACAGCGCGCACGTACGGCGTACGCGAGAGCAGGTCGGTGGCCGCGTCGGCGGTGACGTCGAACAGGGGGCCGGCCAGCACGGTCAGCGACACCCCCAGGGCGACCAGGGCGACGGTCGCGCCGACCGTCAGGGCGGGCAGCCGGACGACGGGTTCCTCGGTGGCGATCCGGGGCGCCCGCCAGAACGCGATGTTCCACACCCGGGAGGCGACGTACAGGGTGAGCAGACTGGTGAGCGTCCCGGCCGCCACCAACGTCGCGGGCAGCGCGCCGCCGGCCGCCACCCCGGCCTGGAGCAGCCCGAGCTTGCCGAGGAACCCGGAGAACGGGGGCACCCCGGCGAGATTCATCGCCGGGACGAAGAAGAGGACGCCCAGCAGGGGCGCCACCCGGGCCAGTCCGCCGAGACGACGCAGGTCGGTGCTGCCGGCGCGCTCCTCGACCAACCCGGCGACCAGGAACAGGGTCGTCTGGATGGTGATGTGGTGCACCACGTAGAAGATCGCCCCGGCGAGCCCGGCCGCGGTGCTCAACGCCACCCCGAAGATCATGTAGCCGATGTGGCTGACCAGGGTGAACGAGAAGAGCCGCTTCATGTCCGACTGCGCCACGGCGCCGAGGATGCCGACCACCATGGTCAACCCGGCGACGACCATGAGCAGGTCGTCGACCTGGCCGCCCGGAAAGAGCAACGTCTCGGTACGGATGATCGCGTACACGCCCACCTTGGTGAGCAGCCCCGCGAACACGGCGGTCACCGGGGCCGGAGCGGTGGGATAGCTGTCCGGCAGCCAGGCCGACAACGGGAAGACCGCAGCCTTGATCGCGAACGCGAGCAGCAGCATCAGTTGCAGGGTCACCCGGACGTTGTCCGGCAGGTCGTCGAGACGCTGGGCGAGCTGCGCCAGGTTGAGCGTGCCGGTGGCCGCGTACACCAGTCCCACGCCGGTCAGGAAGATCATCGAGGAGAGAACGCTGACCACCACGTACGTCGAGCCGGTGCGGATGCGCGTCTCGGTGCCGCCCAGCGTGATCAGCACGAAGCTGGCCGCCAACAGGATCTCGAAGCCGACGAACAGGTTGAACAGGTCACCCGCCAGGAACGCGTTGGTGACGCCCGCGGTGAGCACCAGGTACGTCGGGTGGAAGATCACCACCGGCGCGCTCTCGCTGGTCTCGCTGCGGCCCTGCCCGATCGAGTACACCAGCACGCACAGGGTCACCGCCGAGGACACCACCAGCATCAGCGCGGCCAACTGGTCGGCCACCAGCACGATGCCGACCGGCGGCGGCCACCCACCGACCGCGAGCACCACCGGCCCGTGCCGGTACGCCTGCACCAGCAGCACCAGCGCGACGGTGAACGTCACCGCCAGGCAGAGCACGCTGACCGTACGCTGCACCCGGGGCCGGTCGGCCAGCAGCAGGGTCAGCGCCGCGCCGAGCAGCGGCACCACCACCGGCAGGGGCAGGAGCCGGCTCACGACGCGTCGTCCGGCTGGCCACGTCGGAGTCGGCGGCGGGCCGGCTCCGGGTCGACCTGCTCCGGATCGCCGTTCGGACCCTCCCCGCCACGGTCGACCGCGCCCACCCCGTGGTCCTCCGCGCGACGGATGATCTGGCGGTCCTCCAGGTCGTCGGGCACCTCGTCGTCGCCGGTGAGATACCAGCTCCGGTACGCCACGGCGAGCAGGAACGCGGTGAACCCGAACGTGATCACGATGGCGGTCAGCACCATCGCCTGCGCCAGTGGGTCACTCATCCGGTCCACCGGGCCGGTGCCCACGACGGGAGCGCCACCCGACCGGCCACCCAGCAGGATCAGCAGGTTGACACCGTTGCCGAGCAGGATGACGCCGAGCAGGATCCGGGTGAGGCTGCGCTCCAGCAGCAGGACCACCCCGCACCCGACGAGCGCCGCGACGGCGAGCACCAGCACCAGCGTCGGCCCGGCGCCACCCGCCGTCACGGCCGCGCCCCTGTTCGCGACTGCGGGGCTCGCAAACCCGGCTCACTCCTCGCGCTCACGGCCGTCCGCCCTTGTCGATGGCCAGGCCGCCGCTCTCCGTACCGGTGGCCTCGATGTGCCGGTCCACCTCCGCGCCGAGACTGCGCAGGATGTCCAGCAGCAACCCGATCACGATCAGGTACACGCCGATGTCGAAGAAGAGCGACGTGACCAGGTGGACGTCGCCGACCAGCGGTAGGGACACGTCGAGCTTCGCGCTCTGCAGCACCGATCCGCCGGCCAGCAGCGCCACCGCGCCCGTACCCACCGCCAGGGCCAGCCCCGCGCCGAGGATCAGGCCAGCGCCCACCGGGGCGGCGTCGGTCAGCTCGTACCTGCCGCCGGCCAGGTAGCGGACGACCAGCGCGAGCCCGGCCACCAGGCCGCCCGAGAATCCGCCGCCCGGCGCGTTGTGCCCGGAGAAGAGCAGGAACAGCGAGAACAGCACCACCGTGTGGAAGATCAGTCGGGTGACCACCTCAAGGACGAGCGAGCGCTGCTCGTCGTAGAGGGTCGGGCCACCCCGTAACCAGACGGGCCGGTGCGGCGGGGCGGCCCCTTCGGCGGACTCCGGCCGGCGCGGCCTCGGCCCGGTACGGGACCGCTCGAAGATCAGGCTGGCCACCCCGGTCGCGGCCACCACCAGCACCGACACCTCGCCCATGGTGTCCCAGGCCCGGATGTCGACGAGGGTCACGTTGACCACGTTGCGGCCGTACCCCTCGCCCACCGCGAGGGCCGGGAAGACGGTGGAGATGTCCGGCGCGCGGCGGGCGCCGGCCGCGACGAGCGCGAGCCCGCCCGCCACCACGCCCATCGCCACGCCGATCGCCCGACGCGTCCATCTGCTGCGGCGCAGCGGTCGGGCCGAGAACCGCTGCGGCAGGCGGCGCAGCACCAGCACGAAGACCGCGATGGTCGCGGTCTCCACCAGGAACTGGGTGAGCGCCAGATCAGGTGCGCCGTGCAGGATGAACAGCATGGCCGTGCCGTAGCCGGTGACGCCGACCAGCAGCATCGCGGTCAACCGCCGACGAGCGCCGACCGCGAGCAGCGCGGCCACCGCGATGACCACCACGACCACCGGTTGCAGCGGGTTGTCCCAGAGCGGGAGCCGGGCCCGCCAGGGGGCGGCGGCGAGCATCGCCCCACCGGGCAGCAGCACGAGGGTGACGAGAATGATGCCGAGGTACTGCGGTAGCGAGCCGCGCTGGGTCGCGCCGGTGACCCCGATGGCGAACCGGTCGAACCGGCCCACGACCCACTCGTACCCCTGATTGCCGCCGACCGGCGACCGGAGCCGGGCCAGCGCGGGGGCGAGCGGCCCGCGCAGCGCGAAGAGCAGGATGCCGCCGGCAAGCGCCAACACGGACAGACCGAGCGCCGCGGTGGGTCCGGGCCAGAGCGTCAGGTGCGCGTCGAGGGTCCCCAGCAGCTCGGCGTACGGACTGAGCAGACCGTCCAGCACGCCGGCGGCGGGACCGGCGAGCAGCCCGACGACGGCGAGCACCGCCGGTGGGAGCAGCATCGACGCGGCGACCGGCCCGGGTGGTACCGGTTCGACGCCCGGCCGGTCGGCGAACGCGCCCCAGAGGAAGCGGGCGCTGTACGCGACGGTGAGCACCGTTCCGGCGACCAGCCCGGCGAGGACCACCGGATCGCTGGTGAACGCCGCGAACACCGCCTCCTTGGCGACGAACCCGACGAGCGGCGGTACGCCCGCCATCGACGCCGCCGCCAGCACCGCGACCCCGAACAACGGGCGGGACCAGCGGCGCAGCCCGGACAACTCGCGCAGGTCACGGGTCCCGGCGCCGTGGTCGATGACGCCGACGACCAGGAACAGCGCCGCCTTGAACAGGGCGTGCGCCAGCAGCATCGCCGTGCCGGCCAGCGCGGCGTCCGGTGTACCCGAGCCGGTCACCGCGACCAGCAGGCCCAACTGGCTGACCGTTCCGTACGCGAGCAGCAGCTTGAGGTCGTTCTGTCGCAGCGCCGCCCAACCGGCGACGAGCATGGTCGCCACCCCGGCGATGAGGACCAGCGGTCGCCACGGACCCACCGTGGCGAGCACCGGCGCGAGCAGCCCGACCAGGTAGACGCCGGCCTTGACCATGGCCGCCGCGTGCAGGTACGCGCTGACCGGGGTGGGCGCCGCCATCGCGACCGGCAGCCAGGAGCTGAACGGGAGCACCGCCGACTTGGACAGCGCCCCGGCCAGGATCAGCAGCACCGCCGTGACGAGGTAGCCACCTCCGGGCAGCGGGTGGGCGGCGATCTCGGACCAGCGGTAACTCCCGGCGTGCTCGCCCAGCAGGATGAACCCGACCAGCATGGCGAGCCCGCCCAGCGTGGTGACGGTCAGCGCCTGCGCCGCCGCCCAGCGGCTGGCCCGGCGTTCGGTGCTGTGCCCGATCAGCAGGTACGAGAAGATCGTGGTCAACTCCCAGCCGACGTAGAGCAGCAGCAGATCGTCGGCGAACACCAGGACGAGCATCGCGCCGGCGAAGGCCACCAGGACGGCGGCGACCTGGGCCATCCCGGGGGAGCCGGCGTCGAAGTACCGGGCGCTGTAGACCAGCACGAGCGCGCCGACGCCGCCGACCAGCAGGGTCATGAGCCACGACAGCGTGGTGACGCGCAGCGCGATGTCGAGGCCCAACTGCCCGATCCACGGGTACGTCTCGACGACCGCGCCGCCGTGCGCGACGGCCGGGGTACGGGCCAGCGCCCAGCCGAACGCGGCGGCCGGCGCGAGCGCCAGCGGATAGCACGCGCGCGGACCCCACCACCGGACGAGAAGCGGCGCGACGAGGGCCGCCACGAGGTGGAGGATGAGCAGTACCAGCACTCGCGCTCCCGATCGAGGTGGCCGACACCCGTACAGCGGTGGTGTCTTCAGCGATCAGACGCCAGATCCCCGAGCCTCGGGCGGTTTTACCGGAATTGCCCCGCCATAGGGCTCAATGTGCGATCAACGGCGAGCGCCAGCGGCGGCGGTCAGCGCAGCAGAGCGTCGCCGACCGGCAGCGCGTCGTCGAGATCCTGGTGACCTCGGCGCAGGTCGGCCAGCAGGTCGACGCGACCGAGTTGGCGGGCGACCTTGGCGACGACCCGCTCCGCGACGGCGAGGGACCGCATCGAGAGCAGGCGGCCCCGGCTCTCCCGGCGCAGCACGAAGTAGTGCACCGCGACGCGGACCTGCCCCCGGTCGGCGGCGCTGGCCTGGGCGGTGGAGACGACCAGCTCCCGCAGGCAGCCGGCGAGACGCTCGGCGAGCTCCAGCTCGGGCCCGTGCAGACCGCCGCGGAGCGTGGCGAGGTGACTGTCGACCTTGCGGATCAGCACATCGGTGCCGGGCTCGACGTGTCGCGGCTCGCCGGTCATCCGATCCCTCCCACCCGATTCGCGTTGCGGGTGAAGTTACTTTATGTTGCTCCTTACAAGCAAGCAGTTAAGTGAGACTTAACGTATTAAAGGTGCATCACGCGCAATTTCCACACAGCGCGGCACGATCCGCCGTGGGTCGTTCGTTGTTGTCGTACCGACGGGGCACGATGGACCGGTGAGCGGGGCAGACACGGGCAAGGGCGAGGTGTTGGACGGGTTCGGTCCCGCCACTCGCGCCTGGTTCGACGCCGCCTTCGCCGCGCCCACCGCCGCCCAGACCGGCGCCTGGAAGTCGGTCTCGGCCGGCCGTAACGCCCTGGTCGTGGCGCCCACCGGCTCCGGCAAGACGCTCGCGGCCTTCCTCTGGTCGCTGGACCGGCTGGCCCGCGAGCCCGCGCCGACCGAGGCTCGCCAGCGGTGCCGCGTGCTCTACGTCAGCCCGCTCAAGGCCCTCGCCGTCGACGTCGAACGCAACCTACGCGCGCCGCTGGCCGGCATCCGGCAGGCGGCCACCCGGCTCGGCGTCCCACCACCCGACATCACCGTCGGGATGCGCACCGGTGACACGCCGGCCGACGAGCGACGGGCCTTCGCCCGCACCCCACCCGACATCCTCATCACCACACCCGAGTCACTGTTCCTGCTGCTCACCTCGGCCGCTCGGGATTCGCTGCGCGGCGTCCAGACGGTGATCGTCGACGAGGTCCACGCGGTGGCCGGCAGCAAGCGCGGGGCCCACCTCGCCCTCTCCCTGGAACGCCTCGACGAGCTGCTGCCCACGCCGGCACAACGGATCGGCCTCTCCGCCACCGTCCGGCCGATCGACGCCTGCGCTCGGTTCCTCGGCGGCGCCCGGCCGGTCGACGTCGTGCAGCCGCGCACGGCGAAGACGATCGAGGTCAGCGTGCAGGTGCCGGTGGAGGACATGACCCGCCTCGACGAGCAGGAGCAGCCTCCCGAGGACTCCCTCGGCGGGCCTGGGCCACGCCGCGCCTCGATCTGGCCGGCCGTCGAGGAGCGGGTCTTCTCGCTGATCGGGCAGCACCGCTCCACCATCGTCTTCACCAACTCCCGCCGCAGCGCCGAGCGCCTGTGCGCACGGCTCAACGAGCTGGCCGCCGAGGAGGTGGCCACCGCCGCGATCGCCTCCGCGTCGGGCGAGGGCGCGATCGTCGTACCCCCGGGGTCGTCGTCGGGCGATAAGCCGGCGGCCGACGACGGCCCGGCGAGCGGCGCGCAGCGGTGGGGTGGCCCCGCCGGCCCGGGCAGCAGTCGCGCGCCGGCCGAGGTGATGGCCCAGTCCGGCGCGGCGGCCGGGGCAGCGCCGGTGATCGCCCGCGCGCACCACGGCAGCGTCTCGCGGGAGGAGCGCAAGCACATCGAGGAGGCGCTCAAGTCCGGCCAGCTCCCGGCGGTGGTGGCGACCTCCAGCCTGGAGCTGGGCATCGACATGGGCGCGGTCGACCTCGTGGTGCAGATCGAGGCCCCGCCGAGCGTCGCCGCCGGCCTGCAACGCGTCGGGCGGGCCGGGCACCAGGTGGGCGCGGTCTCCCGGGGCGTGGTCTTCCCCAAGCACCGGGGCGACCTGCTGTCCTGCGCGGTTGTCGCCGAGCGGATGACCGACGGCGCGATCGAGGAGTTGCACTACCCGCGTAACCCGCTGGACGTCCTGGCCCAGCAGATCGTCGCGATGGTGGCCCTGGAGCCGTGGCAGGTCGGCGACCTGGCGGTGCTGGTCCGGCGGGCGGCGCCCTTCGCGGAGCTTCCCGATTCGGCCCTGCACGCCGTGCTGGACATGCTCTCCGGCCGCTACCCGTCCACGGCATTCGCCGAGTTGCGTCCCCGACTGGTCTGGGATCGGGCCAGCGACCAGCTCACCGGCCGTCCCGGCGCGCAACGGTTGGCGGTGACCAGCGGCGGCACGATCCCGGACCGGGGTCTGTTCGGGGTCTTCCTGGCCGGTGCGGAGCGGGCCGCCCGGGTCGGCGAGCTGGACGAGGAGATGGTCTACGAGTCGCGCGTCGGCGACGTCTTCCTGCTCGGCTCGTCCTCGTGGCGCATCGAGGAGATCACCCCCGACCGGGTGCTGGTCTCCCCCGCGCCGGGTCAGGCCGCGCGGATGCCGTTCTGGAAGGGCGACCAGCTCGGCCGCCCGGTGGAGCTGGGCCGGGCCATCGGCGCGCGGGTCCGCGCCCTGCTGCGCCAGAGCGACGAGGCGGCGCTGGCCACGCTGCGCGAGGGCGGCCTGGACGACTGGGCCGCCACCAACCTGATGGCCTACCTGCGCGACCAGCGGGCGGCCACCCGCTCCCTGCCCGACGACCGGACCGTCGTCGTCGAGCGCTTCCGTGACGAGCTGGGCGACTGGCGACTCGCCGTGCACAGCGTCCTCGGCGCGCGGGTCAACGGGCCCTGGGCTCTCGCCGTGGGTCGCCGGCTGGCCGAGCGGTACGGGGTGGACGCCCAGGTCATGCCCTCCGACGACGGGATCGTGGTACGCCTCCCGGACACCGCCGACGAGCCACCCGGCGCCGACGTGGTCGTCTTCGAACCCGACGAGATCGCCCAGCTCGTGCAGGAGTCGGTCGGCACCTCGGCGCTCTTCGCCGCCCGCTTCCGGGAGTGCGCCGCCCGGTCGCTGCTGCTGCCCCGCCGCGACCCGCGCCGCCGCCAGCCGCTCTGGCAGCAGCGGCAACGCGCCGCGCAACTGCTCGACGTCGCCCGCGAGTACGCCGACTTCCCGGTCACCCTGGAGGCCGCCCGGGAGTGCCTACAGGACGTCTTCGACCAACCGGCGCTGGCCGAGCTGATGCGCGACCTCGCGGCTCGCAAGGTCCGCCTCGTCGAGGTGGAGACCAGCGCGCCGTCGCCGTTCGCCCGGTCGCTGCTCTTCGGCTACGTGGGCGCGTTCCTCTACGAGGGCGACGCCCCGCTCGCCGAGCGCCGGGCCGCCGCCCTGGCCCTGGACTCCACGCTCCTCGGTGAGCTGCTCGGCCGGGTCGACCTGCGCGAGCTGCTGGATCCGGAGGTGCTCGCCGAGACCGACCGGCAACTGCGCTGGCTGACCGAGCAGCGCCGCCCGCGCGACGCGGAGGACGTGGTCGAGCTGCTGCGGGTGCTGGGCGACCTCAGCGACGTCGAGTTGACCGAGCGGGGCGTGCCGGAGGGCTGGCTGAGCGAGCTGGAGGCCGCCCGCCGGGTGCTGCGGGTACGGATCGCCGGCGAGCAGCGCTGGGTCGGCATCGAGGACGCCGCCCGACTGCGCGACGCGCTCGGCGTGGCGCTGCCCGTCGGGGTGGCCGAGGCGTACCTCGCGCCGGTGGCCGACCCGCTGGGCGACCTGGTGGCCCGGTACGCCCGCACCCACGGCCCGTTCGCCGCCGCGACCTGCGCGGCTCGCTTCGGGCTCGGCGTCTTCGTGGTCGAGCAGACGCTGCGCAGCCTGGCCGCCACCGGCCGCGTCGTCTCCGGCGAGTTCACGCCCGACACGGCCGGCGCGCAGTGGTGCGACGCCGAGGTGTTGCGGATGCTGCGCCGCCGCTCGCTCGCGGCGCTGCGCCGGGAGATCGAGCCGGTGCCACCGCGGGCCCTCGCCACGTTCCTGCCCCGCTGGCAGCAGGTCGGCTCGTCCGCCCGGGGTGTGGAGGCGCTCGCCGCCACGGTGGAGCAGTTGCAGGGCGCTGCCGTGCCCGCGTCCGCGCTGGAACGGCTGGTGTTGCCCGGCCGGGTCGCCGACTACTCCCCCGCCCAGCTCGACGAGCTGTGTGCCAGCGGGGAGGTGCTCTGGGCCGGTTCCGGGGCGATCTCCGGAGGCGACGGCTGGGTCACCCTGGCGTACGCGGACGCCGCGCCGCTGCTGCTTCCGCCGCCTGATGAGGCGTTGACGCGTACCCCGCTGCACGACGCGGTGCTCGACGCCCTCGGCGACGGGCAGGCGCTGTTCTTCCGCGCGCTCGCCGACCGGGTCGGCGCCACCGACGATGCCGCGCTGACCGGTGTCATCTGGGATCTGGTCTGGGCCGGGCACCTCACCAACGACACCCTCGCCCCGCTGCGGGCGGTGCTCGGCGCGGGTGGAGCGCACCGGTCGCGCCCGTCCGCGCCGCGCACCCGCTACCGGCGGCCCGGCCGGGTGGCGCTGCCCACCCGCAGCGGCCCACCGACCGTCGCCGGCCGCTGGTCGCGGCTTCCGGATCGGGATCTCGACCCGACCAGGCGGGCCGCCGCCCTCGCCGACGTCCTGCTGGAACGGCACGGGGTCGTCACCCGGGGCGCGGTCATGGCCGAGCAGGTCGTCGGTGGGTTCTCGGCGGTCTACCCGGTGCTGTCGGCGCTGGAGGAGCGTGGCGCGGCTCGCCGGGGTTACTTCGTCGAAGGTCTCGGCGCGGCACAGTTCGCGGTTCCCGGCGCGGTGGACCGGCTACGCGCCCTGGCGGAGCCCGCCGACGGCGCCCGGGGTCGGGGCGGGCCGGCCACCGTCCTGGCGGCCACCGATCCGGCCAACCCGTACGGTGCGGCACTCCCCTGGCCGGACCGCGTCGTCGACTCCGGCGACGGGGCCACCGCCGCGACCGGGCACCGGGCGGGCCGTAAGGCCGGTGCCCTGGTGGTGCAGGTCGGCGGCGACCTCGTGCTGTACGTGGAACGCGGTGGCCGAACCCTGCTCTCCTTCACCGACGACACCGAGACGCTCGCGGCGGCCGGTAAGGCGCTGGCCGACGCCGTCCACTCCGGAGCGTTGGGCGCGATGTCGGTCGAACGGGCCGACGGCGAGGCGGTGCACTCGTCGCCACTGCGTGACGCGCTGACCGCCGCCGGCTTCCGGGCCACCCCGCGCGGCCTACGCCTACGCGGCTGACCCGACCCGCGCGGCCTACGTCTGCCGGTCGCTCAACCCGTGGAAGCGTCCGCCTGCGCACGCGTGGCTCAGCCCCTGCCTGCGCGCCTGGCCGACCGCGCGTCCGGCCTCCGAAGGTGTCGCGGGCTGTCCTGCGTGACGACCACTGGTGGGGCCGATCCGCCCTCGCGCGGTATCCACACGCGATCTGGTAGCTCTCCCGTGCCAGGCACCGTCGACCACCTCTGCGACGTTGATGCCTGTGAGTCATCTTGATGACTCACAGGCATCACAGCCAAAGGTTGTGCCCCGGCCGCCACCTGATGGACAACGCGGCCGCGAGGCAGCGGGAGCAGCGGGAGCAGCCTCAGCGGAGGCCGTTGAGAACCTTCTCGTAGCGCACGCGGTCGGCTGCCGGGGTCTTCGCGTCGAGGTAGTTGAGCACCACTGCCCCACGCCGGTACGACTGGCCGCCCCACGTCTCGGCGATGTCGCCGGCGCTGGTCTCGTCGGGGAACACGAAGACGGTGACGCCGTCCGTGGTGACGATCTCGGAGCAGCCCAGCCCAAGACCGTCCGGACCACAGTCGACCGAGCGGTCCTTCGGGTGCGTGACCCGCAGACCGGCGGCCCGGAACGCGTCGATGACCTGCCGGGCGCTGGGAGCGCCCGCCGGACGCTGGGGCAGTATCACCGGCGGCGGACTTGCCGGCCGGCGTTCGACCGGTCCCTGCGGGGGCGCCGACGGCACGGTGGACGGCGCGACGGACCGTGGTGGCGGCGGTGCAGCGCCGTCGGTGCGGGACGGGCCCGCCGAGGTGCTCGGCACGCTCGGCAGATCCGTGGCCTGGACGGTCGAGGACGTAACACCGGGGACGGCACTCGACGGCGCGGGATCGTCACCACGGCCGCAGCCGGCGACGACGGCAGCGGCGACCAGCAGGACCCCGACGGCGGGCAGGCTCCGAAGTGTCACAGGCGAAGTCTGCCCAACCACGCTGGGTGGCGGGAGGGGCCGGTCGGCCAGCACGCTGTCCGCTATCTGCCAGCAGGGTCAGCCGGGTTGCCAGTCGCCCGCACCGATACGGCCCGATCCGACCACCACCCGCGGGACGCGCGGGGGGCGTTGGGCGCGGGACGCGCGGGGGGCGGGGGCGCTAGCCTGCGGGGGTGTCCGGCACACCGTGGATCTCGTTGACCACCGACTACGGCCTCGACGACGGCTTCGTGGCCGCCTGCCACGGGGTGATCGCCCGGATCGCTCCCGCCGCCCGGGTCATCGACGTGACGCACCTGGTGCCGCCGGCGGACGTCCGGCGCGGTGCCGCCGTGCTGGCGCAGACCGTGCCGTACCTGCCGGTGGGCGTGCACGTGGCCGTGGTCGATCCGGGGGTCGGCACCGCCCGACGGGGCATCGCGCTGGCCACCCCGGGAGGGCTGCTGGTCGGCCCGGACAACGGGTTGCTGCTCGACGCGGCCACCGCGCTCGGCGGGGTCAGCGCCGCCGTGGAGCTGACCGCGCCACGATGGCTGGCGGCCCGGGTGTCCGGCACGTTCCACGGCCGGGACGTCTTCGCCCCGGTGGCGGCACGCCTGGCGCTCGGGGCGTCACTCGCCGAAGCCGGTCCAGCCGTAGACCCGGGCGAACTGGTCCGGCTGCCAGCACCGGTCATGACCCGTGACGCCGACGGCTTCACCGCCGAGGTGCTGACCGTCGACCACTTCGGCAACGTGCAGCTGGCCGCGCCCGGCGAGGTGCTCGGCGCGCTCGCGGCCACCGTCCGGGTCGGCCCGCCCGGGCCGACGCCGTCCCACGCGGCGGTACACGGACGGACGTTCGGCGACGCGCCGCAGCAGGCCCTGGTGGTGTACGTGGACTCGGCCGACCTGGTGGCGGTTGCGGTCAACGGCGGTCGGGCCGTGGACGTCCTCGGCGTACGCCCGGGTGACCTCCTGCGGGTGGCCGGGTGACATTCGACTGTGGAATGCTGCCCCGGTGGGTGAACCGGTGGGTGAACACGTAGTTCCCGTGGGCTGTCCCTGTTGTGCCTCCCGGACCGGCGGCGGGACCTGTCCGGTCTGCTTCTGGACGGACGACGGCCAGAGCGACGCCGACGCGGACGCGGTGCGGGGCGGCGCCAACGGCGACCTGAGCCTGTCGCACGCCCGGCTCAACTACGCCGTCTACGGGGCCAGCCACCCGCGTTACCAGGACATGGTGCGTCCCGCCCGCCCCGACGAGCGCCCCTGACGCGGCGCCCGCCGAAGCGAGGTCGTCTCAGCAGACCGGTACGGTACCGCCGTAGACGGTGGCGACGTACGCGTGGCTGACGTACTGCCCGGTGGCCAGGCGGTTCCACCTGGTGGTGGTGCGGTACGGGCCGGCGACCGACTGGCCGGTGACGTAGCACTGGACCGGCACGTTGGCGAACCGCGCGGCGAGGCCACGGATCGCGTACGACGTGCCGGGCCCGCTGCGGATGTTGAGCGGGCCGTCGCCCACCACGGCGCGCGGACCGCCGCCGGTCCACAGGTACGCGACGTCCACCCAGGCGTTGGTGGTGAGTTGCAGACCGTCCCAGAAGGTGCCGTCGGCCAGGTCGATGCCGGCCGGGTTGAGCACGGTACGCCCAAACTGGTCCCGCCCACCGTTGTAGCCGGACTGGTAGGCGGCCTGCGCCTCGGGCCGACCCTGCGGCAGGTTCTTCCAGTTCTCGCGTACGGCGGACGGGTTCCAGTAGTCGTCCCGGGTGTTCCAGGGCCCGACGTCCCAGACCGGGGCGTACTCGCAGCGCGCGCCCGTCGTGGTGCAGACCCGCACGGTGTAGTCGCCGCTGTTGAGTGGCGAGAGGCCCCGGCGCGACGGTAGGGCCACGAAGTGGTCGCGCGGCTGTACGGTGCGGCCGTTGGCGGTCAGTTCGCCGACCAGTCCGATCCGGGTGGCGTACACCCGGTAGGTGAGGCCGGGTGTGGCGGCGGAGACGGCGGCGGTCGCGTCGGCGGTGAGCTGGACGGCGCGTACCGTCGCGGTGGCCCCGCCGGCCCGCGCGGTCAGCACCACCCGGGTCTGTACGCGGCTGACCGGGCGGTCGAAGGTCGCGCCGGCGGTCGCGGCCCGCCACTCGGTCCAGCCGTTGAGCCGCCATCCGCGCACCTGCGCCTCCGCGCTCGCGCCGGCGGGGACGTCCGCGTCGATCTCGGCGCGGACCCGGGTGGCCGGGCGGGCGAGGGTGCGTGGGGCGCTGAGGAGCATGCCTTCGGCGAGCGCGCTGTGCGGGCTGCGAGGGCTGCGTCCGCCCGCGCGGGCCTCGCGCAGCCGCAGTCCGGCGGCGGTACGGCGGACGTTGACATCGTCCCGGTCGACGACCGACAGGTCGGCGCTCCACCGTTCCCCGGCCGGTGCGGCGGCGGTCAGGGTGAGCGATCCCGCGGTCGCGGGGACGGTGGTCCGGGCGGCGCTGGTGACGGGCACCAGGGCTGCGATGAGCGCGAGAGCGAGGATGGCGGCGAGCGTGGAGGGTCGGATAAGACAATGAGGTCGTCTCATGGGCATTCTCCTCAGAACCCCCTGACCATCGCATGTCCGGAGATCATGAGGAACCTGGCTACAAATAGCGACACATGCGAATCATGCTCGAAAGAGGGAGGATGGCAGCGTGCCCGAAGGTGACACCGTCTGGAACACCGCCCGCGTGCTGCACCGCGCGCTGGCCGGCGCGCGGCTGTCCGGCTCCGACTTCCGGGTGCCCCGGCTGGCCACCACCGACCTCACCGGCTGGACCGTCCGCGAGTCGGCCAGCCGGGGCAAGCACCTGCTGCTCCGCCTCTCCGCCCCGGACGACGCGCCGTGGACGCTGCACTCCCACCTGCGGATGGACGGCGCCTGGCGGGCGTACGCGCCGGGCGAACGGTGGAGCGGCCGGCCCGCGCACCTGATCCGGGTGGTGCTGCGCAGCCCCGGCGCGGTGGCGGTGGGCTACCACCTGCACGAGCTGACCCTGGTGCCCACCGTCGAGGAGGACGCCCTGGTGGGCCACCTCGGGCCGGACCTGCTCGGCGTGGACTGGGACCCGGCCGAGGCGACCCAGCGCCTCGCCGCACATCCCGAGCAGACCATCGGCGAGGCCCTGCTCGACCAGCGCAACCTGGCCGGGGTGGGCAACCTCTACAAGTGCGAGGTGCTGTTCCTGCGAGGCGTGTCACCGTGGACGTCCGTGCGGGCGGTGCCCGATCTGCCGGGTATGGTCGCCCTCGCGCAGCGGCTGCTGGCCGCCAACCGTGGACGCTGGACGCAGAGCACCACCGGCTCGCTGCACCGGGGGCAGACCAGCTACGTGTACGGCCGCCGCGCCCAGCCGTGCCGCCGCTGCGGCACCGCCATCAGCAAGGAGGAGCTGGGCGAGCGCGTCACCTACTGGTGCCCGGTGTGCCAGCCCGAGCGGCCGGGAAGCCCGCCACCGGGCTGACCGGGCGTTGTGGATCGAGGTCATCCCAGATACGGACGATTGGGTAATTCCTAACCGACCCCTCGACGTCGCATGCTGCGGTTGGGTGCTCACCGCCTGTCAGCAGAGTGCCGAGGGCCGCCACGCCGGGGTGGTGTTCTTCCTCGTGCCCCGACCCCGGGGAGAGTCATGGCGATCTTCCGCAGACTCCGCTCCACCTTCTTCTACCGGACCGCCCCTGACGGCCTCGGTCGGACGGCGTCCGTTCCCACGGCGCGTACCGCCGAGGAGGCCGCGCCCACGGCGAGTCTGGATCCGTCCGCCGAGCCACGCTGCTTCGGAACGGTGCCGAACGTCGCGTACAGTCCCCGCCCGACGCGTGACCCCGATGGCCGGCCGGTGCCGGGCACGGGCCTGCGCAAGTTCGTCGACGCGCTGCCCGTACCCGGCGAGCAGGCGCTGCCGGTGGCGGTGCCCGACACGATCAGCTACCCGGGCTGCGACTACTACGAGATCGGGCTCCAGGAGTACGCGCAACGCCTGCACCGGGATCTGCCGGTCACCCGGCTGCGCGGCTACCGACAGCTCAACCTGGGCACCGACCCGTCGGGCCACAACACGGTGGCGCCACCGGAGCGGCCCTGGCACCTCGGCCCGATGATCCGCGCTCGGCGCGGCCGACCGGTCCGGGTGAAGTTCATCAACCAGCTTCCCACCGGCCGGGCCGGCGAGTTGTTCCTGCCGGTCGACGAGACGGTCGAGGGTGCCGGTCTCGGGCCGCTGGACGGCCCGGCGCCGTACCCGCAGAACCGGGCGGTGCTGCACCTGGCCGGGGCGCAGACCGGGTGGACCAGCGCGGGCAACCCGGGACACTGGATCACCCCGGCCGGGGAGATCACCCCGTACCCGACGGGGACCGGCCTCACGCCCGTGCCGGACATGCCGGCGCCCGGCTCCGGCGCCACCACGCTCTACTTCCCCAACGAGCAGAGCGGCCGGCTGCTGTCGTTCCACGACAACACCCTCGGGCTGGCCCGGCTCACGGTCTACGGTGGGCAGCTCGCGCCGTACCTGCTCACCGACCCGGTCGAGGACGAACTCGTCGCCGAGGGGGTGCTGCCGGCCGAGCAGGTGCCCCTGGTGATCGAGGACAAGACGTTCGTGCCGGACGACACCCAGCTGGCCGCCGAGGATCCGACCTGGGACCGGGAACGCTGGGGGGCTCGCGGCAGCCTGTGGTACCCCCACGTCTACCAGCCCCGGCAGAACCCGTACCGGTCCGGCGGACGCAACCCCACCGGTCGGTGGGACTACGGCCCCTGGTCGCGCCGTCCGGCGCCGGACGGCGGTCGGGACGACAGCGGACCCACCGTGGACGGTTGGCCGATGGCCGAACGGATCGCGGGCGAGCCGCCGCTGACCGGTCCGGGGCCGGTGCCGAACCCGCACCACGACCCCGTCGGCGGTGGCGCCGAACCACCGCTGCGCCCCGGGGTGCCGCACCCGTCGGCGGTGCCCGCGGCGTACGGGGACACCCCGCTGGTCAACGGTGTCGCATACCCGTACCTGCGGGTACGCCCCACGGTGTACCGCCTGCGCATCCTCAACGCCTGCCTGGACCGCAGCCTCAACCTCCAGCTCTACCGGGCCTGCTCGGACGCGCCGATGTGGGCCGACGACGGCAGCCTGGCCGACGCGGACGCCGGCGAGGTGCCGATGGTGCCCGCCGTGCGGTCGGCGGACCGGCCGGCCGGTTGGCCGAGCGACGGGCGTGACGGCGGTGTGCCCGACCCGCGCGCCGCCGGCCCGGAGTTCGTCCAGATCGGCAACGAGGCCGGTCTGCTGCCCGCCCCGGTGGTGCTGCCGAACCGGCCGATCGGCTACCGCTACGACCGGCTCGACCCGACCGTGCTGAACGTCGACGGGCACACGCTCCTGCTCGCCCCGGGTGAGGCAGCCGACGTGCTCGTCGACTTCTCCAGCGTGGAACCGGGCAGCACGCTGATCCTCTACAACGACGCCCCGGCGCCGCTGCCCGGCTTCGATGAGCGCTACGACCAGCACACCGACGCGCCGGACCGCACGGCCGGGGGCGGTCCGCCGCCCACCGAACCGGGGTACGGCCCGAACACCCGTACCCTGCTGCAGTTCCGGGTGGCCGGCACGCCCGACGGGCCGTACGACGTGGACCGGCTGCGGGAGCGGCTGCCGGCGGCGTACGCGGCCAGCCAGCGCCCGCCGATCGTGCCGCAGCCGGCGTACGACCCGGCGTTCGGCAGCCGGACCACGGCCGAGACGGTCGTCTCCGCGCACGCCGACACGGTGACGTTCACGCCGCTCGCGGGCACCGGTCCGGTGACGCTGCCGATCGAGGTCAAGGCCGCGCAGCAGGTCTTCGAGCCCGGTCACGGCCGGCTGGCCGGGCGTCTCGGGGTCGGTCATCCGCACATCGGGCCGCTCGCCCCGGCGACCCTGCCGCTCGGGTCGACCGATCCGGTGACCGAGGTGCTGTTCGCGGCCGACCCGGCCATACCGGTGGGCGCCCCGACCGACGGCACGCAGCTCTGGCGGATCAGCGGCAACGTACGGCAGACCGAGCCGCTGCGCTTCGGCGGCTGCGACGTGCAGATCGTCAACCGGGTGGGCTGGGACGGCACGCAGCGCCCCCCGCACCCGGCGGAGCTGGGCTGGAAGCAGATCGTCCGGGTCAACCCCCGCGAGGACGTGGTGGTGGCGCTGCGTCCGGTGGCCCCGGCCCTGCCGTTCAAGCTGGGCGACAGCGTGCGGCTGCTCGACCCCGGACGTCCGGCCGGCGCGCGGACCGGGTCGACGCCGGTCAGCCCGACCGACGGGCGACCGGCCGTGGTCGTCAACCAGATGGTCAACCTGGGTTGGGAGTACCGCTGGCACAGCCAGCTCGCCGGCCATCGCGACCTGGGGATGAGCCGACCGTTGGTGCTGCGGGTGACGCCGCGGGCGCCCACCGGACTCACCGCCACACCCGTGCCCGGCTCGGCCACCGCCCTACCGGCGATCGCCCTGACCTGGACCGGCAACGGCGGTCGCCCGCCCGCGACGAGTCACCTGCTGCAACGGGCCACCGACGGGTCCTTCGGCGGCGACGTCACCACGATCACCGTCGCGGCCACCGCGACCCGCTACATCGACGCGACGGTCACCCCCGGCGTCACGTACCACTACCGGATCCGGGCGGAGAACGAGGTGAGCTACTCGTCCTGGTCGAACAGCGTGCCCGCCTCGGTGCACCTCGCCGCGCCGGGCGGCCTGATCGCGGCGATCCCACCCGCCGCGCCGCTGCGGGTGGCGCTGCGCTGGACGAACCGCTCCTTCGCCACCGGCATCGACGTACAGCGGGCCACCAACCCGACCTTCACCAGCGGGCCGGGCACCACCGCGATCGGGGTCGGCGACAACCACCTGGACACCACGGCCGCGCCGGACACCACGTACTACTACCGGGTCCGCACCACGTACCTGGGCGCCGCCTCGGCGTGGTCGACGGTGGCCGCGGCGAGCACTCCGCCCGCGCCGAGCACCCCCGGCGAGGTGAACGCCACCGCGAGCGCGCCGGGCCCGGACACCGCCACGGTGGTGCTGGTCTGGACGGCGAACACCCCCGTCGGCCCGGGCTCCGGGTTCATCGTGCAGCGGGCGCTGGACCCGACGTTCGCGCACGAGGTGGCGACCTTCACGGTGACCGGTCGCGGCTTCACCAACACGGGTCTGGCCCGGGGCGTGACCTACCACTACCGGATCCGGTCGTTCAACGTGGTGGGCAGCTCGCCGTACACCGGTCCGATCCCGGTCACGACGCCACCGTGACGGGCGGGCGCGGCGCGTGGGGTGCGGCTCAGCGGGTGGGCGCGCGCAGGCCGGCGCCGCCGGCGCGCAGCTCGGCCAGGGCCGAGGCCACGCCGTGCAGAAGGTCGGTGGCCTCGGTGAGCCGGTCGGCGGCCGGGTGGGTGGGCTCCGGGCGGGCGTCCTCGGCGAGGTAGCCGGCGGCGGCGACCACCAACCGCTCGTATGCCGCCACCCCGCTCTCCAACTGGGCGGTCAACGCGGCGTGCGCGTCGGCCAGCGGCGGCCGGGCGTCGGTCGGCGCGAGCCGCAGGGCCCGTTCGACGCTGGCCACCCGGTTGGCGAGTTCCCGCAGCGACCGGTCGGCGGCAGCGGCCTCCAGCACGGCCGGCTCGGCCAGCCCGGTGAGCCGGGGCGCCATCCCCGCCAGGGTGAGCGAGGCACGGTCCAGTCGCGCCCACTGCTGGCCGGCGGTGGTGCCACGCAGCGCGACCCGGCCGCGCACCCGGCGTACCTCGGCCAGCACGCCCGAGCCGACCGGCAGTCGCTCCACGGCGGCCACCAGCCGGGCCCGGGACCGGGCGGCGGCCTCGGCCGGGTCCAGCGCCGGGGGCGCGGGCCGGGCGGCCAGCGCCCGCAGGTCGATCCAGCGCCAGGCGGCCAACGCCAGCGCGCTGCCCGCGGCGCCGGCCCAGGCCGCATCCGGCAGACCGAGCCCGGCGTACGGCGTCAGCACCGCCGTGGCCCCGCCGAGCCCACCGGCCAGTACGCTCCACCGCCGGGCGGACCGGCGCAGCCGACCCAATTGACGGAAGTAGCGTGTCCGCTCGTCTGCCACCGAAAGACCCCCTCGGACCGGTCGTTCAGCCGGCGGCGGTCGGGTCGCCGGTGCCCCGCTCGCGGGCCATGCTCGCGCGCAGCTCGTCCAGCCGGGCGGCGGCGGCCGGGTCGCTGCCCGAGCCCGCCTGCTCGCCCTGTGGGACCGCCGGGCGCTGCGCCGTGCCGCCGAGCTGCTCCCCCACCATGCTGGAACGGATCTGCTCCAGCCGGGCCGAGCCCGCCGAGTCGATGGTCGCCTTCTGGATCTCCAGCATCCGACCCTCGACGGAGTTGCCGGCCAGTTCGGCGCGGCCCATCGCGTTGGCGTACCGCCGCTCGATCCGGTCCCGCACCTCGTCCAGGGACGGGGTGGTGCCGGGTGCGGTGAGCGTCGACATCGACTCCAACGAGCGGGCCACGGTCTCCTGCATCTTGGCCTGCTCCAGCTGGCTGAGCAGCTTGGTGCGCTCGGCGAGCTTCTGCTGGAGGATCATCGAGTTGTTCTCGACGGCGCGGCGGGCCTGCGCGGCCGCGCCGAGCGCCTGGTCGTGCAGGGTCTTCAGGTCCTCGGTGGCCTGCTCGGCGGAGACCAGCTGGGTGGCCAGGGCCTGCGCGGACTGCTCGAACCGCACCGCTTCGGCCTCGTCGCCCTTGGCGCGGGCCTGGTCGGACAGCACCAGGGCCTGCCGGGCGTTGCCCTGGAGCCGCTCGACCTCGGACATCTGCCGGGACAGCTTCATCTCCAGCTGACGCTGGTTGCCGATGACGGCGGCCGCCTGCTGGACCAGCGCCTGGTGCTGCCGCTGGGCATCCTCGATGGCCTGCTGGATCTGCACCTTCGGGTCGGCGTGCTCGTCGATCTTCGCGCCGAAGAGCGCCATCAGGTAGTTCCAGCCCTTGACGAACGGGTTCGCCATCTCCGCGGTATCCCCTCAGTAGCGTCGCTGCACCGCGGTCGGGCCGGATTGCGCCGACCGACCGCGACCCGGCCGGTCTCCATCGTCCCAGCCGAACGCCAGCGCGGCATCCGTACCGGGCGCACGACGGGCACCGTCGGCTCCTGCGGGCAACCCTACGCGGCCGGGGCCACCTCGCCCATGGGCAACGGACGCACGGTGCTCAGGCGGCGCAGACCACGTCCCGGTCGCGCTCGGTGGGCCGGACCCGGGTGCTGCGCAGCGTCGCCCGCAGCGGGGAATCCTGCCGGACCGACACCGCGACCTTGCCGTCGGAGGTGACCTGGCGGACGCCCCGGTTGGCGGCCTTGCGCACGGCGGCCGGCGCGACGGGCGCGGCCTCGGCCGGCTCGTCCTGCATGCCGACGAGCACCCCGGCGGGCATCTGCTCGGCGAGCGCCACGGTGTCGCTCACCTCGCGGAGAAGTTCGGAAAGGCGGGCGCCGAGCGCGTCACAGATCGCGGCCAGCAGCTCGCTGGACGGCTCCTTGTGCCCCCGCTCGATCTCGGAGAGGTAACCGAGGCTGACGTTGGCGGCGGTGGACACCTCACGCAGTGTGCGCTGCTGTCCCTGCCGGCGCGCCCGCAGTGCGTCACCGATCACCCGGCGTAGCAGGACCATCGCACCTCCCCCTGAGGGATACCTCACGCCCGGCGTCGGGCAGCCGGCCGCGGCGGACCGCGCCGGCTCCGAGCGTCGGAGCCTTCCCGCAACCGTACCCGCTGCGCGCCCCGGCGACATCCCACCCCGCCCGTCGGATCCTGGCGGGACGGCTCACGGACGCCCCAGGCCGGCCGCGCCCAGACCGTCCCGGACGCTTTCGGCGGCCGCTCCCGAGCCGTTCCCGGCGACCCCGGCGGCCGTCTTCTCGCCAGCGGGGGCAGCCACGTCCGTTGTCTCCAGGCCCTCGATGGCGGCCTCGTCGGCGGCGTGGATGTGTTCGGCGAGCAGCCGCAACGCCTCGATCACGGCAGCCGAGCGTACGTGGTCCCGCCCCCCGTCGAGGTCGAGTTCGCGGACCTCGACGCCGGTCGGGCCGGCGACCGCGACGTAGACCAGGCCGACGGGCTTGCCGTCCTGCGGCTCCGGGCCGGCGACCCCGGTGGTGGCGAGCCCCCAGTCCGCCCCGCAGCGCCGCCGACCGCCCTCGGCGAGCGCCGCCGCCACGTCGGGGTCGACGGGTCCGCGCTCGGCCAGCAGGTCGGACGGCACGTCGGCGAGCGTGGCCTTCAGTTCGGTGGCGTAGACGACCAGCCCGCCCCGGTAGATCCGGCTGACCCCGGCGATCTCCACGATCGACGCGGCCAGCAGCCCGCCGGTGAGCGATTCGACGGTGGCGAGGGTCTCGTGCCGCTGCGAAAGGCTGTGCACGACAGCCGCCGCCGCGCTCCCCGTCGCGTTCTCGTCCCGCTGCATGATCCCGTCCTTCCCCACCCGCCAACCCCCAACCCTCCCGGCCGGACCCCGTGGATCATGAAGTTATCGCCTCGACACGCCGGCCCGAACCGCAACAACGTCATGATCACGCGCCGGGGCGACGGGCTCGGGGCGGGTTAGGGGTGGGGGCGGCGGAGGCGGAGGGCCTGGAGGATGTAGTCGAAGCCGGTTGCCACCGTGACCAGGACGGCGGCAACCATGATCCAGGGGCCGACGGCGGCGAGGGCGGCCGGCATCGGCCAGAGGTACCAGGCGATGGCCAGGATCTGCAGCGCGGTCTTGATCTTGCCGCCACGGCTGGCCGCGATCACCCCGTGCCGGATCACCCAGAACCGCAGCCCGGTGATGCCCAGCTCGCGGACCAGGATCAGCGCCGTCACCCACCAGGGCAGCCGGTCGTACCAGGAGAGCAGCACCAGAGCCGCGCCGGTGAGCGCCTTGTCGGCGATCGGGTCGGCCACCTTGCCGACCGAGGTGACCAGCCCGAACCGGCGGGCGATCCAACCGTCCACCAGGTCGGTCGCCGAGGCCACCGCGAAGATCAGGCAGGCGGCCATCCGCCAGCCGGCGTGGGTCATCCCCGACACGATCACCGAGGCGGCGAAGACCGGCACCAGCACCAGCCGCAGGGCGGTCAGCGCGTTGGCGGCGTTGAGCACGGGCACCCGCGCGACCACCCGGGCCGGCGTCGACTCCGTCGCCCCGGTCACCGTCTCGCTCCGCTCGGGCCGCCGTGGCGTTCCCGACACCGCACCACCTGGCTCCCCCGCTCCGTCCGGACCCGCCGTCACCGTGCCGCGCCGGGCGCCGCCGAGATCATCTCATCCGGCACCGCGAGCAGATCCACCCCTTCGGTGCCGGTCACCGTGGCCCGCACCAGGTCACCCGGGCGCAGTGCGCTCAGGTCGACCCCGCCGTCGACCGGCGCGACCAGGGTGGTCGATCCGTCCACCTCCGGCGCCTGGTGCGCGGCCCGGCCCTCCACCACGCCGTCCACGATCGCGTCGACCAGCACCTCGACGGTCGAGCCGAGCCGGTCCTCGGCCCGCTGGGAGCAGAGCTCGTCGGCGAGCGCGCTCAGCCGGTCGTACCGCCGCTTGATGGTCGCGGCGGACACCTTGCCGGGCAGTCCGGCGGCCTCGGTGCCGTCCTCGTCGCTGTAGTCGAACATGCCGATCGCGTCGAGCCGGGCCTCGGTCAGGAACCGGGTCAGCTCGTCGATGTCGGCGCGGGTCTCGCCGGGGAAGCCGACGATGAAGTTGCTCCGCGCGCCCGCCTCCGGAGCCAGCGCCCGGGCGCTGGCCAGCAGCTCCAGGAACCGGTCGGTGGAGCCGAAACGCCGCATCCGGCGCAGCACGGGCTCGCTGGAGTGCTGGAACGACAGGTCGAAGTACGGGGCCACCCCGGGGGTACCGGCGATCGCCTCGACCAGCCCGGGCCGCGTCTCGGCCGGCTGGAGATAGCTCACCCGCACCCGGACGATGCCGGACACCGCGGCGAGCTGCGGCAGCAGCTTCTCCAGCGCGCGCGGGTCGCCCAGGTCCTTGCCGTACGAGGTCGAGTTCTCGCTGACCAGCACCAGCTCCCGTACGCCGGTCTTGGCCAGCCACTCCGCCTCGGCGAGCAGCTCGTCCGGGGTTCGCGAGACGAACGCCCCACGGAACGCCGGGATGGCACAGAACGCGCAGCGCCGGTCACAGCCACTGGCGAGCTTCAACGACGCGACCGGGCCGGTGTCGAGTCGACGGCGCAGCACCTGACGCAGGTGCGCCGGGGTGTGCTCGTCGGTCTCGACGGCGGCACGCGCCACGGTGCCGTGCCCGGGCAGGGACACCCCGCTGTCGCGGCGCTTCACCGGCGTCAGGGGCAGCAGCTCCCGGCGGTCCCGCGGGGTGTGCGCGGTGACCTGTTCACCGGCGACCACGGCGTTGAGCCGGGCGGCGATGTCCGGGTAGTCGTCGAAGCTCAGCACCGCCTGCGCCTCGGGCAGACTGTCGGCCAGCTCCTTGCCGTACCGCTCGGCCATGCAGCCGGCGGCCACCACCTTCGCGCCCGTCCCGGCGGCGGCGAGCAGCGTCTGGATGGAATCCTGCTTGGCCTTCTCCACGAAGCCGCAGGTGTTCACGACCACCACGTCGGCACCCTCGCCGTCGGTGCTCACCTGCCAGCCGTCGGCGTGCAGCCGGGCGGCCAACTCCTCCGAGTCGACCTCGTTACGGGCGCAGCCCAGGGTGAGCAGGGCGACGCGACGGCCCTCGGCGTTGTCGGAAGCGGAAGGAGAGGTGGCAGACACCATCCGAGGGTACCGGGCCGCTCGCGGTAGCCCGCGCACGCGGGCACGGCGGCCGGCGGGATCACACCACGTGCGGGCGTCGGTCACCGGGTCACGGCGGTCGCCCGGGTCAGGGCGTCGAGCAGGAAGACCTCGGTACCGGCCAGGCCCGTGCAGCAGAAGACGGAGACCTGGTCCGCCGTGGTCCGGCCGGGAACCGCGCCCGCCAGGATGCCGCCCAGGTCCCGCAGCCGTCCGGCGTACGCGGGCAGCGCCGCGAGCATCGGCGGTTGGTAGTCCGCCGCCTGGGCCGGCGAGTCGGTGACCAGCAGGTCGGCGGCGTCCAGCAGGTCGGTGCCGAACTCGCTGCGGTCGTGCTGCTTGAAGCCGACCGTGTTGACGTGCGTGCCGGGGCTCACGTCGGCGGCGCGCAGCACCGGCGTGGGGCTCGTGGTGGCGAGCACCACGATGTCCCGGCCGGTGACGGCCGCGCCGGGGTCGGCGACCGCGCGGGCCGGCACGCCCAGTTCGGCGCGTACCCGGCTGGCGAAGGCGTCCCGGCGCGCGGTCGAACGGCTGTGCACCACCACCTCGCGCAGCGGGCGCACGGCCGCGGCGGCCCACACCTGGGTCCAGGCCTGCCGCCCGGAGCCGATCACGCCGAGGGTGGTCGCGTCCGGCCGGGCCAGCGCGTCCACCGCGACGCCGCCCAGTCCACCGGTGCGACGGGAGCCCAGCTCCTCGCCGACGGCGACCGCCCGCACCGCCCCGGTGGCGGCGTCGTGCAACACGACCAGTTGCTCGCCCTGAGGGTGGCCGAACGTGTCGTACGAGCGGTAGCCGTACCACTGGCCGACCAGGTGCCCGGCGGTGAGCACCATCCGCCCGCCACCGAGCGGGGCGGCGGCCCGGGGCGGGGCGACCAGGCGCCCCTCGTACGCGGCCACCAGGGCGGCCCGCATGGCGTCGACGGTGGTGGCGGCGTCCAGGGCGGCGGCGACCTCGGGGTCGGCATAGAGCAGGGCCATGCCCGCCATAGTGCAAGTTGAAGCGAAGTAGAGGTCAATGCGTGGTGGCGTGGGTCACCGTCCGGGGCCGCCAGCCGGTGCTAGCGTCGGCCGTGGTGGCCCCGGACGCGGTGGTCACTCCGGACGAGCGGTGGGCGTACCCGGTCAGGCCAAGACGCCCCAGCAGACTGACCCGACTCGTCCTCGTGAGGTGAACGATGGCCTGGCTCGTACTCGTGATCTCCGGGCTGCTGGAGACGGCCTGGGCCGTCGCCCTGGACCGCAGCGCCGGCTTCAGCCGGCTGCTCCCCTCGGTGGTGTTCGTGGTGGCCCTGGCGCTGAGCATGGGCGGCCTGGCGTACGCGCTGCGCGACATCCCGGTCGGCACCGGCTACGCCGTCTGGGTCGGTATCGGCGCGGTGGGCACGGCGCTGGTCGGAATGGTGGCGCTCGGCGAGTCGGTGAGCCTGCCCCGGGTCTTCTGCCTGCTGCTGGTGGTCGCCGGCGTGGTCGGCCTGAAGATCTTCCATTGACGATCACGCGTGGCGAGCGCCCACAGTGGGTAGTGATCGGTTCGTCACGACAGGCTCTCATCCGGAGGACGACATGGCCGACATCCCCACCACCGCCCGCCCGCGCAGCAACGCCGCCCGCATCCTCACCATCGTGGGTTTCGTGTTCGCGGTGCTCGCCCTGCTGCTCAACCCGATCATCTTCGGCGTGCTCGGCATCATCGCCGGCATCGTCGGCGCGGTCCTGGGTGACAAGCCGCTGGGCTGGTACGCCGCCGCGGCCAGCGGCGTGGCCGCGATCATCGGCCTGGTGGTCGTCGCGGCTCTGATCAACAACTGACCCACCCCGACGTCACGGGCCCGCCGGTATCCGGCGGGCCCGTCGGGTGTCCGGGGTCGCGAGTGGTCAGTCGACGTCGCCGCGCAGACCGACCAGGACCTCCTCCAGCTCGTCCGGCTTGACCAGCACGTCGCGCGCCTTCGACCCCTCGGACGGCCCGACGACCCCACGGGTCTCCATGAGATCCATGAGCCGGCCCGCCTTGGCGAAACCGACCCGCAGCTTGCGCTGGAGCATCGAGGTGGAGCCGAACTGCGAGGTGACCACCAGCTCCACCGCCTGCACCAGCAGGTCGAGGTCGTCGCCGATGTCCTCGTCGATCTTCTTCTGATTGTCCTTGGCGGGGGCCAGCACGTCCGGCCGGAACTCCGGCTCACGCTGGTCCTTGCAGAACTTCACCACGTCGGCGATCTCGCGCTCGGTGACCCAGGCGCCCTGGATGCGGACCGGCTTCGACGCGCCCATCGGCAGGAAGAGCCCGTCACCCCGGCCGAGCAGCTTCTCCGCGCCCGGCTGGTCGAGAATGACCCGCGAGTCCGCGAGGGACGAGGTGGCGAACGCCAGCCGGGACGGCACGTTCGCCTTGATCAGACCGGTCACCACGTCGACCGAGGGCCGCTGGGTGGCCAGCACCAGGTGGATACCGGCGGCCCGCGCCAGCTGGGTGATCCGGACGACCGAGTCCTCCACGTCACGCGGCGCGACCATCATCAGGTCGGCCAGCTCGTCCACGATCACCAGCAGGTACGGGTACGGGCGCATCTCCCGCTCGCTGCCCGGCGGCGCCTTGATCTCGCCGTTGCGCACCTTGCGGTTGAAGTCGTCGATGTGCCGGACGCCGTTGGCCGCGAGGTCGTCGTAGCGCATGTCCATCTCGCGGACGACCCAGTCCAGCGAGTCGGCCGCCTTCTTGGCGTTCGTGACGATCGGCGTGACCAGGTGCGGGATGCCCTCGTAGCCGGTCATCTCGACCCGCTTCGGGTCGATCAGCAGCAGCCGCACCTCGTCCGGGGTGGCCCGGGTGAGCACGGAGACCAGCAGGGTGTTGAGGCAGGACGACTTGCCCGCGCCGGTGGCCCCGGCGATCAGGATGTGCGGCATCTTCGCGAGGTTGGCCACCACGTAGCCGCCCTCGATGTCCTTGCCGAGCGCCACCACCATCGGATGGTGGTCGCTCGTCGCCGCCCGCGAACGCAGCACGTCGCCGAGGGCCACGTTCTCCGGGTCGGTGTTCGGGATCTCCACGCCGACCGCGCTCTTGCCCGGGATCGGGCTGAGGATCCGTACGTCCGGCGACTTCACCGCGTAGGCGATGTTGCGGGAGAGCTGGGTGATCCGCTCGACCTTGACGCCGTGCCCCAACTCCACCTCGTAGCGGGTGACCGTCGGACCCCGGGTGAAGCCGGTGACGGCGGCGTCCACGTCGAACTGGTCGAAGACGCCGGTCAGCGCGGCGATCACCTCGTCGTTGGCCTTGCTGCGGGTCTTCGCGGCAGCACCGGCGCTGAGCATGTTCGCCGGCGGCAGGGTGTAGTCGCCGGCCAGCCCGGTCAACGCGAGCTGCTCGGCGCGGGTGGGCGCGGGCGAGTGCTCGGGCGGCTCGGCCGGCTTGCGGCTGGCCGGCACCTTCGCCGGGGCCTTGCGCGGCAACACCATGGTCTCCTGGAGGTCCGCGCCCTCGGTGTCCTCGAAGTCGTCCGGGTCGATCGGTGGCGGCATCCGCTTCGACGGACGCCTGCGCGCGGGCCGCGCGACCGGCTCGTCGTCCTCCTCGGTGGTCTCCGGAGACGCGACCAGCCCTCCGGCGAGCAGGCCCAGCCGCTCCGGGATCTTGTTGATCGGCGTCGCCGTCACCACGAGCAGGCCGAAGAGCAGGAGCAGGACCAGCAGGGGTACGGCCACCCAGGCGGTGACCGCCCGTTCCAGCAGCCCGCCCACGCCGGCGCCGACGAGGCCACCGGCGAAGTCACGCTCCACGGTGTCCACCGGGTCCTGGCCGATCTGGAGCAGCGCCGCGGTCGACACCAGCAGCGAACCCCACCCGATCAGCCCTCGACCCCGGTGCTCCGGATCGATCGGCTGACGCATGAGCCGCCACGCCCCGATCATCAGCAGCACCGGCACCACGACGGAGATCGCGCCGAGGAACAGCCGGACCGTGTCGGCCAGGCGGGCGCCCACCGGGCCCGCGCCGGAGAACCACAGCGCCACGGCGCTGAGCAGGGCCAGCCCGAACAGCAGCAGTCCGGCCCCGTCACGGCGGTGCTCCGGGTCCAGGTCGCGGGCGGAGGCGGCCTGCCGGCCGGCGGCCCGCACCGCCCACCCCATCCCGTGCGCCAGCCCCATCCACAGTGCACCGACAGCGCGGCCCACGTAGACGGCGGGGCCCGGACGGGCGGGTGTGGTGCGTCGCCGTACCGGTGCCCGGGTCTTCTTCGCCGGTTGACGGGCACGGCTGTTGGTGCCACCGCGCGGCGACGCGCCGCGTCGCCGGCTCGCCTGAGAGGTACGGCCCGCCATAGAGTCACGGTAACGGTGGGGCCGGGCAGATCGCCGCTTTTCCGGGTCGTGTCCGCGCGTCGCAGCACGGACCCCGCCGCCGGTCGTGATATCCGCCTCAGAAGGGATGCCCGATGGCGTCGCCGGGAATCGAGGACGATCCGCTGGCCGGGCACCCCGGTGCGGTACGCCCGCTGACCGGCGAGCTGATCGCCGCGGTGCTCGCCGCGCGCGGCCGCCCGTTCGGCCGTGCCCCCGACGGTGACCTCGTGGGACGCTTCGACGACAACCTGATCTGGTTCCTGCGCCTCGGCGCCGATGGCGAGCTGCTCCAGGTCCGCACGATGGTCGCGCCGACCTTCGGGATCGAACGGGTGCCCGACCTGTACGCCTTCTGCAACGCGTGGAACCACGACCGGCTCTGGCCGAAGGCGTTCGTGCACGTCGACGACGCCGGCCGGGCCCGGATCCACGGTGAGGTGATCACCGACCTGGAACGTGGCGTCACGCCCCACCAGCTCGACCGACTGCTCGACTGCGGCATCACGACCGGCTGCCAACTCGCCGTGGCGGTCGGTCGCCTGCCCGGCGCGGTGTCGACGTGACCGGCCGGGAGGAGACCACGGGCAGCCGTACCGACCGGGCGCACGCGCCCGCCAGCGGAGACGGCGGCCGGGGTGTCGGGCAGCGCGTCCCGGCATTGGTGTCCGCGCTCGCCGACGCCCGGGACCTGCCCGACGGGTCCGGCCGGCTGGCCGCGCTGGAACGGGTCGCCGAGCGCGCCGACGCCGCCGCGGACGCCCGGTCCGCGCTGGACGCGAGGTTCGCGCTCATCGAGGCGTACCTGCTGCACGGCGAGCGGTGGCGGATCGTCGAGCCGGTACGGCGCTGCCGGGCCGCCGCCGACCGGTGGCCCACGCTGCTCGGCGACCCCGAGACCGTGCTGCTGACGCGCTACCAGCGGTACGCGGTGGAGGCGCTGCTCGGCACCCCCCGGGTGGGGCTGGACCAGACCCGACTACTCCTGACCGATTTGGCCGAGCGGGTGGGGACGGGCGGGCTCGACGGGCCGACCGTCGCCGAACTGCGCTGCCGGATCGCCGACCAACTGGGCGACGAACCCACCGCCCGGCACTTCTACCGGCAGTGGGCGGGTACGCGTGGCGGTCCGGCCGGCGGGTGCCCCGGCTGCGCCCCGGCCCGCCGCGCGGAACTGCTGGCCGGCTGGGGCGAGTGGCGGGAGGCCCGCGCCGAGCTGGAGGCGTACGACACCGACGCCCCGGCCTGCACCGACCAGCCCGAGCGGGCGCTGGTCGCCGGACTGCTGCCACGGTTACGGCTCGGCGCGGCCGAGGAGGCCGCGGCGGCGCACGTGCGGGCGTACCGGCGGCACCGGCGCGAGCGCGCCGCGTTCGGGCATCTCGCGACCCACCTGCGGTTCTGCGCGCTCGGCGGGCATCTGGAGCGCGGGCTGGCCATCCTGACCGAGCAGCTGCCCCGGCTGGACCGGCCCACCGACGACCTCGCCGCCATGGAGTTCGCCGCGGCGGGGGCGCTGGTCTGCGGGCTGGCCGACGAGACGGGGCTGGGCGAGCGACGGGTGCGCCGCCCGGCGTACGGCGAGCGTCCGGCCACCGAACTGGACGTGTCGACGCTCGGCGCGCTGCTGCTCGGCCTCGCCACCGACCTGGCCGGCAGCTTCGACGCCCGCAACGGCACCGGTCACCAGTCCGGCAGGATCGCGGCCTGGCTGGCCGAACGTCCCGCCGCGGCGGCGGTGCCGCTGCCGGATGGCGGCGACGTCGCCGACGAGGAGGACGACGCCGGTCCCGGGCCGGACGGGGAGTCCGAGCGGGAGCTGATGGCGCTCACCGCCGACCTCATCACCGCGACCCTGGACCGGCGCGGCGACCGGTACCTGATCGACGACGACGGCACGGTGGTCGGCCGGTGGGGCGCCGCGGTGATCCAGTTCCGACGGGCTGGCGAGCGGGGCGAGGTGCTGCACACCCGGGCGATGGCCGACCGGCGGCTGCCGGCCACGCGGCGGTCCGAGGCGTACGCCTTCTGCAACGCGTGGAACCACGACCGGCTGCTGCCCAAGGCGTACGCGCACGACCTCGACAGCGAGATCGTGCTCGCCGGGGACGCGGCCACCGACCTGGCGCACGGGGTCGCGCCGGCGCAGTTGCGGGTGCTGGTGGACGCCGCCATCGCCACCGGCGTCGCGTACGCGGAGGCCGTCGCCGCCCTGCCCTGACCCGCGAGCGGGCCCGAAGGTTGCGGCCCGACGGGTGACTGTGCGACATCCGACAGCGCGCAACCGGACGTGCGCAACGGCTGTGGTACCGCCGTGGTCCGCAACAGAATCCGGGCCGGCCACCGACATCCACGGGGGACGTCGGCGACCGGCCCGGTCACGCGTGCGTCAGACCTCGACGACGGTGGGCACGATCATGGGCCGCCGTCGGTACGCGTCGTTGACCCACCGCCCCACGGTCCGCCGGACGATCTGCTGAAGCTGGTGCGGGTCGGTGATGCCGTCCGAGGCGGCACGGTTGAGCGCCTCGGTGACCAGCGGGATCACCGGGTTGAACGCCTCCGGGTCCTCGGAGAAGCCCTTCGCGGACAACGTCGGACCGGCGACCACCTTGCCGGTGACCGAGTCGACGACGACGGTCGTGGCGATGAACCCGCCGTCACCGAGGATCCGCCGTTCGGTGAGCAGCGACTCGCTGACGTCACCGACGGCGAGGCCGTCGACGTAGACGTACCGGCTCTTCACGTGCCCGACCAGGCTGGCGCGGCCCTCGACCAGGTCGACGACGTCGCCGTCCTCGCAGATCACCACCCGGTCGGGGGCGACCCCGGACTCGATGCCCAGCCGGGCGTGCGCCCGCAGGTGGCGCCACTCGCCGTGCACGGGCATCAGGTTGCTGGGCCGGACCACGTTGAGCAGGTAGAGCAGTTCGCCGGCCGGCGCGTGCCCGGAGACGTGCACCTTCGCGACGTCCTTGTGCACGACCACCGCCCCGGCGCGGGCGAGCCGGTTGATGACCCGGTAGACCGAGGTCTCGTTACCCGGCACCAGCGAGGAGGCCAGCACCACGGTGTCCCCCGGGGCGATGGTGATGTGCCGGTGGTCGCCGCTGGCCATCCGACCGAGCGCGCTCATCGGCTCGCCCTGCGACCCGGTGGACATCAGCACGATCTGGTCCGGAGGCAGCGTCGTCGCCTCCTCGATCCCGATGACCAGGCCGGCCGGGATGTTGAGCAGGCCGAGGTCGCGGGCGATACCCATGTTGCGGACCATGGACCGGCCGATCAGGGCGACCTTGCGACCGTGCTCCAGCGCGGAGTCGAAGACCTGCTGCACCCGGTGGACGTGCGAGGCGAACGAGGCCACGATGATCCGACCCTTCGCCTTCGCGAAGATCGAGTCGAGCACCGGCCCGATCTCCCGCTCCGGGGTGACGAAGCCGGGGATCTCCGCGTTGGTGGAGTCGGAGAGCAGCAGGTCGACGCCCTCGGCGCCGAGCCGCGCGAAACCGGCCAGGTCGGTGATCCGGCCGTCCAGCGGGAGCTGGTCCATCTTGAAGTCGCCGGTGTGCAGCACCAGGCCGGCCGGGGTACGGATGGCCACCGCGAGCGCGTCCGGGATGGAGTGGTTGACCGCGAAGAACTCGCACTCGAACGGCCCGAGCCGCTCGCGGCCACCCTCGCGCACGGTCAGCGTGTAGGGCTGGATCCGCCGCTCGGCCAGCTTCGCCTCGACCAGGGCGAGGGTGAACTGCGAGCCGACCAGCGGGATGTCGGGTTTGTGGGCCAGCAGGTACGGCACCGCGCCGATGTGGTCCTCGTGGCCATGGGTCAGCACGATCGCCTGCACGTCGGCCAGCCGGTCCAGGATCGGGCCGAAATCGGGCAGGATCAGGTCCACGCCCGGTTGCTCGACGTCGGGGAAGAGCACCCCGCAGTCGACGATCAGCAACTTGCCGTCGTACTCGAAGACGGTCATGTTCCGACCGATGGCGCCGAGCCCGCCGAGCGGGATGATCCGCAGGCCACCTTCCGGCAGCGGCGGGGGTAGTTCCGCCTCGATGTGCGCCTCGGTCACGCGTCCACCTCATTCTGCGACGCCGTCACTCGGCGTCCGTCGTGTCGTTCGATCATTCGGGTAGCTCCAGGCCCGCTGCCGCGAAGTCCGCGCGCAGCTGGGCGATCTCGTCGTTGGTGGCGTGCACGAGCGGGGGTCGCACCGGACCGGCCGGCAGGCCCAGCGATGCCAGACCTGCCTTCACCAGGATGGTGCCCTGGGTGCGGAAGATGCCGGTGAACAGCGGCAGCAGCCGCCGGTGCAGGGCCAGCGCGGTGGGCATGTCCCCCGCGTCGTACGCCTGGATCATCTGTGCGGTCAGCGCCCCGGTGAAGTGCGTGGAGGTGCCGACCACGCCCACGCATCCGACGGCCAGCGCCGGCAGGGTGAGCGCGTCCTCGCCACTGTAGTAGGCGAGGCCGGTCCGGCTGGTCACCCAGCTGGTGGCGATCAGGTCGCCCTTGGCGTCCTTGACCGCGACGATGCGGCCGTGGTCGGCGAGTCGGACCAGTGTCTCGGTGTCGATCGGCACACCGGAGCGGTGCGGGATGTCGTACAGCATCACCGGCAGTCCGCTGGCGTCGGCCACGGCGGTGAAGTGCCGCAGCAACCCGCTCTGCGGCGGCTTGTTGTAGTACGGCGTGACCACCAGCAGACCGTGCGCGCCGGCCTTCTCGGCGGCGGCAGCCAGCTCGATGGTGTGCCGGGTGTCGTTGGTGCCGACACCGGCCACGACCCGGGCACGGTCACCGACGGCCTCGACCACGGCCCGGATCAGGCGTTCCTTCTCCGCGTCGGTGGTGGTCGGCGACTCGCCGGTGGTGCCGTTGACCACCAGCGCGTCGTTGCCCTGTTCGTCGACCAGGTGGCTCGCCAGCCGGGCGGCGCCGTCGAGGTCGAGTGAGCCGTCGGCGGTGAAGGGGCTCACCATGGCCGTGAGCACCCGCCCGAAGGGGCGGGACACCGGTCGGGCGGCGGCGTCGGGGTGGTCCTGCGTCATACCCTCCAACCTAGCGGACGACCAGCCGGAGCCCGCCGGGGAAGGGCTCAGGACGCCTCGTGCGGGCTGGCCGCCACCTCGGTGCCGTCCGGCAGCGTGGTGATCACGAAGTCGGCGAAGACGTTCGGGGCGACCCCCTGGAGCTGACGCAGACACTCCACGGCCAGCTCGCGGATCTCCACGTCGGCGTGCTCGGTGGCCCGCATCGCGACGAAGTGCCGCCAGGCCCGGTAGTTGCCGGAGACCACGATCCGGGTCTCGGTGGCGTTCGGCAGCACCGCGCGGGCGGCCTGCCGGGCCTGCTTGCGGCGCAGCGTCGGGTTCGGCTCGTCGGAGAAGCGCTGCTCCAGACCCTCCAACAGCTCCGTGTACGCCCGCACGCTCGCCTCGGCGGCCTCGACGAACTTCTTGTGCAGCTCCGGGTCGTCGGCGATGACCGCCGGCTCGACCATGGCCGCGTCCCGCTCGGGGACGTACCGCTGCGAGAGCTGGGAGTACGAGAAGTGCCGGTGCCGGATCAGCTCGTGCGTGAAGGAGCGGGACACCCCGGTGAAGTAGAAGGTGACCGAGCCGTGCTCCAGCACGCTCAGGTGGCCCACCTCGAGAATGTGCGCCAGGTAGCCGGCGTTGGTGGCCGTGGCCGGGTTCGGCTTCTTCCAGGACTGGTAGCAGGCCCGCCCGGCGAACTCAGCCAGCGCCTGGCCGCCCTCGGCGTCGGTCGACCACGGCACGTCGTCCGGGGCCGCGAACTGGGTCCACGCGATCAACTTGACCTGGGGCTGCACCATCTCCGGCATGCCTGGGACTGTAGTGGCCGGCGGCCCCTTCCCGAATCACCGGGTACCGTTGGTGTCCAAGATCTCGACAGCCGTGCCAGGGCTCCGCGGAACCGTGGGTCTCCCTCGTAGCCTGTCGAGCTGCCCCAAATCTGGGGCAGGAGCCGCACGGCCAAGGGCTCTCTCCCGCCGACGGAACCGGCACCCACAGCGCACCGGCCCCACCCCACCGACCCCGGAGCAGCCCCACCCCACAGCGCCCGCCCGCAGCACGCACGCAGCGCACACCCCGCAGCGCCCACGCCCTCGCTTGGGGTGCCGCCGCTACCGTCCTCTGGCGCCCCACATCTGGGGCAGCTCGACAGGGACACGCCACCACGTCCTGCCTCCCGCTGGCGAACGGGTCGGGGCAGGGCCGCGTCAGGCAGCAGCGGCGCCAGACGTGAGAGCAGCCCGGTCACACGAAGAGCAGGCCGGTCAGACGAAGAGCAGCCCGGTCAGACGAAGAGCCCTGCGGTCAGACGCAAGAGCCCTGCGGTCAGACGTAGAGCGAGGTGAACGGCGCCCAGGGCAGGTTGCGCACCACCGTGAACGCCAGCCACGCGGCCATGAAGCCGCCGATGACCTTGGGGCTGATCCGCAGCTCGGGCAGCCGCCAGCCGAACGCCTGGTTGCCCGCCCAGGCCACGAAGAGGTACGCCAGGAAGGGCAGCGAGAAGACGAACAGGAAGTGGTGTCGGGCGGCGGCCGGCAGGTCGGCGTGCAGCACGTACCAGAGCGCGCGGGTGCCGCCGCAGCCCGGGCAGTCGAACCCGGTGGTCAGCTTGAGAATGCAGGTGGGCGCGGCGTCCGGGTCGGCGTGGGTCGGGTTGCTCACCAGCGCGTAGGCCATGCCGAGCCCGACGCAGCCGACCGCGGCCAGTGGCACGGCCCAGCGCGGCGAACGTTCGTGGATCCGCAGGACGAGCCGGGTGAGCCGGTCGGGTTCGGGCGTCGGGTAGTGGTAACCGACGGGCGGCTCCGCCGACCATCCGTTCTGCGCAGCATCGGGGGCGGGCACCGTGTGGACGGCGCCGACGGTGGGCGGTGACTGGTCGACCGGTCCGGGAACGCTCGTCACGCGTTCACGGTACACCCGACACGCTCGCCAGGGCGGCCGTGAGCGGACCGGCCAGGTCACCGGCGGCGGGTGGGGCGACCGCGTCCAGCCCGAGCCAGCCGGCCAGCCGGTACAGCTCGGCGGCGAGCGCCACGGCGGTGTCCCCCGCGTCGGCGCCGGGCTCGAGCCAGGCGGCCGGCACCAGCAGCACCCCGGCCCTGCGGTCGGCCTTCAGGTCGACCCGGGCGGTGAACCGGTCGCCCTGCAGGAACGGCAGCACGTAGTAGCCGTAGACCCGCTGCGGCGCCGGCACGTAGATCTCGATCCGGTAGCTGAAGCCGAACAGCCGCTCGGTGCGGGCACGTTCCCAGATCAGCGGGTCGAACGGGCTGACCAGCGTGTTGCCCCGGACCCAGCGGGGCAGCCGTGCCGACGCGTGCAGCCAGGCCGGCTGCCGCCAGCCCGCCACGGTGACCGGCACCAGCTCGCCGGCCTCAGCCAGCTCGGCGACCGCCTGGCGGGCGCCGGCGACCGGCAGCCGGAAGTAGTCGCGCAGCTCCGGCTCGGCGGCCACCCCGAGCGACCGCGCGGCCAGGGCCACCAGACCGCGGTACGCCTCGGCGGCGGTCGGTGTGGGCGCGGCCAGCGCGGACGCCGGCAGCACCCGCTCGGGCAGGTCGTAGCGGCGGGCGAAGGACGTGCTGCGCTCGGCGGCGGTCACCTCACCCGCCCAGAACAGGAACTCCAGCGCCTGCTTGACGGCCGACCAGTTCCACCCCCAGTTGCCGGTCTGCCGGGGCGCGTCGTGCTCGATCTCGGCGGCGGTCAGCGGACCCCGGGCGGCCACCTCGTCGCGCACCCAGGCGACCAGGTCCGGCTGTTCCTGGGCGATGCGCCGCATGCCACCCCAGGCCTCGCTGCGAGCCCGGGCCATCCGCCAGCGCAGCAGCGGGTGCAGCCCGACCGGCACGAGGGACGCCTCGTGGCCCCAGTACTCGAACAGGTCGCGCGGGCGGCGGTAGGCGGCCTGGTCGAGCAGGGTCGTCGGGTAGGGACCGAGTCGGCTGTAGAGCGGCAGGTAGTGCGCCCGTTGCAGCACGTTGACCGAGTCCATCTGGATCAGGGCGACCCGGTCGAGGACCCGGCGCAGGTGCCGGCGGGTGGGCACGCCGGTCGGCGGCGGGTCGGCGAAGCCCTGGGCGGCGAGCGCCACCCGCCGGGCCTGCGCGAGCGAGAGTGAATCCGGTGCGGCCATCGTCGGCGACGATAAATCATCGGTACGACGTCGGTGCGGGAAGCTGGACTCCGACCGTCACGGGGGCATAGAACGGTGCAATGCTGACCATCCGCCGGGAGGAGCCGGACGACGCCGAGGCGATCGCCCGGGTGCACGTGCACGGCTGGCAGTCGGGTTACGCCGGTTTCATGCCGGACGAGGTGCTCGGCCGGCTCAACGTGGCGGCCTGGGCGCAGCGCCGCCGTGAGGTGGGCACCGCCGACCCGGAGCACCCGTTCACCACGCTCCTCGGCGAGGTGGACGGGCTGGCCATCGGCTTCACCACTTTCGGGCCGTACCGCCGCAACCAGGACCGGGACGACCTGGACCCGAGCGTCGGCGAGGTGCTGGCGCTCTACGTCGAGCCGGCGTTCTGGGGTGACGGGACAGCCACCGCGCTGCTCGCGGCCGCCCGCGCCGGTCTCGTCGAGCGCGGCTGGACCGGCTACCGGCTGTGGGTGCTGGCCGACAACGGGCGGGCCCGCCGGTTCTACGAACGGGCCGGGCTGTCACCGGACGGTGAGCGGTCGACCTACCAGGTGCCGCTCGCCGGCGGGCGCGGGCCGGTCGGGCTCGTCGAGCTGCGGTACGCCGGACGCCTCGACGACTGACCCGCCCGGCGTCAGCCACCGGCGGATCGGCAGGAAGGCCAGCAGAGCCAGGCTGATCCAGACGTACGCGTTGCTGCCGAGGAAGCCGTCCGCGCCGGTGAAGTCCTTCTCCCAGAACCAGACGGTCCGGCTGATCAGCAGGACGTACCCGATGGTCGCGGCGATCAGCAGGACGCGCCGGCGGCGGCCGGCCGGCGCGGCCATCGCGTTGTCGACCAGCAGGATCAGCGCGGGCAGCAGCCAGACCAGGTGGTGTACCCAGGTGACCGGGCTGACCAGGCACATCACCGCGCCGGTCAGGGCCAGGCCGGTCGCCTCGTCGCCGGCCGCGACGGCCGCGCGGGAACGCCAGGCCCACAGCGCCAGGGTGCCGAGCACCAGCAGCAGCCAGAGCAGGGTGCTCGGGTGCCGCGGGTCGAGGCGGGCGACCACGCCGCGCAGCGACTGGTTGGAGACGAAGGCCAACTCACCGACCCGAGCGGTGTTCCACAGCGCCTCGGTCCAGAACTCCCGGGACGCGTCCGGGAAGAGCGCGCCGGCCAGCACGGTCACCGCGGCGGCGGCGCCGCTGGCGGTGAGCGCCGCCCGCCACCGCCCGGTGACCAGCAGGTAGACGATGAAGATGCCCGGGGTCAGCTTGATCGCGGTGGCGAGCCCGATGCCCACGCCCGCCCACCGGTTGCCGGCGGGCAGCAGCCGGAGCAGGTCCACCGCGACCAGGAAGAGCAGCAGCGTGTTGACCTGCCCGAAGTTGATCGTCTCGCGCATCGGTTCGAAGGCGGCGGCCAGGCAGAGCGCCACGGCGAGGGCGAACCAGCGGGTCCACCCGGCCCGCCGGGCGATCGGGTCGACGAACCACCAGATCAGCACGGTGGTGGTGGCCACGCTGGCGAGCACGCTCACCACGATCGCGGCCGTCCACGGCAGGTACGCCATCGGCAGCATGACCAGCGCGGCGAACGGCGGGTAGGTGAAGCCGTACTGGGTGCTGGGCTTGAGGTAGTCGTAGATCTCGCCACCGTCGTGCACCCACCACGTCAACGCGCCGTAGTAGACCTTCAGGTCGAAGAAGCCGTGCCGTACGGCCGCGACGGAGAGGAACGCGGTGACCGCCACGGCGAGCACCACCACCCCGACGACCTGCACGGCCGTCCTGTTGGCACCCTGCGCCACCGCCGCCTCCCCCGCCCTGCGTAGGCTTCCGTCCCATGGCTCTCGGGTACGTCCGCCCGGCGCGTCCCGAGGACGCCGGCGAAATCGCACGCATCCAGCTCGCGACCTGGCGGGTCGCGTACCGCCGGATCCTGCCTCGGCATGTGCTCGACAACCTGGACGAGGCGTTCCTCGCCCGGCGGTGGAGCGCCGCGGTGCTGGAGCCGCCCTCGGGCGCGCACCGGGTGCTGGTCGCCGTCGAACAGGCCGAGCAATCGTATCTGGTGGGGTTCGCCGCCTCCGGCCCGGCCGACGGCGAGGCGTTGGCGCCGGGTGAGCCGGCCGACGCCCTGGGCCCGGACGTGGCAGCGGTGACCGACCTGCTGGTCGAACCGCGCTGGGGTCGGCGTGGGCACGGCAGCCGGCTGCTCGCCGCCACCGTCGACCTGTGGCGCGAAGACGGGATGGCTCGGGCGGTGGCCTGGGCGTTCGACGGCGACGAGGCGACCCGCAAGTTCCTCACCAGCACCGGCTGGGAACCCGACGGCGCCGCGCGGGCGCTGGACGTCGACGACATGCTGGTGCCTCAGGTGCGCCTGCACGTGGCCGTACCGGCCGAGCCACTTGCCGAGGACAGCCCCGGCGAGTGACCCGGCCGGGTCAGCCCTTGTCCGAACCGTCGTTGGCGTCGCGGACGAAGTAGCGCTGGAACACCACGAAGATGATCGCCACGGGAATGGTGGCGAGCAGCGCCGCGCCCAGCTTCAGCGGGTACTGGTTGCCGCTGCCCAGCGAGCCGCTGACCAGGTCGGCGAGGCCACGCGGCAGGGTGAACAGGTCCGGGTCCTGCACCGACACGAGGCTGTGCGGGAACTCGTTCCAGGAGCCCTGGAACGACAGGATGGTCAGGGTGATCAGCGCCGGTTTCGCCATCGGCAGCACCACCGACCAGAAGGTGCGGAAGATGCTCGCCCCGTCGATGCGGGCGGCCTCCTCCACACTCACCGGGATCGACTCGAAGAACTGCTTCATGATGAACACGCCCGCCGCGTCGGCCAGCAGCGGCACCACGAGCCCGGCGTAGCTGTTGTAGATGCCGAGCTGGTTGAGCACCAGGAACTTCGGGATCAGCAGGACCACACCGGGGACCGCCATCACCGCGATGACGGCCGCGAACAACCCGCCGCGCCCGGCGAACCGCAGCCGGGCCAGGGCGTACCCGGCGAGCGAGTCGAAGAACACCCGCCCGACGGTGACCAGCACGGTCACCAGCAGCGAGTTGCCCAGCCAGAGCGGGAAGTTGGTGCCCGCGAAGATCCGCTCGAAGCCGGCCAGGGTGAGCGGGTCCGGGAACGGCGAGAGCGGGTTGGCCGCCGCGTCCGGCTCGGTCTTGAGCGAGCTGGCGATCTGGATGACGAACGGGTAGAGGAACACCAACCCGAAGAAGACCAGCGTCGCGTACCCCAGGAAGCGGGTGGCCAGCGTGCGGGCCCCGCGCTGGTCACCGCGCGCGGGCCCCGCCGGGCGGTCGGTGAGCACGGCCATCTCAGGACCTCTCCGGTACGCGCCGACGCCACCGGCCGCGACGCGGCCGGTCGGTGTCCCGCTCGGCCAGCACGCGGCGCTGGACCAGCGTGAGCACGATGATGATCAGGAACAACACGAACGAGATCGCCGCGCCGGAGCCGTAGTCGAAGTCCCGGAAGGCGGTCCGGTACGACAGGTACGCCGGGGTGAGGGTGGTCTTGGCCGGGTCGCCCTGGCTCATGACGTACACCTGGTCGAAGACCTGCCAGGAGCCGATCAGGCCGAGGGTGAGCACCAGGAAGGTGGTCGGCCTGATCATCGGCAGCGTCACGTGACGGAAGCGCTGCCAGCGGGACGCGCCGTCGAGGGTGCTCGCCTCGTCGAGGGTCACCGGGACGTTCTGCAGTCCGGCCAGGAACATCAACATGAACGTGCCGGAGGTGGACCAGACGACCAGCGTGATGATCGAGGTCATCGCGACGCTCGGGCCGGCCAGCCAGTCCCACCAGCTCAGCCCGAACGGGCCGCCGCCGGTCAGCGCCGTCGGGGGCGTGTCGACGCCGACCGCGCCGAACAGCAGGTGCAGGACGCCCCGGGAGTCGGCGAACCACTCCGGTCCGTCGATCCCGACGAAGCCGAGCAGCGCGTTAACCGCGCCCGAGTTGGCGAACAGGAACAGGAACACCACGCTGATCGCGACCGAGCTGGTGACCGAGGGAAAGTAGAAGGCGCTGCGGAAGAAGCTCTTGCCCCGGAGCATCCGGTTGTTGACGATCAGCGCCAACCCGAGCGCGAGCACGGTCTGCGCCGGCACCACGATCGCCACGTAGTAGATGGTGTTGCGGATGCTGGTCATGAAGTCGCGGCGAGCCAGCCCGTCCTCGGTGAACAACCGGGTGTAGTTGTGCCCCCCGACGAACGGGACGTCGCCGGTGAACGGGCTGCCCTGGCCGTTCCAGTCGGTCAGGCTGACCCAGAACGCCATCAGGATCGGCAGCAGCAGGAACAGCCCCAGGATGACGATCACCGGCGCGACGAACAGCCAGCCGGCGAGGTTCTCGTTGCCGCGAACGCCACGACGGCGTCGGCGGCGGCCCGCGCCGGGCGCGGTGACCGCGGCGGTCAGTGTCTCGGTTGCCATCGTCCTCACCCCCTTTCCTGAAGGAAGGGCCCCTTGTTATCGCCTAGTGCATAGGAAGGGGCCCTTCCTAACGAGTCAGCTGCCGCCGAGCGCGGCCTTGGCGTTCTTGTCGAAGTTCTGCAGCACGGTCTTCGGGTCACCGTTGGCGAGGCCCTGCAGGCCGGTGTCGAGGTCCTTGAGGACGCTGTCCATCTTCGGCGCGTTCACCGGGCCCTGGGCGTACGCGGCGCCGTCGATGAAGACCTTGTCGGCCGGGAAGGCAGCCGTGTACTGGTCGCGCACCGACTGCCGGGACGGCATGACGCCGACCGCCTTGGCGAACGTCAGCTGCTGCTCGCCGCTGGTCATCGCCTCGACGAACTTGATCGCCTGGTCCTTGTACTTGCTCTTCGCGGCGATGCCCCAGCACTGCGTGAAGGAGAGGGTGCCCTGACCACCCGGCCCGGCCGGCAGCGCCACCACCTTGTACTTCACGTTCGGGAAGTCGTTCTGCATGGCGCCCTTGATCCAGTTGCCCTCGATCGTCATCACGGCCTTGCCCTTGCCGAACGCCTCGCCGGACCAGCCGGAGTCGAGCTGCTTCGGGTACTTGGCCAGACCCGAGGTGAGCAGGGTCTTGACGTACTCAAGGGCGGCCAGGTTCTTCGCGCTGTCGGCGGTGGGCTGCTTGCCGTCCTCGCTCATCAGCCAGCCACCGTTCTGCACCAGGAAGGCACCGATCCGGTCCCGGGTGTCGCCGAGCGCCAGGGCCACCTGCCCCTTCGCCTTGATCTTCTGGGCGGTCACGGTGAGCTGGTCCCAGGTGGTCGGCACGTCGGCGTCGGTCAGCCCGGCCTTGGCCCACAGGTCGGTGTTGATCTGCAGGGCGAGGGTGGAGAAGTCCTTCGGAGCGCAGTAGAGCTTGCCGTCGTACGTGAAGGTGGTGCGCAGGCTCTCGTAGAAGTCGCCCTTGTCCGCGAGCTTGTCGCCGTACGGCTCGAGCGCGCCCACGCTCGCGTAGTCGGCGAAGCGGGCCGCGTCGACGTAGAAGACGTCCGGCGGGGTGCCGCCGGCGAGGGACTGGCCGAGCTGTTGGGTGAGGTCCTGCGCCGGGGTGACCGTCGCGCTGTTGCCGGAGCTGCTGGCCCACTTCGCGGCGGCGTCCTGCACGGCCTTGGTCTCGGCGTCGCCGGAGGAGCCGATGAGGATCTGCAGGTTGGCCGGGCCGCTGGACTGGGCGGCGTCGCCGGAGTCGTCGAAGCCGCTGCCGCAGGCCGCGGAGCCGAGCAGCGCGACGGCGGCGAGGCCGGCGACCGCTGCCCGGGTGAGGGTTCTGGGTGCCATGGGTTTCTCCTGGTGGGGGGGTGGGTTACGCGGTGTGCCGCAGGGCCAGCGAGGGCGCGAGCAGCACAGGGGTGGGTGTCTGGTTGCCGTCGAGGACGCCGGTGAGCAGGTCCACGCAGCGGGCGGCGGCTTCGCCGAGTGGTTGGCTGACGCTGGACAGGCCGATGGCGGCGGCCACCGGCGTGTCGTCGAAGCCGATCACCGACACCGGCGGGTCGAGGTCGCGGATCGCCTGCAGGGCACCGAGCGCGAGCGAGTCGCTGGCACAGACCACGGCGGTCGGCGTCTCGGCGGCGAGCAGGTCGCGCATGAGGCGTTCCCCCTCGGCGACACCGTCCTCGGTCTCCCGGTGCAGTCCGGTGTGGTCGACGCCGTCGGCGTGCAGCGTGTCGCGCCAGCCGGCACGCCGGTCGTCGCCGACGCCGGAACCGGTCGGCCAGCCGATGAAGGCGATCCGCCGGTGCCCGGCGTCCAGCAGGTGCCGGGTGGCCGCGGCGGTGCCGGCCGCGCCGTCCACGTCGACCCAGGGATGCACGTCGAGCGCGTCCCATGGCCGACCGAACGTCACGAAGGGCACCTCCCGCTCGGCGAGCCAGGCGGTACGCGGGTCGCCGTACTTGGTGCCGACCAGCACGAACGCGTCCAGCTCGTACGTGCCGAGCAGGTCGTCGTAGGTGGCGATCTCCCGCTCGTCGTCGGTGGCGGTGTAGAGCAGCACCCGGTAGCCGGCGGCGTCGGCGGTCTCGGTGAGGCCGTGCAGGAAGCGGTCGAGCACGGAGCCGTTGATGCCGTCGCGGGTGGGTTCGATGCGGGCGGCGATGAGTCGGGACCGGCCGGTGCGCATCTGCCGGGCGGCCTGGTTGGCCCGGTAGCCGAGCGCGGCGATCGCGTCCTCGACCCGTTGCCGGGTCTCCTGGCGCACGATGTGCGGGGTGTTGAGCACGTTGGAGACCGTCTGGCGGCTCACTCGGGCGTGCCGGGCCACCGTCGCGATGGTTACCTTTTCAGGCACTTAATCCCTCTCGCCGTCTTGAACGATCCAATTCGGATAGTGCAGGATTAGATCGTTCAAGTTTCTGGAATGTTTCGCACTTTGCACCGCCCGGGGCGCGTTGTCAAGACATCCGCCCCGCACCCCGATGATCTGGAGCCGCACCGTGACCGACCGCCAGCTGCAACCCCTTCTGCACGAGTTGGTGGGGGTGGTGCTCGCCCCCACCAGCGCGCTGGGGGACGCGACCGGACAGATCCGCCCGACCGGCGTCCAGGGGGTCTTCCACGCCGACGCCCGCGTGCTCTCCCGGGCCGAGCTGCGCGTGGACGACCAGGAGTTGGAGGGGCTCACCCACGGCGAGGACGGCCCACACGGCGCCCGCTTCGTGGCTCTGGCCCGCTGGCTCGGCGATCCCACTCCCGACCCCACCGTCCGCGTCGACCGCTCCCGCCGGGCCACCCACAACGGCCTCACCGAGGAGCTGCGGATCGTCTCGACCGCCACGGTCGGCGTACGGGCCACCGTCAGCGTCGACCTCGCCTGCGACCTGGCGCCCATCGAGGTGGTCAAGTCCGGTGGCGCCGCCGCGCCACTGGAGGCCAAGACCGGCCAGCCGGGCCTGCTCACCTGGGCCGCCGACGGGATCACCGTCACCGTCACCGCGCCGGACGCCGACGTGCTCGCCACCGACGAGCGGGCCACCGCGCCCCGGCTGACCTGGCCGATCGACCTGCCTCCGCGCGGCGAGACGGTGCTGCGCTGGCGGCTGGCCGTCGCGGACCCCCGCGCCGTGGTGGTCGGCCCGACCGGCGAGCCGGAGTGGGCCCGACCGGAGGTGACCGCCGACGACCGACGGCTGGTCCGTCTCCTCGACCGCGGCCTCGACGACCTGCGCGGGCTACGACTGGCCGAGACCGGCGCTCCCGGGGACGTCTTCCTCGGCGCTGGCGTCCCCTGGTTCCTCACCCTGTTCGGCCGGGACAGCCTCTGGGCCGCCCGGATGATGCTGCCGCTCGGCACCGACCTGGCCGCCGGCACCCTGCGCGTCCTGGCCCGCCGCCAGGGCACCCGCGTCGACCCGAGCACCGGGGAGGCGCCCGGCAAGATCCTGCACGAGCTGCGCCGCCACGAGTTCACGCTGCCCGACGACGGGCTCCGGCTGCCGCCGGCCTACTACGGCACCGTCGACGCCACCATGCTCTGGATCAACCTGCTGCACGACGCGTGGCGCTGGGGCCTGCCCGCCGAGCAGGTCACACCGCTGCTGCCGCACCTTGAGGCGGCCCTGCGCTGGCTCGGCGACCACGCCGACCCGGACGGCGACGGCCTGGTCGAGTACATCGACACCACCGGGCACGGACTGTCCAACCAGGGCTGGAAGGACTCGGGCGACGCCGTACGCTTCCACGACGGCAGCCTGGCCACCGCGCCGATCGTGCTCGCCGAGGTGCAGGCGTACGCGCACGAGGCGGCGGTGAACGGCGCGGCACTGTTGGACGCCTTCGGCCGCCCCGGCGCGGACCGCTGGCGCGAACACGCCGCCGCCCTGGCCCGCCGGTTCCGGGAGAGCTTCTGGGTCGACGGCCGGTACGGCCCGCAGCCCGCCCTGGCCCTCGACCGGGACAAGCGCCCTGTCGACTCGCTGACCAGCAACATCGGTCACCTGCTCGGCACCGGTCTGCTCGACGCCGACGAGGAGGCGCAGATCGCCCGCCTGCTCACCACGGACACGCTGGCCGGCGGTTTCGGGCTACGGACGATGTCCACCGACGACGCCGGCTTCAGCCCGCTGTCGTACCACTGCGGTTCGATCTGGACCCACGACACCGCGATCGTGCTCGCCGGGCTGGCTCGCGGCGGGCATCGGGACGCCGCGCTCGGCCTGGCCGAAGGGCTGCTCTCGGCGGCCGAGGCGTTCGACTACCGGATGCCCGAACTGTACGGCGGCGACGACCGGACGCTGCTGCGCCGCCCGGTGCCGTACCCGGCGGCCTGCCGTCCACAGGCGTGGGCCGCGGCCGGCGCGGTCCTGCTCCTTCAGGCCGCGACGGGCCTCTACCCGGACGTGCCGGGCGGCACGGTCCGCGTAGCCCCCCTGGCCGGCCCCGACTTCGGCGCGGTGCGCGCCACCAACCTCCGGGTAGCCGGCACCCCGGTGAGTGTCACCGTCAACCACGTCGGCGAAGCCGAGGTAACCGGCCTCCCCACCCCCCTAACCGCCCCAATCCTCCCCACCCAACGCACCCCCCGATCCCCCCTCCCGAGATAACCTCGCCCCTCCCAGCCCGTCGATCATGGAGTCGTGGCGAGCGAAAGCTCCACACCTGCCCCAAATACGGGGCACCACAACTCCATGATCGACGCTGACGGGGCGGCGAGGCCCGCCCCCAGTCCTGCGCGATCTTGCGGTTTGTGTTGCCGAGATGGGCGAGGATGCCGCCTTTGTCGCGACAGGAACTGCAAGATCGCGGAGGAGCGTCGGCGCTGGGGGGTTAGGCGAGGAGGGGGTCCAGGCCGATGGTCAGGCCGGGGCGGGTGCGGACGGCGCGGACGGCCAGGAGCACGCCGGGCATGAAGGACACCCGGTCGTACGAGTCGTGCCGGATCGTCAGCGTCTCGCCGGTGCCGCCGAACAGCACCTCCTGGTGGGCGACCAGACCGGTGGCGCGTACCGCGTGCACGCGTACCCCGTCGATGTCGGCACCCCGCGCGCCCGGCACCTCGTCCTTCGTCGCGTCCGGAACCGGGCCGAGGCCAGCCTCGGCGCGGGCCTGAGCGATCTGCCGGGCGGTGTGCGTGGCGGTGCCGCTCGGGGCGTCCAGCTTGCCGGGGTGGTGCAGCTCGATGATCTCAACGGACTCGAAGTGCCGGGCGGCCCGCGCGGCGAACTGCATCATCAGCACCGCGCCGATACCGAAGTTCGGGGCGATGACCACGCCCACCTCGGGTTTGTCGGCCAGCCAGCCACGCACCTGCGCCAGCCGCTGCTCGGTGAAGCCGGTGGTGCCCACGACCGCGTGGATGCCCTGCGCGATGCACCACCGGAGGTTGTCCATGACGACGTCCGGCGTGGTGAAGTCGACGACCACCCGAGCGGCGGACGCGGCGTCGAGATCGTCGCCCTGGTCGACCGCGGCGGTCAGTTCGAGATCGTCAGCGGCGTCCACGGCCTTGCAGACCTCGACGCCCATCCGACCACGGGCACCGAACACGCCGACCCGGGTCTTCTCCTGCTCGTCAGTCACGGGGCACAACCTATCCCAATCGGGACGTGTCCTTCCGGCCGGGACAGATCCCGACCGGCCTCAGCCGGAGAAGTCGCCCTCGCCGAACGGACCGACGACGGCCAGCGACATCGGCCGGCTCAGCAACTCGGCGGCGAGGGTGTTCACGTCCTCGACGGTGACCTCGTCGACCCGGCGGAGCAGCTCGTCCACCGGCATCAGGTCGCCGTAGAGCAGCTCCCCCTTGGCCAGTCGACTCATCCGCGAGCCGGTGTCCTCCAGGCCGAGCACGAACGACCCCTTGCTCATCCCCTTGCCCCGGGCCACCTCGGCCTCGGTCAACCCGTCGGCGGCCACCCGGGCCAGCTCGGCGCGGGTCAGGGCCAGCACCTCGTCCACCTTGCCCGGGGCGCACCCGGCGTAGACGGCGAACAGGCCGCTGTCGGCGTACTGGCTGGCGTAGGAGTAGACGGAGTACGCGAGGCCGCGCTGCTCGCGGATCTCCTGGAAGAGGCGGCTGGACATGCCGCCGCCGAGCACGTTGTTGAGCACCCCGAGGGCGAAACGTCGATCGTCGAGCCGGTCGATGCCGGGGCAGCCGAGGATGACGTGCGCCTGCTCGGTCTCCTTCGGCTCGACCACGGTGGTGGCCGGCTTGGTGCGTACCGCCGGGGTCGCCGCGCGGTGTGCGGCCGGCGCGGCCGGGTCGCTGTCCAGTGGGGTGCCCCGCACTGCCTGCCGGACCAGCTTGACCACGGCGGCGTGGTCGAGGTTGCCGGCGGCGGCGATGACGATCTGCGGCGCCGTGTAGCGACCCCGGTAGAAGGTCTGGATCTGCCGGCGGGTCATCGGCGTGACGGTCTCCTCGGTACCGGAGATCAGCCGACCCAGCGGGTGGTCACCGTAGACGGCCTGGGCGAAGAGGTCGTGCACCTCGTCACCGGGCTCGTCGTCGTGCATGGCGATCTCCTCGAGGATCACGCCACGCTCGGTCTCCACGTCGGCCGGCTCCAGCAGGGAGTCGGCGACCAGGTCGCACATCACGTCGATCGCCAGCGGCAGGTCCTCGTCCAGCACGCGGGCGTAGTAGCAGGTGTATTCCTTCGTGGTGAAGGCGTTCGTCTCACCACCGACCGCCTCGATCTGCGAGGAGATCTCCAGCGCGGTCCGCTTGTGGGTGCCCTTGAAGAGCAGGTGCTCCAGGAAGTGCGCGGCGCCGGCCTGCGGACGGGTCTCGTCCCGCGAGCCCACCGCCACCCAGATGCCGAACGAGACGCTGCGCATCGCCGGGATCGCCTCGGTGAGCACGCGCAGGCCGCTGGGCAGCACGGTACGTCGTATCGTGCCGCCCAGCGGGTCGTCGCTGAGCGTCCGCGTGACCGCGCGGGCGGTGCCGCCGGAGCGGCCCGCCGCGGTGTCCCGAGACGGTGCCACCCCCCGTCGATCCGGTGGAAACGGCGCACTGAAGGCCCGACTCACGTGGTGCTCCCGGTTCGACGAGGGGTGGGTGTTACAGGTGCTGGTGGTCAGCTGTGCCGGGTCCGGCGACGCGGACGCTCGCCGCCGTCGCCACCACCCTCGCCGCCGCCGTTGCCGCCCTCGCCGCCACGCTCCGGGCCACGCCCGCCCCGGTCGCCGCCACGCTCGCGGTCACCCCGGTCACGCGGACCCCGGTCGCCCCGGTCCCGGCCGGACGGGCGGTCGCCACCCGCGGCCTCACCAGCGGCCGGCGCCTCGGCGCCCTCCGGGCGGACCTTGTCCAGGTAGATCTTGCCGCGGGCGTCGATGTCCGCGATCTCGACCTCGACCCGGTCGCCGACGTTGAGGAAGTCCTCAACCCGCTCGACCCGCTTGCCGTCGCCCACCTTGGAGATGTGCAGCAGGCCGTCGCGGCCCGGCAGCAGCGAGATGAACGCGCCGAACGCGGCGGTCTTGACCACCGTGCCGAGGAAGCGCTCGCCCTGCTTCGGCAGCGTCGGGTTGGCGATCCCGTTGATCCGGTCGACAGCCGCCTGGGCCGACGGGCCGTTGGTGGCGCCGACGTAGATCGTGCCGTCGTCCTCGATGGAGATCTCGGCGCCGGTCTCGTCCTGGATCGCGTTGATGGTCTGACCCTTCGGGCCGATCACCATGCCGATCTTGTCGACCGGGATCTTGACGGTGGTGACCCGCGGCGCGTAGTCGGACATCTCGGCCGGAGCCTCGATCGCCGCCTTCATGACACCGAGGATGACCTGCCGGGCCTCGTTGGCCTGCTGCAACGCGGCGGCCAACACGTCCGACGGAATGCCGTTGAGCTTGGTGTCGAGCTGCAGCGCGGTGACGAACTCCGGGGTGCCGGCGACCTTGAAGTCCATGTCACCGAACGCGTCCTCGGCACCGAGGATGTCGGTCAGCGTCACGTACTGGGTCTTGCCGTCCACCTCGTCGGAGATGAGCCCCATCGCGATGCCGGCGACCGGCGCCTTCAGCGGGACACCCGCGGAGAGCAGGCCCAGCGTCGACGCGCAGACCGAGCCCATCGAGGTGGAGCCGTTGGAGCCGAGCGCCTCGGAGACCTGCCGGATGGCGTACGGGAACTCCTCGCGCGACGGCAGCACCGGGATCAGCGCCCGCTCGGCGAGCGCCCCGTGGCCGATCTCGCGCCGCTTCGGCGAGCCGACCCGGCCGGTCTCACCGGTCGAGTACGGCGGGAAGTTGTAGTTGTGCATGTAGCGCTTGCGGTTCTCCGGGGACAGCGTGTCCACCATCTGCTCCATGCGGAGCATGTTCAGCGTGGTGACGCCCAGGATCTGGGTCTCGCCGCGCTCGAACAGCGCCGAACCGTGCACCCGGGGCAGCACGCCGACCTCGGCGGTCAGCGCCCGGATGTCGCGCGGGCCACGCCCGTCCATGCGGACCTGCTCGCGCAGCACGCGATTGCGCACCTCGGACTTGGTGAGCGACCGGAAGGCAGCGGACAGCTCCTTCTCCCGACCCTCGAACCGAGCGCCCAGCTCCTCGGCGACCCGAGCCTTGACCCGGTCCAGGGCCTCCTCGCGGTCGGCCTTGCCGGCGATGGTGATCGCCTCGGCGACCTCGGCGCGGGCCACGTCGGCGACCGCGTCGAACACGTCGTCCTGGTAGTCCAGGAAGACCGGGAACTCGGCGACCGGCTTGGCGGCGACCTCGGCCAGCTCGGCCTGCGCCCGGCACAGCTCGCGGATGGCCGGCTTGGCGGCCTCCAGGCCGCTGGCGACGACCTCCTCGGTCGGCGCGGTGGCGCCGCCCGCGATCAGGGTCACGGCGTTCGGGGTGGCCTCGGCCTCGACCATCATGATCGCGACGTCGCCGTCCTCCAGGGTGCGGCCGGCCACGACCATGTCGAAGGTGGCGCGAGCCAGCTCCTCCAGGGTCGGGAAGGCGACCCACTGGCCGTCGATGTGCGCGACGCGGGTCGCGCCGATCGGGCCCGAGAACGGCAGACCGGAGAGCTTGGTCGACATCGAGGCGGCGTTGATCGCCACGACGTCGTACGGGTGCGCCGGGTCGAGCGCGAGGATGGTCTCGACGACCTGGACCTCGTTGCGCAGGCCCTTGACGAACGACGGGCGCAGCGGCCGGTCGATCAGGCGGCAGGTGAGGATGGCGTCCTCGCTGGGCCGGCCCTCGCGGCGGAAGAACGAGCCGGGAATGCGGCCCGCGGCGTACATCCGCTCCTCGACGTCGACGGTCAGCGGGAAGAAGTCGAACTGCTCCTTCGGCTGCTTGCCGGCGGTGGTGGCGGAGAGGACGACCGTCTCGCCCAGTTGGGCGATGACGGAACCGGCGGCCTGGCGAGCCAGCCGACCGGTGGAGAAGGTGATCTCGCGGGTGCCGAAGGCCCCGTTGTCGATCACGGCGGTGCGGGATTCGGTGCCGAGTTTGGTCTCGGTCATGTGCTGTCGTGCTCCTTCGCGTCGTGGGCCCACGACGTCGGGGAGCTGCTCAGCCGGCCGGTCTTCGATCGAAGCGCCCGGGTGGCCGGCGTGCTGCCGGGTTCCCGGGGGCCACTACCGGAGACCGGTACGCTGACCGGCTCCCTCTCGGGTGGTCGCGCGGCCCGTTTTCTTTCAGGTGGGACGCGGGTCGGGGGAGCCGCCGTACGGCCGCTCCCCCGTCACGTCACCGGCGCAGACCGAGCCGCTCGATGAGCGTCCGGTAGCGGGCGATGTCCTTCTTCTGGACGTAGTTGAGCAGCCGACGGCGACGGCCGACCAGCAGCAGCAGCCCTCGGCGGCTGTGGTGGTCGTGCTTGTGCACCTTCAGGTGCTCGGTCAGCTCGGCGATCCGCTTGGTGAGGACCGCGACCTGGACCTCCGGCGAACCGGTGTCGCCCTCGGCGGTCGCGTACTCCGCGCGGATGCTGGCCTTGGCTTCCTGGTCGAGCGCCATGTTCTCCCTGTTTCGGTGGGTTGATCAAGTAGGTGTCCGTCGTCCCGATGAGACCGGGAACGGACCGGTTCCTCGCACCCGCGGCGTCGAGCAGGCACGCGAGGCCCCACGCCGGTCACCCGACGTCTCCGCAAGACTACCAGCACCCGCCGGTAACACCCGGCCAAGGCCCGCGTGGCCCCCCGGATGGTCAGCCCAGCGCGCGTCGGGTGCGCTCGACGTCCTCTTCGATCTGGGCGATCAGCGGCTCGATCGAGTCGTACCGGACCTGACCGCGCAGGTGCGTCACGAAGTCCAGCGCCAGTCGCTCGCCGTAGAGATCACCGGAGAAGTCCAGCGCGTACGCCTCGACCCGCCGCTCCCGGCCGGAGAAGGTCGGGTTGGTGCCCACCGACACCGCGGCCATCAGTGGCTCGGGCTGGCCCCGGCGGATCATGCGGGCCGCGTACACCCCGTCGGCGGGCACCGCCGCGTACCGGTGGCAGAGCAGGTTCGCGGTGGGGAAGCCCAGCACCCGGCCGCGCTGGTCACCACGGACCACCACGCCCTCCACCCGGTGCGCGCGCCCCAGCGCGTCCGCCGCCGTGCCCACGTCGCCCGCGTCGACGCAGGAGCGGATGTACGTGGAGGAGAAGACCGTGCCGGCCGCGGCGATCAGCGGACTGCCCTCCACACCGAAGCCGAAGGTCTGGCCCAGCCGCTCCAGCAGTGCCACGTCGCCGGCCGCGCGGTGCCCGAAGCGGAAGTTGTCGCCGACCACCACCAGCGCCGCGTGCAGGTGTTCGACCAGGATGTCGTGCACGAACTGCTCGGGCGGCAGCCGCGAGAACTCGGGAGTGAACGGCACCACACACAGCACGTCCACGCCGAGGGCCTCGATCAACTCGGCCTTGCGGCCCGGCTCGGTGAGGATCGCGGGATGTGAGCCGGGGCGGACCACCTCGGCCGGGTGCGGATCGAACGTGACCACCACGGACTGCACGCCCAGCTCCCGGGCACGGGCCACGGCGTGTCCGATGGTCGCCTGGTGCCCCTTGTGCACGCCGTCGAAGACGCCGATGGTGACGACCGAGCGCCCCCATCCTCCGGGCGCCGCGTCGTACCCCCGCCACCGCTGCATGCCGTTCCTCTCCGTAAGGAAGGGCCCCCTCCTAACGCCTGGTGCATAGGAAGGGCACCTTGTTAACGCTGATCGACGCGCGCCGTGCGCAGAGCGATGCGCCAGCGCCGGCTGTCAGGCCGGGGCGAGCACGATTTCCGCGCGGGCTCGGCCGTCCCGCTCGCTGACGATAGCGATCAGACCTCCGGTGGGGCCGAACACGGCGTACGGCCCGGCGATGCCGGCCGGGTCCAGCGGCCCGCCGTGGCCGAGCACCTTCGCCTCGTCGGGGGTCGCGTCACGGCGGGGAAAGAACCGGTCGGCCGCCGCGTCGAGCGGCAGGTTCACCACCTCCGGGGCGCGCTCCTCGAGCTGTTCGAGGGTGGCCGCCTCGGCGAGGGCGAAGCCACCCACCGCGGTCCGGCGCAGCGCGGTGAGGTGCCCGCCGACACCGAGGGCCAGGCCCGCGTCCCGGGCGATGGCCCGGATGTACGTGCCCGAGGAGCAGGTCACGTCGATGTCCACGTCCACCACGTCCGGCTCGCCGCGGCGGATCGCCAGCACCTCCAGCCGGGAGATGGTCACCCGACGCGCGGGCAGGTCGACGCTCTCACCGTCGCGGACCCGCTTGTACGCCCGCTGCCCGTCGATCTTGATGGCGCTGACGGCGCTCGGCACCTGGTCGACCTCGCCGCTCAGCGCGGTCAGCGCGGCGTGGACGGCCTCGTCGGTGACGTGACCGGCCGGGGTCGTGGCGATCACGTCGCCCTCGGCGTCGTCGGTGACGGTGGCCTGCCCCAGCCGGATGGTGCCGGTATAGCTCTTGCCCGCACCGATCACGTAGGTCAGCAGCCGGGTGGCACGGCCGACGCCGATCACCAGTACGCCGGTGGCCATCGGGTCGAGGGTGCCGCCGTGTCCCACCCGCCGGGTCTTCGCCAGTCGGCGGATCCGCGCCACCACGTCGTGCGACGTCATGCCGCCGGGCTTGTCGACGACGATCAGACCATCGGTGCTCACGTCGGCCAAGCCTGCCAGACGACCCGGACCGCGCGCTGCGTGGGCACGCCCGCCGTGACCGGAGCCTCCGCTTGCGCAGGTCCGGCCGATTCGCTGGTTCGGTCGGTTTGTCCCACGGGTCGGCCAACGTCCTCTCGAAGATGCGAAGATCATCCGCCCGCACCCGTAGACGAGGACCAGGACTCCGATGACCCCCGACCGCCGTCCGGCCCACGAGCACCGCGCTCGGGTCGATCTGCCGCAGTGGATGCGGCAGCCGACACCGAAGCGGCGAACCCCGGCACGCTACGTCGACGATCTGATCGAACGGTCGCCGCCGCTGCGCACGGCCCGCCGCGCGATGTGGCACCGGCGCGACCGGGCTCGGTGGAGCGAGACGCATCCACACCTCGTCGCCGTGCTGTCCTTCATCGCGGCTGGTGTCCTCGGCACCGCTCTGGTGACGGGCGCCTACTATCTGCTCGCGCTGGCCGCCAGCGGCGATTACTGACGGGAAGAGCCATGACGCAGACTGCGCCGAACGAGCCCACACCCCCGGGCCCGACCGATCCGCCCTCGCCGCCGGCCGCCGTCGCGGAGGTCAACCCGGTGGCGCTCCCGGAGTGGATGAACTCGGCGCGGACCGAGCACCAGCCCGCCGGCTGGGATCGGGTCCGCTTCTTCTCCGCCCGGCACAACGGCGCGCTGATGCTGGGACTTGGACTCCTGCTGGCTGTGGCGATGGTCGGCGGAGGCCTGGTGATCGTCGACCGGCTGGCCGACAACGTCCGCACGTCCACCTCGGCGACTCCCACCCCGAGCGGCACCGCAGCGGTGAGCAGAGTGGGCGAACCGCGGGACCTGTTCGCCGGCTCACCGGCAGCCTCCTTCGCCCCCGGTGAACAGGCCGTGCGGATGCCGACGGCGAAGGCCACCGGGCCCTTCACCGAGGCCCAGGTAGGGGCGGCGTTGGAGACGGTGCGTAAAGGGTTGATCGAGAGCCGACTGGACACGTCCATGCTCTCGGGCGACCCGGAACCGTTCCTCCGGCTGCTCGCCCCGGACATTCGTGAGCACCTCAGGTCGGACTTCACCGGCAACGCCTTCCTGCGGTACGCGACCCGGATGGCGTCGCCCTCGGACTGGGAGCTCGGTATCCGGGCCGACGGACGGGTCAGTTACCGGGCCACCACGGAGAACGGCACCCGGATGCTGGAGGTCTCCACGGAGTTCGTGTGGGCGTACCCCTTCGACGTGGACCTGCGAGCGCCGGCCGGCGCCAGTGTGGTGGCGCTGCGTGACCGTGTGGTGTGGCAGGTGCCGCACCCGGAGGACGTGCCGGCTTCCACTCGAGGCCTGCGGATCGTCTCAGCGAAGCTGGTGACCTGGAACGCGGACTGCGGCAAGCTCCGTGAGGGCTGGGTGCAGGAGCAGTTCTGGGTGGCCGACACGCACGGGGATCGGATACCCGCGGGCGACCCGGGCACGATCTTCGACCTCGACGCGCCCCCGCCGACCACCGTCCGCTGTTGACCGGCGGGCGGGTCAGCGAACCGCCCCGACGACCGCCCAGCCGCCGGAGCGGACCCGCAGCAACAGGGCGACGAGTCGGATCACCACGAACAGGGTGAGTCCCGCCCAGATGCCACCGAGTCCCAGGTTGAGCACGTACGCCAGCCAGATGGCCGGCAGGAAGCCGCCGAGCGCCGCCACGATGGTGAGATTGCGCAGGTAACGGACGTCACCGGCGCCGATCAACACGCCGTCGAGCGCGAACACGACACCGGCCAGCGGCAGCATGGCGACGAACCAGGGCCAGGCGACCATTGCCTGCTCCCGTACCTGCCCGTCGGAGCTGAACCAGGACGGCACGACGCCCGCGCCGGCGGCGATGACCACGGCGAAGGCGACGCCGCAGACGCCGCCGAGCAGTCCGATCCGGCGGGCCAACGCCCGCGCGCCCGCCGCGTCGCCCGACCCGAGCGCGGCGCCGATGAGGGACTGCGCGGCGATGGCGAGCGCGTCGAGCACCAGCGCGGTGAAGAACCACAGTTGCAGGGCGATCTGGTGGGCGCCGACGGCGGCGGCGCCGAAGCGGGCGGCGACCGCCGTCGCGGAGAGGAAGCTCGCCTGGAACGCCAGACCCCGGATCAGCAGGTCCCGGCTGAGCACCAACTGGTCGCGGATCAGGCGCGGCCGGGGCCGCAGCGACACCCGCTCGGCGACCAGCGCCCCGGCGAAGAGCACGCCGGAGAGGGTCTGCGCGACCGCGTTGGCGACCGCCGAGCCGGTCAGCCCCAGGCCGGCGGGGTAGACCAGCAGCGGGCAGAGCAGGGCGGAGACCAGATTGGGGCCGAGCACGAAGTACAGCGGGCGACGGGTGTCCTGCACGCCGCGCAGCCAGCCGTTGCCGGCCGCGGCGAGCAGCAGGCCAGGGGCGCCGAGCGCCGCGACGCGCAGCCACGCGGCGGCGGCGCCGGCCACGTCGCCACCACCTCCGGCGAGGGTACGCGCCAACGCGCCCCCGCCGATCTGCATGCCGATCGCCACCAGCAGTCCGACGCCGAGCGCCAGCCAGGACGACTGGACTCCCTCGGCGACCGCCGCCGCTCGGTCGCCGGCGCCGAAGCGACGGGCCGAACGCCCCGTGGTGCCGTACGCGACGACCGTTCCGAGCCAGGCGGTGAGCGTCATCACCGTGCCGCCGACGGCGAGCGCGGCGAGCGGTACGCGACCGAGGTGCCCGACGACGGCCGTGTCGACGAGCACGTAGAGCGGCTCGGCGGCGAGCACCACGAGCGCCGGCAGGGCGAGGCTCGCGATCCGACGTGGCGAGGCGGATCGGTCGACGGTGGCGGTCTGGCTCATCGCCGACGATCCTGACACGAGCGCGGTAAGGATCACAAGCGCGTCAGAGGCTTACCCCCCGCACCGAGCCAGCAGCGGTGCCCAACCTCGTCGATCTTGCACTTTGTGCTGGCGAAATGCGCCTTTCGACCAGCTTTGTCGCCACCGCAAGTGCAAGATCGGCAGACCGGGTGGGTGTTTGAGTGCGCTGGTCTACCAGGGGGTCACTGACGGGTGTCCATCGACGTCTGCAGCGCGCGGCGGGCCTGCTCGCGGGCGTCGTCGGTGGTCTCGGGCTTGGGCTTGTTCGGCATGGTGGCGCTCCTTCCAGGGTGCGAGCCACCGGCACGCGGCGGCCCTCACGGGCGGTCGTGCTGAGCGCCCCACGGCGGTCCGGGGTTACCGGAGCAGCCGACTGGGCAGCGAGCCCGGGTCGGTCCGACCCTGGAGGGAGGCGGCGCGAGGTGTGGCACCACCACCCACGACCTGCACCACACCGTGATGCCGGCCACTTCCCAAGTTATCGTTCAGGTCCATATGCTGCCCACGGTTCCCGCCATTTGGAATCTCGGCAACCCGCCTCACCGGGCCAGGAAGTGCCAGCCCAACCACCACCAGAAGCCGAACAGACCGATCCTGCCCACCGGCACCGGGCCGACCTCGTAGCGCATCACGTACGCGCACACGTCGCTCATCGTGGGGATCCGGGAGCCCTCCCGGCGGGCCAGCACCTCGATGACGGCGAAGAGCACGAGCGCGGCCAGGAAACCGCCGATCGCGAGGGCCCGCATCATCGCCGCACCAACCCCCAGAACGCGGCCAACCAGGCGAACCACGCCACCGACCGAGTCAGATGATCTTCCAGCAGGGGGTCGGCGAGCCGGGAGAAGGTGGGAAAGTCGTCGCCCACGGCGAGCACGAAGGTGGCGCCCTCGAAGACACCGAAGATCACGACGGGCAGGGCCCACCAGGCCGCCCCCGCGCCCAGCCGGGGCGGCGCCGGACGCCGGGGCACCCGGTTGCTCAGACCGAGCCAGATCAACACCCCGCCGGTGCCGAGCGTGTAGAGATTCGCCTCCGTGGAGAACGACGCGAACCGCCCCCCGACGAGGGACAGGCAGAGGAGAACCGGAACGGAGACGGCGGGCCGGTCCCAGGCTCGGGGGGCCTCCACGGTGAGGTCGTGCGGCTGCTCCATCCCGCAATTCTTCCCGGTCTCACCCAGCGCGGGAAGGCCAACACTCCCCGGAGCTGACCCTGAACTTGCCGTGCCGACCACCAGCGCCACCGCAGCGGGCGGGCCGCCGGGGATCAGCCGACGCCGGAGACCAGCGCCGCGCCCAACTCGCCGCGGATCGCCTCGACGACCTGCTCGGCGCTCCCCCGGCCGGTGAACCCGGCCGCGAACCGGTGGCCGCCCCCGCCCATCGCGACCGCCACGCGGCTGACGTCCACCGCGCCCTTGCTGCGCATCGACACGGCCCACTCGTCGGGCGCGGTCTGCTTCAGCACGCAGCTCACGTCCGCCTCGGCGGTGCACCGCACCGAGTCGATGAGCGCCTCCAGCACGTACGGCGGCTGGTCGTGGCGGGCCAAGTCATCGAGGGTGGCGGTAGTCCACACCAGGCCCCGACCGTCGGCGGCGGCCGGCTCCAGACGGGCACGGCCGAGCACCTCGCCGAAGAGCCGAACCGCTCCGAAGGGTCGGGTGTCGAAGACGCGCCGGGAGATGTCACCGGGCGAGATGCCGGTGGCGAGCAACCGGGCGGCCATCTGGTGTACGGCCGGAGTGGTCGCCTCGAAGCGGAACGAGCCGGTGTCCGTGGTCAGCGCCACGTACAGGCACTCGGCGATGGCCCGGTCCGTCGTCACGCCCAGCCGCGCCAGGAGCCGATCGGCGACCACCGACGTGGCGGCGGCACCCGGGTCGATCAGATTGACCGTGCCGAAGCCCGGATTCGAGGCGTGGTGGTCGAGCACCAGCGCCGCACCGGCCGTCGACAGCCGGTCGGCCAGCGCGCCGAGGCGCGACTCACTGGCCGCGTCGAAGCAGATCACCAGGTCCGGCGCGGGGTCGGCGTCGCCCGCCGGGACCAGGAGCTCCATCCCGGGCAGACCCCGCAACGGCTCGGGCACCTCCGGCGGCCCGGGAAAGGTCGCCTGCACCCGGTGTACGCCGAACTGACGCAGGCCCAGACCGAAGCCGAGCATGCTGCCCAGCGCGTCACCGTCCGGGTTGACGTGGCAGATCAGCAACACCCGGCCGGTCGACGGGAGAGCACGGATCAGCGCCTCGGCCGCCGCCCAGTCCGCCTCGGACGGGCCGCCGTCGACCGTCGCGGCGAGTTGGGCACCGGCGGCGCCCGTCACCGCGCCGCCCCACCCCGGGGGGTCTCCGTGGCGTCGGCGGCCGCGTCGGCCTCCTCGTCCGTCTCGTCCTCGTCCTCGTCCTCGACGCGGTACGGCTGCGCGTCGCCCGCGTACTCGGCGCGCGCGGCGAGCCGCTGCACCTCCGCGTCGGCGTTGCGCGCGGCGGCGAGCAGGTCGTCGATGTGCTTGACCTGGTCCTGCACGTCGTCGAGAACGAACGTCAGCGTGGGCGAGTGCCGCAGCCCGAGCGCCTTACCGACCGTGCTGCGCAGCAACCCCTTGGCGCTCTCCAGAGCCGCCGCGGTGTCCGCCTGGGCCACCGCGTCACCCAGCACCGTGTAGAAGACCGTCGCGTCGCGCAGGTCGGCGGTGATCCGGGCATCGGTGATGGTGATCATGCCCAGGCGCGGATCCTTGATCTGGCTCCGCACCACCGAAGCGACCAGCTCACGCACTCGTTCCGCGTGCCGGCGTACCTTAGCCGGATCAGACATCTCGCCACCTCCACGGCGTCCCGCTCCCGGCCGGCCCGGCGGCCCTGGAGGCCGCCGGCCGACCGGCCAACATCTCGAACACTACCTTCGCGGCGGCGCCGGTCGCCGGGCACCGCCGGCCCCGTGGGTCAGTCGTCGTCCACGCCGTACAGCCGGCGTCGAACCGACAGCAGTTCGACCTCGGGACGGGCGGCCATCAGGCGCTCGCAGGAGTCGAGCACCTCGCGGACGTGCGCCGCCTCGGCGGCGACCACGGCCACCGCAATCTGGGCTCGACCGTGTAGGTCGAGCGCTCCCACCTCGGCGGCCGACACCTCGAAGCGGCGCAGGGCCGCCACGATCGGCCGTACATATGATCTCTTGGCTTTGAGCGACCGGGAGTCGCCCGGCAGCAGCAGGTCGAAGACCGCGGTTCCGGTGAACATCGACCCGGACGATACCGCCACCCCACCCCGCATGATCAAGGGGTTTACGCCGGCCGGCGTAAACCCCTTGATCAGCGTGTCACTGCCGGATCAGGCGCGAACCTTCTCCCGCATCTCGAAGGTCTCGATGACGTCGCCGACCTGGACGTTGTTGTAACCACCCAGAGTCAGACCACACTCGAAGCCCTCGCGGACCTCGGTGGCGTCGTCCTTGAACCGCTTGAGCGAGGTGATCGTGAGGTTGTCCGCCACGACCGTCCCGTCCCGAAGCAGCCGAGCCTTCGCGTTGCGCCGGATGATGCCCGACCGGACGATGCAACCGGAGATGTTGCCGATCTTGGACGAGCGGAACACGTCGCGGATCTCCGCGGTGCCCAGCTCGGCCTCCTCGTACTCCGGCTTGAGCAGGCCCTTGAGCGCCGCCTCGATCTCCTCGATGGCCTGGTAGATGACGGTGTAGTACCGGATCTCCACGCCCTCGCGGTCGGCCATCTCGCGGACCTTGTTCGAGGCCCGCACGTTGAAGCCGATGATCGTGACCGGCTCGGACGACGCGCTGGCGAGCATGACGTTGCTCTCCGTGATCGCGCCGACGCCCCGGTCGAGGACCTTGAGCTGGACCTCCTCGGGGATGTCGAGGTTGAACAGCGCGTCCTCGAGGGCCTCCACCGAACCGGAGACATCGCCCTTGAGGATGAGGTTGAGCGAGGTCTTCTCGCCCTCCTTGAGCTGCTCCATGAGCGTCTCAAGAGTGGCCCGGCCACGGGAGTTGGCGAAGGACGCCGCCCGCCGCCGTGCCTGGCGCTGCTCGGCGATCTGCCGCACCGTACGGTCGTCCGCCGCGGCGAGGAACGTGTCACCCGCGCCGGGCGGCGCGGTCAGACCCAGCACCATGACCGGACGCGCCGGACCAGCCTCGGAGAGCTGGTTGCCGTTCTCGTCGAGCATGGCCCGGACCCGGCCGTGCGCCCCACCGGCGACGATCGAGTCGCCCGCCCGCAGGGTGCCCTTCTGCACCAGCACCGTCGCCACCGCACCGCGGCCCTTGTCCAGGTGCGCCTCGATGGCCACACCCTGCGCCGGCCCGTCGATCGGAGCGGTCAGCTCCAGCGACGCGTCGGCGGTGAGCAGGACGGCCTCGAGGAGTTCCTCGATGCCGATGCCCGGCTTCGCGGCCACGTTGACGAACATGGTGTCGCCGCCGTACTCCTCGGCGACCAGGCCGTACTCGGTCAGCTGCTGGCGGACCTTGTCCGGGTTGGCGTCCGGCTTGTCGACCTTGTTGACCGCGACCACGATCGGCACGTCGGCCGCCTTGGCGTGGTTCAACGCCTCGATGGTCTGCGGCATCACGCCGTCGTCGGCCGCGACGACCAGGATCACGATGTCCGTGACCTGGGCACCACGGGCACGCATGGCGGTGAACGCCTCGTGACCCGGGGTGTCGATGAACGTGACCGCCCGGTCCTCGCCCTCGTGCGGGACGTGGACCTGGTACGCACCGATGTGCTGGGTGATGCCACCCGCCTCACCGGCCACCACGTTCGCCTTACGGATGGCGTCGAGCAGCTTGGTCTTACCGTGGTCGACGTGACCCATGACGGTCACCACCGGCGCACGGCTGACCAGACGCTCCTCGGCCACCTCCGCGTCGAGGTCGATGTTGAACTGCGCGAGCAGCTCGCGGTCCTCGTCCTCCGGGCTGACGATCTGGATGTCGAAGCCCAGGTGCTCACCCAGCAGGTGCAGGGTGTCGTCAGAACAGGACTGGGTCGCGGTGACCATCTCGCCCAGGTTGAACATCTCCTGGACCAGCGAACCCGGGTTGGCGTTGATCTTGTCGGCGAAGTCCGACAGCGAGGCGCCACGGGAGAGCCGGACGACCTGACCCTGACCCCGGGGAGCACCCGAGCTCATGGTCGGAGCCGACAGGTTGTCGAACTCCTGTCTGCGCTGCTTCTTGGACTTGCGACCGCGCGTCGGCCGACCACCCGGACGCCCGAAGGCACCCGCGGCGCCGCCGCCACGGCCACGACCGCCCGCACCCGGACGACCGCCGCCACCGGCCGGACCACCCGGACGGAAACCGCCACCGGGAGCACCGCCACCGCCGCCGGGACCGCCACGGTAGCCACCGCCACCGCCGGCACCCGCACCGCCACCGGGGCCGCCGCGGTAACCACCGCCGCCACCACCGCCACCGCCGGGACCGCCACGGAACCCGCCGCCACCGCCACCGGGACGGCCCGCGCCGCCACCGGGGCGACCCGCGCCACCGGGGCCGGGACGACCGGCGGCCGGACGCTGACTCGGCATGGACGCCGGGCTGGGCCGCGGCGGCATGGAGTTCGGGCTCGGCCGCGGCGGCATACCCGCCGGGCTGTTCGGCCGGGGGCCACCCGCGCCGGCGGCCGGGGGCCGCTGCTGCTGCTGGCCACCCTGGATGCCGAACGGGTTGTTACCGGCGCCACGCGCCGGCGGACGACCGCCGGGGCGGGCACCCGGACCCGGAGCCGGCGTGTTCGGACGAGCTGCCGGTGAACCGGGACGGGGCGGCATCGCCGCAGGACCCGGCCGAGGACCGGGCCGGTTGCCGTCGGCCGGGGGCTCCCGGCGGACGGGGTTGTCACGCTGCTGCTGGCGGGCGGCCTGCGCGGCCTTGACCGCGGCCTCCTGCTCAGCCTTCAGCGCGGCGGCGCGCGCCTCCGCGGCCGCCACCTCGATGTCGTGGGCACTCGCCGGCTTGGCGACCGGGGCCGCCGACTGCGGCGCACCGGGCACCGGACCCTTGGGCTTCGGACCGGGTACCGGCGCAGCCGGCCGCCGCGGCGGCATCGGCTTGGCCGAGACCCGGGGCGCGCCCGGGGTCGGTGACGGCGTCGGGGTCGGGTTGGAAGCCGGCGTCGACACGGGCGCCGACGGGGCGGCCGGAGCCGGGGACCCGGCGGACGCGACGAACGCGTTACGCAGTCGCCGGGCGACGGGCGCCTCGACGGTGCTGGACGCGGACTTCACGAACTCGCCCATTTCCTTCAACTTGGCGAGAACGGTCTTACTCTCGACCCCGAGCTCTTTTGCAAGCTCGTGTACGCGGGCCTTGCCTGCCACTGCACTCCTCACTCCGAGGTCGTGCGGGCAGCACCCGCAGCGACCTCACTCGTGCACTTGAAGCCTGGTCATTTCAGGGACTTCATCGTGTGCTCATGTCGGTCGTCCTACCCTGCTAGCGACCCTCGCCCGGTCGGGCTGACCGGACGTAGTGGTTGGCGCATCGACGTGCTCTGCCAGCACACCGTGGTCGAGGACCTCGGTGATGCGCAGCGCTCGCCCGAAGGCGCGGCGCCGCACCGCCAGCGCGAAGCAGGCCGGATCCGGGTGCATGTTCGCTCCCCGACCCGGCAGCCTGCGGCGCGGATCAGGCCGGAGGCTGTGACCAGCCTCGTCTCTGATCGCGACGACCCGCAGCAATTCGCTGGCCGGCGCACGTTGCCGGCAGCCCACACAGGTGCGCTCCGGCTGAGTGCGTCGTACCACTGGAAGAAGTCTACCCCTAGCTGCCCGAGATCGCGCCGCCCGGCTCCCGCACCTGATCCACGGCCCCGCGCGCGGCCGGAGCCGGCTGCTCCGCATCGGACCGAATATCGATCCGCCAACCGGTCAAGCGGGCAGCAAGGCGGGCATTCTGCCCCTCGCGACCGATGGCGAGCGAAAGCTGGAAGTCAGGAACGGTCACCCGGGCAGCCCGGCCAGCCAGGTCCACGACCTCGACCCGTAGCGCCTTGGCCGGCGACAACGCGTTTCCGACGAAGGTGGCCGGGTCATCCGACCAGTCGATGATGTCGATCTTTTCGCCGTGCAGCTCGCTCATCACGGCGCGCACCCGCTGACCCATCGGACCGATGCAGGCGCCCTTGGCGTTCACGCCGGGGGTGGTGGAGCGGACAGCGATCTTCGTACGGTGACCTGCCTCACGCGCGATCGCGCCGATCTCGACGGTGCCGTCGGCGATCTCCGGCACCTCCAGCGCGAACAGCTTCTTGACCAACGCCGGGTGGGAGCGGGACAGGGTGATCTGCGGCCCGCGCATGCCCTTGGCCACGTGCACCACCACGCACCGGACGCGCTCACCGTGCGCGTACCGCTCGCCGGGCACCTGCTCGGACTGCGGCAGGACGCCCTCCAGCTTGCCCAGGTCGACGCTGACGATGCCCTTCTCGGTACGCGTCTCGTGCGCCTGCACCACGCCGGTGACCAGGTCACCCTCGCGACCCACGTACTCGCCGAAGTGCACCTCGTCGGTGGCCTCCCGCAGGCGCTGAAGGATCACCTGCTTGGCGGTCATGGCGGCGATCCGGCCGAAGTCGTGCGGGGTGTCGTCCCACTCCCGCACCAGCGAGCCGTCCTCGTCCATCTCCTGCGCGTACACCAGGGCCGCGCCGGACTTACGGTCGATCTCCACCCGGGCGTGCGGCTCAGCGCCGTCAGTGTGCCGGTAGGCGGTCAGCAACGCGGTCTCGATCGCCGCGAGAATCGTGTCGAACGGGATCTCCCGCTCGCGCTCGAGTGCGCGCAGCGCCGCGAGGTCGATGTTCACCTCTCCTCGTCCTCCACATCATCATCGTCGTCGTCGATGTCTTCTGCATCGTCGTACTCGTCGGTCTCGTCCGCGTCGTCGAACTCGTCCGGCTCACCCAGCTCGGCGAGGCGGGTGAACTCGACCTGCACCCGGCCCGGGCCCAGCTGGGCGTATGCCCACCGGACCTCGCCGCCGTCGGTCTCCAGCCGTACGCCCTCGTCGTCGGCCCCGAGCACCCGGCCGGTCACCTGACGGTCCCCCGAGGGCTGCTCGCCGCGTTGGCCGGGCAGCGCCGCGGCGCCCCGGACGGTGACCTTGACCAGTCGGCTTACGTTGCGTCGCCAGTGCCGGGGCAGGGTGAGCGGCCGGTCGACGCCGGGCGAGCTGACCTCGAGCTGGTACTCCCCGGCGACGATGTCGCCGTCGGCCTCCTCGGCCGCGTCCAGCGCCTTCGAGACCGCGCGGGAGACGTCCGCGACGGCGTCCAGGTCGATCCCGCCGTCCGCGTCCACGATCACCCGCACCACGTGCCGGCGTCCGGCTCGGGAGACCGACAGGTCCTCCAGGTCGTAGCCCACGCCGTTGACCACCGGCTCGATCACGGTCCGCAACCGGGTACGGCGGGCCGCGAGATCACCGCCGCCGCGTGGAGCGCGGGGGCCCGCGCCGTCGCGGGGTCGACCCGTCGACCTGGTGGTACGGCCACGCTGCGTCATGTACGCACCCTTTCCCTGGTCGATCGGGACGTCGTCCCGCCATGCCGGCACGCCACCGGAGCGGACGCGCCGGTGGCTGCGCAGAGCGTAACGCGCCTGCCGGGCGACGGGCCGGGCGGCGCACCGACGCCGGTGACGCCCGGACCCGACCCGATGGTGTTGACTTGCCCGGTGGGGATCGGCAGAACGACTCAGCGCGACGAAGTATTCGGGCAATCTCGGCGAAAGCTCCTCCGGGCCGGCGCTCTCCTGGCACTCGGCGGCGCGGTGGCGCCGCTGACAGGCTGTGATCTTTTCGACCGTGACGACGAGCCGACGCCACCGCCGGACCCGCTGCGGTCGATGGTGGACGAGTCACTGAGCCTCGCCACGGCGTACCGGGCGAGCGCCGCCGCCCACCCGGACCTGGCCGACCGCCTCAATCCCATCGCCGAGACGCACACCGCGCACGCCACCGAACTCGCCCGGGTCGTCGGCATCACCCTGCCGTCCGCGCCCGCCGTCGACCCGAGCGCCACCGCGGCCACCGAGCCGGCGGGCGCGCTCGCCGACCTTCGCGCGCGGGAGAAGGCCGCCCAGCAGTCCGCCACCGCCGCCTGCGCCGCCGCGCCCGCCGCACGGGCCGCGCTGCTCGGATCGATCGCCGCGGCGCGGGCCACCCACCAGGAGGCACTGAAGTGAAGCAGCCCACCGCCGAGGAGGCCCTCGCCGCCGCGCTCACCGCCGAGTACGCGGCCATCTACGCGTACGGGCGGATCGGGGTCCGACTCACCGGCGCGGTCCGCGACGCCGCCCACCAGGCGGAGGCCGCGCACCGACGCCGACGCGACGCGGTGGTGGTGCAGTTGAGCGCCGCCGGGGGCACCGTTCCACCAGGCCGGGCCGGCTACGCGCTGCCGTTCCCGGTCACCAACCGGGCGAGCGCCCTCCGGCTGGCCATCGAGGTGGAGGAGCGCACCGCGGCGCACTGGCGTGCCGCGTTGGCGTCCACCACCGGCGCCGACCGGGACCAGGCGCTGGCCGCCCTCGTCGAGTACGCCGTGCGGGCCACCAAGTGGCGCAAGGCCGCCGGGGTGGCCCCACCGACTGTCGCATTTCCCGGCCGCCCGAGCTGAACCGATCCGCCCCGGTTGCGGAGCCCATACCAGGTATGCATACTCCGTTGCCATGTCCATCCGTCACGGGCTGCTCGCCCTCCTCGAACGCGGCCAGATGTACGGCTACCAGCTGCGCGCCGCTTTCGAGGAGTCGACCGGCTCGACCTGGCCGCTGAACATCGGGCAGGTCTACACCACGCTGGCCCGGCTGGAACGGGACGGCCTGGTGCGCCCGCTGCCGGAGAGCGAGGCCGGCCAGCGCCCGTACGAGATCACCGACGCCGGCCGGGCCGACCTCACCCTGTGGTTCGCCACGCCGATCAGCCGTACCGACCGGCCGCGCGACGAGCTGGCGATCAAACTGGCCCTGGCACTCACCACGCCCGGCGTGGACGTCCGCTCGGTGGTGCAGGCCCAGCGCAGCGCGACGATGCGCGCGTTGCAGGAGTTGACCCGGTTGAAGTACGGCAGCGACCGGCCGGAGGACCTGCCGTGGCGGCTGGTCCTGGACTCGATGGTGTTCCAGGCCGAAGCCGAGGTGCGCTGGCTGGACCACTGCGAGAGCAGTCTGGTGCGGCACCGGCCGGGTGGACCGCCGCCGCACCCGCCCCGACCGGGCGCTGGTGACGCGTCCGACGCCGCACGGTGGGCCGATGAGGAGGCGCGACGGTGAGCGGATCGGGCGACGCGGTGCTTGACCTGCGCGCCGTCCACCGCACCCACGGGGTCGGCCCGGCGGCGGTGCACGCGCTGCGCGGTGTCAGCCTCGTCGTTCGGCCGGGCGAGCTGGTCGCCGTGATGGGTCCGTCCGGTTCCGGGAAGTCGACGCTGCTGGCCCTCGCCGGCGGCCTCGACCGCCCGACCCGTGGCGACGTCCGGGTGGAGGGGCAGCCGCTCGGCGCGCTGGACCGCCGCGGGCTGGCGCAGCTACGCCGACGCCGCATCGGCTACATCTTCCAGCACCTCAACCTGCTCGGCAGCCTGAGCGCGCTGGAGAACGTCGCGCTCCCGCTGGAACTCGACGGCGTCGGCGGCCGGCGGGCCAGGGCGGCCGCCCTGGCCGCGCTGACCGAGGTGGGCCTGCCCGCGCTGGGTGACCGCTTCCCCGATCAACTCTCCGGCGGCCAGCAGCAGCGGGTGGCCATCGCCCGCGCGCTGGTCGGCGAGCGCCGGCTGGTGCTCGCCGACGAACCCACCGGGGCGCTCGACTCGCAGACCGGTGAGGCGGTGCTGCACCTGTTGCGCCGCCGGGTCGACGCGGGCGCGGCCGGCATCCTGGTCACCCACGAGGCGCGGCACGCCGGCTGGGCCGACCGGGTGGTGTTCCTGCGCGACGGCGTGCTGGTCGACACGACCGCGCCGCTGGGCAGCGTCGAGCAACTCCTCTCCGGTAGCGACCGTTGACCCTGCGCCGGACGCCGGTGACACGCGGCAGCGCCGACCCTCCGGTCGGGCCGCCGACACCGCTCGAACCCGGGCGGCGGCGACGGTTCGCCGAACTGACCGGCTCGTGGCGGGCGGCGCTGCGGATCGCTCGCCGGGAGTCGCGACGGGCGCGACGGCGTACCGCCCTGGTGCTGGCGATGATCGCGCTTCCGGTGCTGGTGCTGGCCTTTCTGGCGGCGAGCTACGACATGGCCGAGCTGACACCGCAGGAGCAGCTCGACCGCCGGCTCGGCGTCGCCGACGCGGAGCTGCGGTGGTTCGCCGACACCCCGGTCGTTCAGGACGAGTGGGGCGACACCTGGTATCCCCGTGACGACGGCCAATCGGCGATGAGTCGTCCGACCACGGCCGACGAGGTGACCGCGTTGCTCGGCCCCGGCAGCCGGGTCACCGAGATACGTGCCGGCAGCCCGGTGACGGTGCGGGGCCCGCGCGGCGACGAGACCCTCCAGGCCTGGATTCTCGACCTCACCGACCCGCTGGCCCGCGGTCTGGTGCGGTTCCGCTCGGGGCGGGCGCCGCAGCAACCCGGAGAGGTCGCGCTGAGTCCGACGGCGCTGCGCCGGCTGGACGGACGCCTCGGCGAGGCGGTGCCCACCGCCGACCGGACCCGGACGTACACGGTGGTCGGTGTGGTCGAGTTCCCCGACGACCTCGGCCCGGTGATCGCGCTGCACCCGGCGGCCGTCGGCCGGGCCGATGCGCAGCCGGACAGCAGGTGGCTGATCGACGTGCCCGGCACCGTCGACGCGGCGATGGTCGCCCGGCTCAACGAACGCGGAGTGGTGGTGGCGCGCCGCCACGTGCCGGATTCGATGACGTCTTCCCGGAGCTTCATCGGGTACGTCGGGCCCGCCAACACCAGCGACCTGAGCACGATGGTGCTGATCGCCGGGCTGGGATTGCTGGAGGTGGTGCTGCTGGTCGGGCCGGCGTTCGCCGTCGGGGTCCGCCGTCGACGCCGTGACCTGGCCCTGGTCGCGGTGGCCGGCGGTGACGCGGCCCACCTGCGCCGGGTCGTGCTCGCCGACGGGGTGGTGCTCGGGGTGCTGGGCGCCGTGGCCGGGCTGCTGCTCGGCGTCGGCGCGGCGTTCGCCGGACGTCCCGTCATGGAGCAGTACGTGTTCGGCACCCGCTTCGGCGCGTACCGCTGCTGGCCGCTGGCCCTGGTCGTGCTCGGCGGGGTCGCGGTGCTGGCCGGAGTGCTGGCGGCGTTGGCGCCGGCCTGGACGGCGGCCCGGCAGGACGTGATGGCCGGGCTCGCCGGTCGACGGACCCCTCCCCCGCCCCGGGCCCGGGCGCTCGTCAGCGGATTGGCGCTGGTCGTCGGCGGGGCGGCGCTCGCGGCGTTCGGGGCCAGTCGGACGTCCCCCGCGGTGATCCTGGCCGGTCTGATCCTCGGGGAGCTGGGCCTGGTCTGTTGCACACCCACCCTGATCGGCGGGCTCGCCCGGCTCGGTCGGGTGCTGCCGCCGGCGCCCCGGATCGCGCTGCGCGACGCGAGCCGTAACCGGGCCGCCGCAGCGCCGGCCATCTGCGCCGTGATGGCGGCGGTGGCCGGCAGCGTCGCGCTCGGCGGCTACCTGGCCAGCGACGCGGTCCGCGACGCCCGCACCTATCAGCCGCTGCTGCCCACCGGTCACGTCCTGGTCAACCGCAATGATCCGGCGCTGCGGCCGGAACCGTCGTTGGAGCAGGTCAGCACCGCCGCCCGGCACCACCTCGGCGCCAGCGCCGTCGCCCTGGTGCAGGGCACGGCCTGCCCGTCGGTGGGCGGCCCGGCCAGCTACTGCTCCGTCGTACCGGAACTCCCGGCGGATCATGCCTGCCCCTTTGAGCCCGGGGACAACCTGTCCGCGACCCAACGTCGGCAGGCGCTGGCCGACCCGCGCTGCCGGGACCGCGCGGCGGACTACTTCGGGAGCTACGTGCAGACGCTCGTGGACGACGGCAGCGCGCTGCCGCTCCTCACCGGCGCCGACCCGGCGGCGACCACCGCCGCGACCGCCGTGCTGCACGCCGGGGGCGTGGTGGTGACCGATCCGCGCTACCTGCACGACGGCCTGGTGACCGTGCAGGTGAACGAGGTACGGGCCGGCCGGGACGAGGTGACCACCACGCGATGGGACCTGCCCGGGTACGCCCTGACGCCGACACGCGGCCAGCCTCGCCTCCTGCTGTCCGCGACGGCAGCCCGGCAGCTCGCCCTGAAGCCGGTCTCGAACGGTTGGGTGATCAATACGTCGACGCCGCCCAGCCAACATCGCCAGGACCGGTTCACCGCCGACCTGCGGGGCTTCGGAACGTTCTCCCTCCAGGTGGAGCAGGGTGCCGCCCCCCGTGACGACTCGCCGCTGCTGCTGCTGCTCGCCGCCGCGGCCGGAGTGATCACGATGGGCGCGGCCGGGATCGCCACGGCGCTCGCCGCCGCCGAGGGCCGCGCCGAGCTGTCCACGCTCGCGGCGGTCGGCGCGGCCCCCGCCGTACGCCGGCTGCTGGCGATCTGTCAGGCCGGGGTGATCGCGGGACTCGGTTCGGCGCTCGGCATCGTGGCCGGTCTCGGCACCGCGGCGATCGTGCTGTTCTCGGCCAACCGGGAGTACGCGACGGCCTGGCCGGCGATGGAGCCGTACCCGTACCTGGTGCCGTGGCCGGCGCTGGGCGTCCTGGTGCTGGTGCCGGTGGTGGCGATGTTCGGCGCGGGCCTGTTCACCCGGGCCCGGCTGCCGATCGAACGTCGCCTCGACTGAGGCCTTGACCGCACCATCGGAAGCGGACCGTCCGGGGGTGCCGCCGGTGCCGGGCAACCGGCAGACTGATCCGCGTGTCAGCCCTCACCACCCTCACCCGCCGACTCGGCCACCACCGCTGGTTCGGGACCGCCGCCCGCTTGCTCGTACCCGCCGACCGGATCGTCGGCCGGCTCACCCGCGGACGGGTGGTCGCGCTCGGCTTACTGCCGTCCCTGGTGATCACCACGACCGGCCGCCGGTCCGGCAAACCGCGCAGCAACCCCCTGCTCTACGTGCCCGACGGCGACGCGTACGTGGTGATCGGTTCCAACTGGGGGCAGACCCACCAGCCCGGTTGGGCGATGAACCTGCTCGCCGACCCGGCCGCCGAGGTGGACGTGAAGGGCCGCCGGCTCCCGGTGCGGGCCGAGCCGGCGTCCGGGGCCGAGCGGGACCGTCTGTGGGACCTGCTCGTCGCTCAGTGGCCGGCGTACCGCACGTACGTCGAGCGGGCCGGGGGCCGTGAGATCCGCATCTTCCGGCTGGTGCCGACCGGGCGCGGCGGGCCGGCCAGCCCGCCGTCGGCTGGCTAGGCTGACGCCAGTCGCCCCAGGGGAGGTTGTGGACCCGTGAGCGCGCTCGGTGATGACCGACGGTGGTCGGTGGCGGAGCGGGTGGCCGAGGCGATCCAGCGACGTTTCCCGGCCGATGTGCTGGCGATCGCCGTCCACGGGCCCCTCGCGCACGGCGACGACGACGGTGGCGGGAACGGCGAGGTGGGGATGCTGGTGGTCACCTACCGGCCGGGTGGCGGGCCGCCGCCGGCGACCCGGCGGGTGGACGGCGTGCTGGTCGACCTGACCGTGGCCGCCGCCGACGACTACCTCGGACAGGCCCGGATGCTCTCTCCGTTGTGGCCGCTGACGGCCGACCGGTACGTCACCACCCGGTCGCTGTTCGACCCGACGGGCTGGCTGCGGACGTTGCGCGACGAGCACCTCGGCCGACTCGCCCGGGCCCGGCCGGCGGAGTTCAGCACGGCGGCGCGGCAGGCCTGGTACCGGGGCAGCGCCGCGCACGCGCGGGCGGCCCGACTGGCCGAGTGGTACGAGACCGACCAGGCGCTGCTGATGCTCGGTGAGGCGCGGTTGGCCGCGGCGACCGTGACCGGCCTGCTGGGCCGCACCTACTTCCGCGATCCGGGCGACGCGGTGCGGCGTACGGGTCTGGCCGGCGCGGACATGACCGAGGTCGGTGCGGTACTGACCCGGCAGGCCGAGGAGCTGGCGGCGCGCGGCCGCCCGGTCGACGGCACGATCGACGATCTGCTCGGCGGTTGACCGGGCGTCACAGCCCGCCCTGCACCTCGATCAGCGAACCGACCAGGTAGGTGGCCCCGGCCGCCGCGGCGCCCAGTACGAGTTGACGCAGGCCGCTGGTCCACCAGGGTCGGTTGGTGAACCGGGCCACCACCGCGCCGGCGGCGAACAGCCCGAGCCCGCCGACGGCGAGCGCCAGCCAGAGGTCGGTGGCGCCCAACAGGTACGGCAGCAGGGGGATCAACGCCCCCAGCGAGAAGAACACGAACGAGGAGATCGCCGCCGCCCACGGGCTCGGCTGATCGTCGGGGTCGACGCCCAACTCCTCGCGGACGTGTACCCGCAGCGCCTCCTCCGGGTCGCGCCGTACCGCCTCGGCGACCTGCATGGCGAGGTCGCGGGGCAGGCCCCGGGCCACCCAGGCGTCGGCCAGCTCGCGCGCCTCCGCCTCGGGGTGCCGTTCCAGCTCGCGCCGCTCCTTGGCGACCTCGGCGGCGACCTGTTCGTTGGCCGAGCGCACGCTGGTGTACTCGCCGAGCCCCATCGAGATCGCGCCGGCCACCAGGCCGGCGGTGCCGGTCAGCACGATGCTGTGCGGCGAGACGCCGCCGCCGCCGACGCCGGCGATGAGGGCGATGTTGGTCACCAGGCCGTCCATCGCGCCGAAGACCGCCGGGCGCAGCCAGCCACCGGAGACGTCCGCGTGGTGCGCCTCGCGCAGGGCGGCGGGGGTCTCGGTCACGGCGTCCGCCCTTCGTTCGCGACTGCGGGACTCCGCTTCGCCGCGTTCCTCGCGCTCACGGCAGGGTCAGGATCTCGTGGCCGTCGTCGGTGACGACGATGGTGTGCTCGAACTGCGCGGTCCACCTGCGGTCCTTGGTGACCACGGTCCACCCGTCGTCCCACATGTCGTACTGGTAGGTGCCGAGGGTGATCATCGGCTCGATGGTGAAGGTCATTCCCGGCTCCATGACGTCCGTCGGCCGGGGGCTGTCGTAGTGCGGCACGTAGAGGCCGCTGTGGAAGGTCTCGCCGATCCCGTGGCCGGTGAAGTCGCGGACCACGCCGTAGCCGAACCGCTTGGCGTACGACTCGATGACGCGGCCCACCACGTTGATCTGGCGACCCGGCGCGACCGCGCGGATGCCGCGCATCATCGCCTCGTGGGTGCGCTCGACGAGGAGCCGCGCCTCCTCGTCGACCTCGCCGACGCAGAAGGTGGCATCCGTGTCGCCGTGCACACCGCCGATGAACGCGGTCACGTCGACGTTGATGATGTCGCCGTCGGCCAGGACCGTGGAGTCCGGGATGCCGTGGCAGATGACCTCGTTGAGGCTGGTGCAGCAGGACTTGGGGTAGCCCCGGTAGCCGAGCGTCGACGGGTACGCGTCGTGGTCGCAGAGGAACTCGTGCACCACGCGGTCGATCTCGTCGGTGGTGACGCCGGGCTTGCAGTGCTCGCCGGCGAGCTGCGTCGCCTGGGCGGCGAGGCGGCTGGCGATCCGCATCTTCTCGATGGTCTCCGGCGTCTGCACGTGCGAGCCGCGCCACTGCTGCGGCGCCTTCTTACCCACGTACTCCGGGCGGGGAATGTGGGCGGGCACCGGTCGCGTCGGGGACAGCGTGCCGGGGGTCAGCGGCGCACGGACGGTCATGCCCCCCAGCCTATCGTCGCTGACGCCGTGACCCGTGCCACGGCCGGTCGGTACCGGTTGTTGCCCTGCCTGGTCGGCTGTGCCATCGTGTCTGCGTGGATCAAGGGGGAGCACCACCCGTCTTCTCCGCCCGCGCGGAGATCGACGGAGAGCACCTCCACGTGGTGGTGACCGGCGAGGTCGACATGGCCACGGCCGACACGATGGCGCAGACCGCCCTACGCGAGCCCGCCAGCCGGCTCACCCTCGACCTGCGGGCGGTGACCTTCTTCGACTCGGCGGCCATCCACGCGGTGGTCCGGCTCGCCCAGCGGTTCTCCGGCACGCTCACCGTGTTGCCGTCCCGGCAGGTACGCCGCGTGCTGGAGATCTCCGGGCTGGGCGATCAGCCCTGGCTCGATCCGGTCTGAGACCTGGCCGCGCCCCGTCAGCCCTGCAACTGCCGGCGCAGCGTCACCTCGGTCCCCCCGTCGGTACGCCGCACCATCAGGTCACCCAACGCCTTGATCAGCGACAGTCCGCGCCCCCGGAAGCCGGAGTCGGTGGACTCCCGCCACTGGCCGGTGTCACGCACGGTGGCGATCACCGTCCGGTCCTCGATGGCCACCTCCACGGTGATCACCGCCTCGGCGGGCTGGACGGGGTGTTCGATGGCGTTCGCGGCGGCCTCCGAGACCGCCACGGTCAGGTCGAACAGGTCCGTCTCGCCGACGTTGTGCGCGACGAGGAAGTCCTCCAGGCGCTTGCGGAGCACGCTCAGTCGGGTCGGGTCGGCCGGCAGTCGCAACGCGAACCGGTTCAGCTCCGCCGCCTCCACGGCGAGCACCGCCACGTCGTCGCGACGTGGTCGCCCGGTCACCCGCTCGACGACCGTGTCGACCAGATCCGCCACATGGTGGCCCGGCGCGGCCGCGTCGACCCGCAACTGTGCCAGCGCGGCGTCGATGCCGAGGTGACGGTCCTCGATCAGCCCGTCGGTGTAGAGCAGCAGTCGGCTGCCCGCGGGCAGCTCACCCTCAACGGTCCGGTAGGTGGTGCCGGGGATGGCGCCGACCGGCGGGCCGAGCGCACGGTCGTGCAGGAACGCCACGTCGTCTCCTCGGATCAGCAGGGGGGACGGGTGACCGGCGCTGGCGTAGCGCAGGCGACCGGTGCGGGGGCTGAACAGCAGGCAGACCACCGTCGCGAACGACGACTCCTCGGTGGACACGACCAGCCGGTTGAGCCGGGTCAGCGACTCGCCCGGGTCGAAGCCCTCCAGCAGGTACGCCCGCAGCGCGTTGCGCAGCTGGCCCATGGCCGCGGCGGCCTGGACGCCCTTGCCGACCACGTCGCCGATGACCAGCACGAGGTTGTCCGCGTCGAGCGCGAGCGCGTCGTACCAGTCCCCACCGACCTCGACGTCGGCACTGCCCGGCAGGTAGCGGCTCGCGACGACCGCGCCCGGCAGCTGGGGCAGCGTCCTCGGCAGCAGGCTGTGCTGCAACGTGGTGGCGATGTGGTGTTCGGCCTCGTAGAGCTGGGCGTTCTCGAGTCGGACGCCGACCAGCCGGGCCAGTTGGGTGAGCGCGGCCTCGTCGGCCTGCGCGTCGTCGTCGGCGGCCCGCCAGACCCGCAGCTCGCCGAGCTGTTCGCGGCTGGTCCCGGTGAGCGGGGCCACGAAGGTCGGATCGGCGGCCGTTTCACCGCCAGCGTCGGCCTCGAACCGGGAGCCGGCCGCGCTGACCACGACCCGGGCCGCCTCGGCGAGGCTGAGCGCGTGCCGGGCGGCGACCTGGAGCACGTCGGCGGTGGACCGGGCCGTGTTGACCGCCACCGCCGCGTCGGCCAGCGCCCGCAGACGACGGATGATCTGGCGGCGTAGCTGACCCAGCTCGACGTTGGCCCGGACCCGGGCGATCAGCTCCTGCCCGGAGAACGGCTTGGTCAGGTAGTCGTCGGCGCCGGCGGCGAGGCCGGCGACCGCCTCCGCGGAGCCGGCGCGGGCGGAGAGCAGCACGATCGGCACATCACGGGTACGGGGGTCCGCGCGCAGCGCGCCGACCAGACCGAACCCGTCCAACCGGGGCATCATCACGTCGCTGAGCACCAGGTCGAACCCGCCCTCGCGGGCCAGCGTCAAGGCCGCCCGACCGTCGCTGGCGGTGACCACCTCCCAGGTCGGCGAGAGCAACCGGGTGACGTGCTCACGCAGGTCGGCGTTGTCGTCGACGACCAGGATCCGGCCGCTCGGGGCGAGTGCGGTCGGCTGCTGGCCGGCCTCACCGGTGCCGTCCTCGGCGGCCCACAGGGCGGTCTCCGCCACGAAGAGCCGGGCCTGCTCGGGCTCGCCCGTCGGCAGGGGGGCGAACGCGACCACCCGGTCGGCGGGCAGGTGATCGGACCCGAACGGGACGGTCACCGTGAAGGTGCTGCCCTCGTCGACCTGGCTGGTCAGGCCGACCGTACCGCCGTGCATCTCGACCAGCTCGCGGACCAGCGCCAGCCCGATACCGGTGCCCTCATGGGTACGGGCGCGCGCGCCGGGCACCCGGTGGAAACGCTCGAAGACGTGCGGCAGTTCGTCCGGGACGATCCCGACGCCGGTGTCGACGACATCCAGCCGGGCGAGATCGCCGTCGGCCCGGACCCGCACGCGGATCTCGCCGTCCAAGGTGAACTTCACGGCGTTCGACACCAGGTTGAGGACGATCTTCTCCCACATGTCCCGGTCGACGAAGACCGGCGCGGGCAGCGGCGGGCAGTCCACGACCAGCCGCAGGCCGGCGCGTTCGGTGGCCGAGCGGAAGGTGCTGGCCAGTCGGGCGGTGTAGTCGGCCAGGTCGGTGGGTTGGTAGTGGGCCGCGAGCCGGCCGGATTCCAACCGGGAGAAGTCGAGCACGGTGTTGACCAACTTGAGCAGCCGCATCGCGTTGCGGTGCATCACGACGAGTCGGTCGGTGTAGGCGGCGGGCAGTTCCGGGTCGGCCAGCATGTCCTCCAGCGGGCCGAGCACCAGCGTCAACGGGGTGCGGAACTCGTGACTGACGTTGGCGAAGAAGTTGGTCTTCGCCCGGTCCAGCGCGGCCAGCTCGGCGGCTCGGGCGCGCTCCTGCTCGTACGCCCGCTGGGTGCCGACCGCCCGGGAGACCTGCGCGGCCACCAGGTCGAGGAAGTCGCGGTACTCGTCGCCGAGCGGCAGCAGGCGGGCCACGCCGACGACCAGCGCGCCGACGGTCTCGTTGGTCGCCTTCACGGGCAGCACGAGCGCCACGTCGGAGGCGTCGGCCGGTCGCCGCGCGACCAGGTCGCGCACCCGCACGGTGGCGGAGGCGCCCTCGGCGACCAGTTCGGCGAACGTCGCCGGTGGAGCGTCGACCGCCGCCGGATCGACGCCGCTGGCCCCGGTGAGCCGGAACTCACCGGTGTCGTCGGCGAGGTAGATGAGCGCGAAGGGTACGTCGGCGGAGTGCCGGCCGAGCACGTCGGCGGCGGTCCGGCCCAGCTCGCCGGCGCTGTTTACGTCGGCCAGCTCGGCGCCCAGTTCGGACAACGCCCGCAGTCGGCGTTCACCGACCACCCGGCCGGTGGTCTCGTTGACGATGCAGTACACGCCGCTGACCGAGCCGTCGGCGCCGCGGATCGGGTCGTACGAGACGTCGAAGTAGGTCTGCTCGACGAAGCCGGAGCGGTCCAGCAGGAAGGGGTGGTCGGCGCCCCGGTAGGAGAGCCCGGTGCTGCGGACGCCTTCGAGCAGCGGGCCGAGGACGTCCCACGTCTCGGCCCAGTGGTGTCGGGCCGGCTGACCGAGCACGTGCGGATGCTTGCTGCCGATGGTCGGCCGGTACGCGTCGTTGTAGAAGGCGAGCTGGTCGTCGCCCCAGAACATGACGATCTGCGCGCTGGAGGAGAGCATCATGCCGACGGCGCTGGCCAGGGCCACCGGCCAGCGGGACGGCCCGCCCAGCGGCGCGGTGGACCAGTCGAGGGCGCGGAGCCGTTCGCCCAGCTCACCGCCGTTCGCGAAGGCGGCGGCCAACAGCGGGGGGATCTCGTGGCCGTCCGCGAAGGAACGCCCCGCGTCCGCGCCCCCCTGGGCCGAGCTCATGCAGCCTCCCCCGCTTCGGCCGTACCCCTCAGCCGTTGATCTCCACGCGCCGTGCTCCGACTTGTACCCCGGCGGACCAGCAACGTAACGCATGACGACCCGTGGACGCTGGTTACGTGCACTCCGGTGGTCGCCGACCCGACGGCACGGGGGCGGACGCGGCGCACCGACGGGGGCGCACACGTGTCCTGAGCACTCAGAAGACCGGCAATCCGTCGATGCTCGCGGCGTTCTTGGTGGCGCGATAGGTCACCAGATCATCGGCCGTGCGACGGGAGTGTGAGGTGAGTAACAGGTCGCGTTCCGCGCGGTAGTCCATCAGTGGCACGGCGTAACCGCAGGAGTCGCTGACCCGCTGCACGTCGACGGTGATGACGGCCCTTACGGCGTGCACGTCCGGTGGAGCGGGAAACTCGGCGAGACGGTCGGCGAAGCCCGCCTCGGTCACCGCCACGGTGTGGCCCCTGCCGTGCAGGCGCACGATCTTCGGCGGCCCGTTGAAGGCGCAGAACATCAGCGTGATGCGGCCGTTGTCCCGCAGGTGGGCGATGGTCTCCGCCCCGCTGCCGTGATAGTCGAGGTAGGCCACCCGGTGCGGGCCGAGGACCACGAAGGTGCCCGTCATGCCCTTCGGTGAGACATTGACATGCCCCTCGGGACCGGACGGCGCGGTAGCCACGAAGAAGACCTGCTGGGCCGCGATGAACTCCCGCAGACGACCGTCGATCTCCGGATAGACCTTGCCCATGCGCTGATCCTCCCACCGCCCGGCCCATGCGACGGGGGCGACCTGCGTCACAGCACCGGTGATCCGGCCACGCGTACCCCCTCGTCGTGGTCACTCACCGGCGGGCCGGACCCCCGGGCGGCCCGGACCAGCGCGGTGATCGGGCGTGGGTCCGGCTCGTTCTCGGGATGCCACTGCACGCCCAGCACGAACGCACGGGCCGGATCCTCCACCGCCTCGATCACGCCGTCGGCCGCCCAGCCGGTCACCGTGAGCCGGCCCGCGGTGGCGACCGCCTGATGGTGGTACGAGTTGACCTGCTGAACCCCGGCCAGGGTCCGCGCCGCGAGGCTGCCCGGCGCGAACCGCACCGGATGGGCGCCGTAGACGCCCGGCGCCGGCCGGTGCGCCTCGGAGCCGAGCACGTCCGGCAGGTGCTGGTGCAGGGTGCCGCCGTAGGCGACGGCGAGCAGTTGCATCCCCCGGCAGACGCCGAGCACGGGCAGGTCGGCGGCGAGGGCAGCCGCCAGCAGGGTCAACTCACCGGCGTCCCGGTCCGGCCGGTCCTCGGTCCGCGGGTGCGGCTGCTGGCCGTACCGCCCCGGGCCCACGTCGGCGCCCCCGGCCAGCAGCAGCCCGTCGAGGACCGCCAGCACGTCGGCGTCGACGTCGTCCGGGGGCAGCACCACCGCCCGGCCACCGGCGGCGGTCACCGCCCGCACGTACGCCTCGGGCACCAGGACCGCCCGCACACCACGCCAGACGGCCCAGTCGACGGGCTCGACGTACGCGCTGATCCCGATCAGGGGCCGCCTCATAGCGGAGTGACGTACGCGCCGGTGATACCGCCGTCGACCACGAACTGCGCGGCGGTCATGAACGAGGCGTCGTCGCTGGCCAGGAAGGCCACCGCGGCGGCGATCTCCGCCGGCTCACCGAACCGACCCATCGGCACGTGCACCAGCCGGCGGGCGGCCCGCTCCGGGTCGGCGGCGAACAGCTCCAGCAGCAGCGGGGTGGCCACCGGGCCGGGGCAGAGCGCGTTGACCCGGATGCCCTCGCGGGCGAACTGCACGCCCAACTCGCGGGTCATCGCCAGCACGCCGCCCTTGCTCGCGGTGTACGCGATCTGCGACGTCGCCGCTCCCATCAACGCGACGAACGAGGCCGTGTTGATGATCGACCCCTTGCCCTGCCGCCGCATGTGCGGAATCGCGTACTTGCAACACAGGTAGACGCTCGTGGTGTTGACCCGCAGCACCCGCTCCCACGCGTCCAGGCCGGTGTCCAGGATGGAGTCGTCGTCCGGCGGGGAGATGCCGGCGTTGTTGAACGCGATGTCCACCCGACCGTGCCGGTCGGCCACCCCGTCGAACAGGTCACGTACCGCCGCCTCGTCGGCGACGTCGGCGCGGACGAACTCGCCGCCGCACTCCTGCGCGGCCTTCTCGCCCGCCGCCGCGTCGATGTCGACGCAGACCACCCGCGCCCCCTCGGCGGCGAACCGCCGGACGGTGGCCAACCCGATGCCGCTGCCCGCTCCGGTGACCACGGCCACCCGGTCCTGCAACCGACCCTGCACTGGCCTCACTCCTTCGTCGCGATGAACACGTTCTTGACGTCGGTGAAGGAGTGCAGCGCGTCCGGGCCCAGCTCACGGCCGAGTCCGGAGCGCTTCATCCCGCCGAACGGGGTCCAGTAGCGCACCGAGGAGTGCGAGTTGACGCTGAGGTTGCCCGAGTCGACCGCCCGCGCCATCCGCAGCGCGCGCCCGATGTCCCGGGTCCAGATCGAGCCGGAGAGGCCGTACTCGGTGTCGTTGGCGAGCCGCACCGCGTCGGCCTCGTCGTCGAACGGCAGCACCGAGACCACCGGCCCGAAGATCTCCTCCCGCCAGTGCCGGTCGGCGGGCGAATCGGCCAGCAGCACGGTCGGCGCGTGCCAGAAGCCGGCACCGTCGGGGCAGGAGCCGGTGAAGGCGACCTTGGCGCCGGTCACGTAACCGGCGACGCGGTCCCGCTGGGCCGCCGAGATCAGCGGGCCCATCTCGGCGGTGTCGCGGGACGGGTCCTCGACCCGGACGGCGCGTACCGCTGGTTCGAGCAGTTCCAGGAACCTGTCGTACACCGGTCGTTGGACCAGGATCCGCGACCGTGCGCAGCAGTCCTGGCCGGCGTTGTCGAAGACCGCGCCGGGCGCGGTGGCGGCGGCGGTCTCCAGGTCGGCGTCGGCGAACACGATGTTGGCGCTCTTGCCGCCCAACTCCAGCGTGAGCCGCTTCACCTGGGCGGCGCAGCCGGCCATGATGCGCGTGCCGACCTCGGTGGAGCCGGTGAAGCAGATCTTGCGAACGGCCGGGTGGCTGACGAACCGCTCCCCCACCACCGCGCCCTCGCCGGGCAGCACGGTGAACACGTCCTCGGGCAGGCCGGCCTCGCGGGCCAGCTCGGCCAGGCGCAGCGCGGTGAGCGGGGTCAGCTCGGCGGGTTTGAGCACCACCGTGTTGCCGGCGGCGAGGGCCGGGGCGAACCCCCAGGCGGCGATGGGCATCGGGAAGTTCCACGGCACGATCACGCCAACCACGCCGAGCGGTTCGTGGAAGGTGACGTCGAGGCCACCGGGTACGGGGATCTGCCGGCCGGTCAACCGCTCCGGCGCACCGGCGTAGTAGTCCAGCACGTCGCGGACGTTGCCGGCCTCCCAGCGGGCGTTGCCGATGGTGTGCCCGGAGTTGCGCACCTCCAACCGGGCCAACTCGTCCAGGTGCGCGTCGACGACGGCGGCGAACCGCCGCAACAGCCGCCCCCGATCCCCCGGCGCCACCTCCCGCCACGTCTCGAACGCCGTCGCGGCCCGCGAGATGGCAGCATCCACCTCCCCCACCGAGGCCCCGGTAACCTCCCGAAACCCCACCCCGGAAGCCGGATCAACAAGCACGCTCACGCGTCCCACCCCTCACCCAATCCGCGCGATCTTGCACTTTCTGTGCCGACATAAGCCGCGAGTCGCCCCAAACCAACGACAGAAAGTGCAAGATCGCGGCGGAGGCAGGCCCTAGGGCCTGTTTCATAAGGGCGGTCGAGCCGAGGCGGAGTCCGGGCGGCGATCCGGCAAGGCGCGGTGTCGTCCGGATACCGGTGTTGTATCCGGA